>CANBCW010000157.1 GCA_947367115.1 uncultured Clostridia bacterium | reverse complement strand
TACCCAATGGCGTAACGATACCTGACCAGCCGAACACGAATCGTCCGCCGGCACTGCCGGCAAACAACAATTTATCGAACGAAAAAGCAGGCTGCCGCGGCAGCCTGCTCCGATATTGTCTTTACCGTATGACGCGAACCCGCAGAACGCCGTCGATCTGCTTCAAATGCTCCACAGCGGCATCAGACACCTGATCGTCAATATCCAGCATGGTATAGGCATACTCGCCCTTGCTTCGGTTCAGCATATCGGAAATGTTGATATTTTCCGCCGCCACAGCGGTGGTGAACCGGCTCAGCAGGTTGGGGATATTCCGGTGCAGGATGGTCACACGAGCCGCCTTGGTGCAGATGCCCATATCGCAGGAGGGGAAATTGACGGAATTGACGATATTGCCATTTTCCAGATAATTCATGACCTGTTTAACAGCCATCTTGGCGCAGTTATCTTCAGATTCCTCGGTGGATGCACCCAGGTGGGGAATGGCGATAACGCCTTCCATACCGGCAGTCTTGTCGTTCGGGAAGTCCGTAACATAGCGCTTGACCTTGCCGGACTTCAGCGCAGCCTCCATAGCCTCGTCATCCACCAGCGCATCCCGGGCAAAGTTCAGAACGATGACACCGTCTTTCATCATGGCGATGGTTTCGGCGTTGATCATCTTCCGGGTATCATCCAGCAGGGGGGTATGTACAGAAATGATATCACACTGAGAGAAGATCTCTTCCCGGGTCTTGACACGGACGATATTGCTGTCCAGATGCCAGGCAGCATCAATGGAAATGAAGGGGTCGCAGCCGTAGACCTCCATGCCCAGCTTGATGGCGTTGTTAGCCAGAGGGCCGCCAATGGCACCCAGACCGATAACACCCAGCTTTTTGCCCTTGATCTCGTGGCCGGCAAACTTGGACTTGCCCTTTTCGACCTTCTTCGCCACATCGCCCTCGTCCTTAATGGACTGAACCCAGTTGATGCCGCCGATCACATCACGGCAGCCCAGCAGCATGCCGCACATAGCCATTTCCACGACACCATTGGCGTTGGCACCTGGGGTATTAAATACAACGATGCCCTGCTCCGCACAGCGATCCAGAGGAATATTATTCACGCCGGCACCGGCACGCGCCACAGCCAGCAGGTTCGCCGGCAGCTCCATCTCGTGCATCTGCGCACTGCGAACCATAACCGCCTCGGCCGATGCCATGCTGTCAGCTTTCTGATAATCTTCTGTCCACAAGGCAGTACCCTTGGGAGAAATCGGGTTCAGGTAATGTACGTTATACATGGGGGATCCTCTTCTTTCATTGATGATTCGTGCGAACTTTTTAGCTGTGTCAGCCGTGTAAAATCATTCGTCCGCTCCAGGCGTTCACGTCTAGTAGGCCGATTATATACCATTTGCCCAAAAAAGGCAACCCCTTTTTGTGCTGAAATACAAAATATATTCTTTTGTCAGAGATATTTGTCTTTCATGGCCGGATTTTTGTTGATTTCCCCCCTTTATTTTGTGAAATATTGGGTGTATAATAGCGAAAAGAACTCCAAGGAGGCACATTATGAAATACGGATTTATCGGCTGCGGGAACATGGGCGGCGCGCTGGCCCGAGCCCTGACAAAAACCACAAGAGATGTGATCATCGCGGATCCTTCCAGCATGGCAAAGGAATTGGCTGCGGACATGGGCTGCGAGTACGGCTCCAACGAGCAGGCCGCCCGGTGCGAGCGGGTATTCCTGGCAGTGAAGCCCCACATCGTAGAAACCGCGCTTGCGCAGCTTCGGCCTGTGCTGAAGGCCAACAAGCCGCTGCTGATTTCCATGGCTGCCGGCGTGAGCATCAGTCAGATCGAAGCATATGCCGGAACCGAACTGCCGGTGATCCGGATCATGCCCAACACCCCGGCCGCGGTAGGCAAAGGCATGATTACATACTGTACCAATGATCTTGTGGACGAACGCGCCCTGCTGGATTTTCTCAATGACATGTCGCAGGCAGGCACCTTTGACCAGCTGGACGAAAGGCTCATGGACGCAGCCACTGCCGTTACCGGCTGCGGCCCCGCATTCATGTATATGTTCATTGAGGCTATGGCAGACGCGGGTGTTGCCTGCGGCCTGCCTCGCGTCAAGGCTCAGTATTACGCCGCCGCCACCATGGCTGGCGCTGCGGAAATGGTGCTTGACAGCGGAGAACATCCCGGCGTACTGAAGGATGCGGTCTGCTCCCCCGGCGGCAGCACCATTGTCGGTGTTCGGACGCTGGAAGCGCACGGCTTCCGGGGCGCGGTAATGGACTGCGTGAATAATGCTTATATCCGCAGCCAAGAGCTTGGAAAGAAATAACGCACGCCACGCTTCCCCGGCGGCTGAGCCGCTGGGGATTTTTTGCCGCCTATGGATGGTTAAATTGTTGTTTCGTAGAGTAAAGTCCTTTTCTTGTTTCGGCAAGAAAAGGACGAAAAGAAGCCGACTTAAGAGGCGCTGAATGTCGCGCTCCCGCGCGCCAAAGACGCCCT
>CANBCW010000156.1 GCA_947367115.1 uncultured Clostridia bacterium | reverse complement strand
ACCCCCAACGGTGGTAACGTTTCATCCAGCGTTCGTAACGCATTTGCGGCGGGCCATGCCCGCTAAACAACAATTTATCTTTCCATCATACTCCTGACTTTCGGTGCATAGACTTGACCAAACAGACGCAGGAGGGGTATGGGGTATGAGTTGTGTAAAATTCACGGAGCTTCGGTGCAAAGAGGTTATTTGCGTCAATGACGGTCAGCGGCTGGGGTTTGTTTCGGATGTCCGGGTCGAAGTGCCGGAGGGGTGTGTTGTGGCGATCATTGTGCCGGGCCCCTGCCGCTTTCTGGGGCTGTTCGGGCGGAAGGATGATTTCGTAATTCCATGGAACTGTATCCGCAGAATCGGGCCGGATATCGTGCTGGTGGACATCAAACCATGCGACTGCCGAGTCCCAAGAAGCAAATCCGGGTGGGCATTTTAGTAGCCACCCCACATAATTCGTTTTTTCTGGAATATTTCTCAATTTTTTCGGAAAAACTACTTGCAAAATGGGAACACTTCCGCTATAATGGTTCGGCATGGTCAAAAGCCATGACATTTATCACACCACACACCCGGTGATCGCACCCCCTCGTGTCCGAAAGGGCGGGCAGTGCGAGATGATCGGGGTGGAGGAACTAACAAAAAGGAGAATTTCAAAATGGCTGTCGTATCTATGAAGCAACTGCTGGAGGCCGGTGTTCACTTCGGTCACCAGACCCGCCGCTGGAACCCCAAAATGGCTCCCTACATCTACACCGAGCGTAACGGTATCTACATCATCGACCTGCAGAAGACCGTTAAGAAGCTGGAGGAGGCCTACAACTTCGTTCGTGAGACCTCCGCTAACGGTGGCAACGTTCTGTTCGTCGGCACCAAGAAGCAGGCTCAGGACGCTATCAAGGAAGAGGCTGCCCGCTGCGGCGGTTACTACGTCAACTCTCGTTGGCTGGGTGGTATGCTGACCAACTTCAAGACCATGCGTTCCCGTATTGACCGTCTGGCTCAGCTGAGAAAGATGGAAGAGGACGGCACCTTCGCTATGCTGCCCAAGAAGGAAGTTATCAAGCACCAGGGCGAGATCGCCAAGCTGGAGAAGTACCTGGGCGGTGTTAAGGAAATGAAGAAGATCCCCGCCGCTATGTTCATCGTTGACCCCCGCAAGGAGCGCAACGCCATCGCTGAGGCCAAGAAGCTGAACATCCCTGTTGTGGCCATCGTTGACACCAACTGTGACCCCGATGAGATCGATTACGTGATCCCCGGCAACGATGATGCCATCCGCGCCATCCGTCTGATCGCTGCCACCATGGCTAACGCTGCCATTGAGGGCCGTCAGGGTGAGGATGCCGAGGCTCAGGTCGAGGCCGCTGCTGAGTAATTTTCGATACACACTACAATAGGAGGAAATAACAATGGCTTTTACCGCACAGGACGTTAAGAAGCTCCGTGAAATGACCAACGTCGGCATGATGGACTGCAAGAAGGCTCTTCAGGCTACCGACGGTGATATGGATAAGGCTGTAGACTGGCTCCGTGAGAAGGGTCTGGCCAAGGCCGCTAAGAAGGCTGACCGCATCGCCGCTGAGGGCGTTGCTTACGCCACCGTGATCAATGGTATCGGTGTTGTCATCGAGGTCAACTCCGAGACCGACTTTGCCGCTAAGACCGATGCTTTCCTGGATCTGGTCAAGAATCTGGCTCAGGTCGTCGCCGAGCAGAATCCCGCTGATGTGGACGCTCTGAAGGCTTGCACCTACCCCGGCACCAACCTGACCGTCACCGAGATCATGCAGGAGAAGGTCATGTCCATCGGCGAGAATATGCAGATCCGCCGCTTCGTGCGTTACGCTGAGAACACCAACGTGGCTTACGTCCACGCCGGCGGCTCCCACGGCGTTCTGGTCAACCTGGCTGTCGAGGGCGACATTGATGTCACCGAGATCGGCAAGAACGTGGCCATGCAGATCGCCGCTATGAACGCTAAGTACTGGGACAAGGCTCAGGTTCCCCAGGCTGAGATCGACAAGGAGCTGGCTGTTCAGGTCGCTCTGATGGACAACGACCCCAAGATGGCTTCCAAGCCCGCTCAGGTCAAGGAGAAGATCGCTGCCGGTAAGATGGCTGCCTTCTACAAGGAGATCTGCCTGCTGCAGCAGGAGTTCGTCCGCTCCGATCTGTATAAGGGCGATGTCGCTGGTTACATCGCCGACGCTGCCAAGAAGCTGGGCGGCAAGGTCACCTTCGTTGACGCTGTTCACTACATCAAGGGTGAGGGCATCGAGAAGAAGGTCGATGACTTCGCCGCTGAGGTTGCTGCTCAGGTCGCCAACGCCGGTAAGTAATTCACTGCTAAATCAACCGCTCCCCGACGAATGTCGGGGAGCGGTTTTTGTCGTATTCGTTTGTAATGGGACAGATCGATAAATTGTTGTTTAGCGCACTAAGATACGCTGTCATTGCGAGGAGCGTGTTGCAGAGCGCAGCGAATTTTGAATCAAGCGATTGCCAGTGGCAATCGCACAATATAA
>CANBCW010000155.1 GCA_947367115.1 uncultured Clostridia bacterium | reverse complement strand
ACCCAATGGCGTAACGATACCTGACCAGCCGAACACGAATCGTCCGCCGGCACTGCCGGCAAACAACAATTTATCTGTGCATTGCAATCCATTCAAAACCATGGTAAACTAACACATAAGGAGTGATGTGTCATGCAGGAAAAGATCTACACCATCCCGGTGAACGAAGCGTTCCAGTCTGGGGATGAATGCCCATTCTGCCATCTGGAGCGGGAAGTGGAGCAGCGGATCATCAAGTATACACTGGGGCCGGGAGCCAGCTACATGGAGCCGGAAGTCCGGCTGGCGACGGATAAAGAGGGATTTTGCGGCGCGCATTTCAAGAAAATGTATGATTTCGGCAATTCTCTGGGCAGCGCATTGATTATGCAAACCTATTTCGTCAGCATGTTTGAGGAAATGACCCGGGAAATGGACAATTTTCAGCTCCCCGGCAAGCGCAGCCTATTTGCCAAGAAAAACGATCAGGAGGAAAGCAGCCTTGTCAGGTGGGTCAGAGAAAAGCAAAGCTCCTGCTATATCTGCAACAAGATCGAGTATAACATGGAGCGCTATTACAGCACCTTCTTCGCGCTGACCAAGGATGAGGAATTTCGCAGCCGGGTGGAGGGGACGAAAGGATTCTGTATGCGCCATTTCCTGCGGCTCATGGAGGTAGCCAAAGATAAGGTGCCAAACGACCAGCGGGAATGGTTCTACACCACGGTATTCCGGCTCATGCGGGAAAATATGGCTCGGGTCAAGGGAGATCTGGACTGGTTCATTGAGAAATTTGATTACCGCAATGCCTCTGCTGATTGGAAGAATTCGCGGGACGCAGTATCGCGTACCATGCAGAAGCTGCAGGGTATCTACCCTGCCGACCCGCCCTACAAGAGTGAACCGAGATAGGGAGATAAATTGGTGTTTGCGAGATTATTGGCGAGCTAAAAAAGAAGTATGTCATTGCGAGCCAGTGCGCACACTGGCGTGGCAATCCCCCGGTTCTTCCGGCATTTTTGGTGGTAATCGTAACATTTGCGCATCGCCGTAGGGGATTGCCACGTCGCTTGTTTATATTGTGCGATTGCCACTGGCAATCGCTTAATTCGAAATTCGCTGCGCTCTGCAACACGCTCCTCGCAATGACACCGTATCTTAGTGCGCCAAACACCAATTTATCTATTCGACAAAAAACGACCGGAGCCGATTGGCTCCGGTCTTATGTATTCAGATCACACTTTTTCGATGGCCTGTGCCAGATCGGCGATCAGATCCTCGGCGTTTTCCAGACCGCAGCTCAGACGGATCAGGTCAGCACCGACACCGGCGGCATCCAGCTCTGCGTCGGTCATCTGCCGGTGGGTGGTAGAGGCGGGATGCAGGCAGCAGGTGCGGGAGTCCGCGACATGGGTCTCGATGGAACCCAGACGCATGTTTTTCATAAAGGTTTCCGCGGCGGAACGGCCGCCCTTCAGGCCGAAGGAAATGACACCGCAGGAGCCGCCCGGCAGATATTTCTGCGCCAGGTAGTAATACTGGTCGCCCTTGAGACCGCAGTATTTGACCCAGGCAACTTTTTCATTACTCTGCAGGTACTCGGCAATTTTCTGGGCGTTGGAGCAGTGCTGCTTCATGCGGAAGGGCAGGCTCTCCAGACCCAGATTCAGATAGTAGGCACTCTGGGGAGACTGAACGGAACCCAGATCACGCATCAGCTGAGCGGTGCACTTGGTGATGTAAGCTCCCGCAAGACCGAACCGCTCAGTATAGGTAACACCGTGGTAGCTCTCGTCGGGGGTGCACAGGCCTGGAAATTTGTCGGCATGCTGTGTCCAGTCGAATTTGCCGCTGTCCACGATGCAGCCGCCCACTGCACTGGCATGGCCGTCCATGTATTTGGTGGTGGAGTGAGTCACGATATCCGCGCCCCATTCAAAGGGACGGCAGTTGATGGGAGTGGCGAAGGTGTTGTCCACGATCAGGGGGACACCGTGAGCGTGGGCGGCCTTGGCGAACTTCTCAATGTCCAGTACGTTCAGGGCGGGGTTGGCGATGGTTTCGCCAAAGACGGCCTTGGTATTGGGCTTAAAAGCGGCGTTCAGCTCTTCCTCTGTGCAGTCGGGGCTGACGAAGGTGAAATCGATGCCCATGCGTCGCATGGTCACGTTGAACAGGTTGAAGCTGCCGCCGTAAATGGCGGAGCTGGACACGATATGGTCGCCGCAGGAGGCGATGTTAAACACGGCGTAGAAGGTTGCGGCCTGACCGGAGCTGGTGAGCATAGCGGCTGTGCCGCCCTCCAGAGCCGCGATCTTGGCGGCTACCGCGTCGCAGGTGGGATTGGCAAGACGAGAATAGAAATAGCCTTCAGCCTCCAGATCAAAGAGTTTGCCCATATCTTCGGAGGTGGCGTATTTGAATGTGGTACTCTGATAAATGGGAATCTGCCGGGGTTCGCCGCTCTTGGGGCTGTAGCCGGCCTGAATGCACAGTGTTTCGGTGCGAAGCTTCTGTTCCATAGGAATCACCTCAATGTAAGAATATCTGTATTCTAATCTCCGGAGATGATTTTGTCAATCCACCACCGCCAAAGGAAAGATAAATTGTTGTTTGCCGGCAGTGCCGGCGGACGATTCGTGTTCGGCTGGTCAGGTATCGTTACGCCATTGG
>CANBCW010000154.1 GCA_947367115.1 uncultured Clostridia bacterium | reverse complement strand
CCACCTTCCCCTCGGGGGAAGGTATTGCGCCCATAGGGCGCTGTCGCCCCATCGGGGCGACACATTTACCACACTAAGCAACAATTTATCTTCCTATCCTCTGTACAAAACGCCAGAAATGCCTCTTGCATATCACTTCGCTTTTGGTTATAATGAGACGATACAGAACGGAGGATGTGCAATGGCAAAGCTTTATTTCAAATACGGCGCCATGGGCTCCAGCAAAACGGCTCAGGCGCTGATCACCAAATACAATTACGAAGAAAACGACATGAAGGTCTGGCTCCTGAAACCCAGTGCCGACACTCGTGACGGTGTGAACATCCTGCGCAGCCGCATCGGTCTGGAAGCGGAAGTGGAAATCGCCCCGCCCCAGAGTAACATCTACGACCGTTTCCGCGAAACCCAGGCTGGACACTGCCATGCCGTCATCGTGGACGAGTGCCAGTTCCTGACCCCCCAGCAAATCGACCAGCTGCGGCAGATCGTGAATGATTACGACGTACCGGTCATGTGCTTCGGCCTGAGAACCGATTTCCAGACCCGGCTTTTCCCCGGCAGCCTGCGGCTCATGGAGCTGGCGGACTGTATTGAGGAGATCAAAACCATGTGCGACTGCGGTGCCAAGGCCACCGTCAACGCCCGTATTTCTGATGGCTACATCGTTACGGAAGGCGCGCAGGTGGTGCTGGGCGGCAACGACAGCTATATCGCCATGTGCCACCGCTGCTACATCCGGGGGATCCGGGAACATAAGAAAATTCGCCTGCATGGGCAGAACTGAAATATAAGGAGAAATGCAATATGGAACTGAAAGAAATCCTCGCCAAGTGCGACCACACCCTGCTGGCTCAGACCGCTACTTGGTCTGAGATCAAGGCCATCTGCGACGACGGCATGAAGTATCAGACCGCCTCGGTGTGCATCCCAGCTTCTTTTGTCAAGCAGGCCAAGGAATATGTGGGCGACAAACTTGCCATCTGCACCGTCATTGGCTTCCCCAATGGCTATGCTACCACCGCCGCCAAGTGCTTCATGGCTTCCGATGCCGTGGATAACGGTGCGGACGAGGTGGACATGGTCATCAACATCGGCTGGGCCAAGGAAGGCAAGTGGGCAGACATCACCGCCGAGATTGCCGCCATCAAGGCCGCCTGCAAAGGCAAGCTGCTGAAAGTCATCATCGAAACCTGCCTGCTCACCGACGAGGAAAAGATCGCCCTGTGCAAGTGCGTATCCGACTCCGGTGCGGACTACATCAAGACCTCCACCGGTTTCTCCAAGGCCGGTGCTACCTTTGCCGATGTGGAGCTGTTCGCCGCCCACATTGCCCCCCATGTGAAGATCAAGGCCGCAGGCGGCATCTCCAGCCTGGAGGACGCGGAAAAATTCATTGCCCTGGGCGCTGACCGTCTGGGCACCAGCCGTATCGTCAAGATCGCCAAGGGTCTCGAAAACGACGGAACATACTAATTCATAATTACAAATGATAAATTACAAATTGCGGAGACTGGTTCCATGAAGGACAATATTATCGTGAGAAAAAGCTTGCGTTTTCGGTAAGAATCGTAAATCTTAGCAAGTATCTGACTGATAAGCAAGAGTATGTCATCTCAAAACAGGTATATAAAAGCGGAACCAGCATTGGTGCTAATATTTCGGAGGCACAGCGAGCGCAAAGCACTGCGAATTTTGTATCCAAGATGAAGATTGCACTGAAAGAAGCAAATGAAACGCAATATTGGCTTCAATTACTGCACGAAACAAAGTATATCACGGACAACGAATTTATCAGCATACATGATGATCTGGTCGAAATTCTTAAAATCTTGACCGCAATTTGTAAGCATTACCCTCAAAGCAATCAATAATTTGTAATTCAAAAGGAGAAATCATTATGTCCACTTTCCCCACCACTCCCCATATCAATGTCCAGAACGAGATCGGCTTCGGCAAGACCGTTCTGATGCCCGGCGATCCCCTGCGCTCCAAGTTTATCGCTGAGAATTTTCTTGAAACCCCTGTCCTTGTGAACAATGTCCGCGGAGTCCACGGCTACACCGGCTGGTATAAGGGTGTGAAGGTGTCCGTCATGGCCTCCGGCATGGGCATGCCCGCCATCGGCATCTATTCTCACGAGCTGTTTAATTTCTTCGGCGTGGAGAACATCATCCGCGTCGGCTCTGCAGGCTCCATTCAGGAGCATATCGACCTGTACGATATCGTGCTGGCTCAGGGTGCCTGCACCGACTCCAACTTTGCCCATCAATTCCACTTCCCCGGTACCTTCGCCCCCATTGCGGACTTCACGCTGCTCAGCGAAGCCGTCAAGGCTTGCGAAGCCAACGGTGCGAAGTATCATGTGGGCAATGTGAACTCCTCCGACGTGTTCTACGGCGACCATGCCGAGGTTCCTGTCGGTCTGGACACGCTGTATAACCAGCAGAAGATGGGCGTTATGGCGCTGGAAATGGAAGCCGCCGCCCTATATATGAACGCTGCCCGCTATGGCAAGCGGGGTCTGTGCATCTGCACCATTAGTGATCACATTCTCAAAGGCACGGAGACCACCGCCGCCGAGCGCCAGACCGCTTTCACCACCATGATGAAGGTGGCGCTGGACGTAGCCGTAGCAATGGAGAATAAGTAAGATAAATTGTTGTTTGCGGGCATGGCCCGCCGCAAATGCGTTACGAACGCTGGATGAAACTTTACCACCGTTGGG
>CANBCW010000153.1 GCA_947367115.1 uncultured Clostridia bacterium | reverse complement strand
TGGGGATACCTGCTGACGATCCTGGTGGGGCTGATCATTCTTTGGTTCTGGAAGGGAAAAGACTTCTGCCGTAAAGAGATCTGGACCCGGGGGGAACCCATGGGCTTTGGGGATTTTATGTGTCAGCTTTGCTTCCTGGTAACGGCGCAGATGGCCTTTTCTCTGCTGTATCCCCTGATGGAGCTGCTGCTGAATCAGTTTGGCATATCAGCGATTGCCGATCTGGAAAGCGCTACCGGCAGTGTCACAGGCCTGAGCATGTACCTGTATGTGTGCCTCTTGGCGCCAATCGCCGAAGAACTGCTGTTTCGCGGACTGGTACTGCGGACGCTTCTGCCCTATGGCAAGCGCTTCGCGATTCTTCTTTCAGCGCTGCTTTTTGGCGTTTTCCATGGCAATGTAGTCCAGATCCCTTATGCCATCCTGGCGGGGCTGGTCTTCGGTTACACCGCGACGGAGCATTCCATCGGCTGGGCCATGGTGATGCACATGTTCAATAATCTTGTGCTGTCGGATTTGGTTCCCCGGCTGGACACCCTTGTGGGCACGGAGATCTTTACAGGACTGATGGGGCTGTTCATTATGGGCTGCACCATTGCCACGGTGGTCATTGCCATTGTCCGGCGCCATGATATTTGGGCCTATGTCCATGCCAATAAAGTGGATAACAGGGCGGTAAGGGCCTTCTTTACATCCGGCGGTATCCTGACATTTTTGATTTTGACGGAAGTCCTGGTGGCGGTAAGCCTGCTGATTCAGTTAATTGCGATTTAAAAAAACGGAGGAAAAGCGATTCTGCTTTTCCTCCATATTTTTATGCGATGGCGCATTGTAAAATGAACCTGCAATAGTGAAAATAAAATATCCATAGTGACGATCCAGTGGTAGAATTAAGTCACCACAACAAAAACACCGAAAGGATCGAACACTATGGACATTCAGAATTATACCACCGAACATCACAAAGGGCAACACCTTTTAGCGGAAGAACGTCACGAAATTGAAGTGCGGTTAAAGGATGGCTGGTCTATTTACCGGATCGCCAAGCATCTGAACAGACCTTACGATACCATCAAGAACGAGATCGCCAGAGGGACAGTGTATCTGTACAACGGCAAGGTCGCCCGGTATAAGGCAAAAGCGGGAGAACAGCAATACAAAGAGAACCGTCGCAATAGTCGTCGCCAATATAAGCGTCTGGAAGTATCCACCTTCATCAAGTATGTGGAGGAGATGTTTGCGGAGGGATGGTCTTTGGATGTTTGCGTTGGTAAGGCATTGAGATCCGGGTCGTTTTGCCGGGAACAGATCGTCTGCACCAAAACCCTGTACAACTATGTGGACAATGGTCTGCTCAGCATCAAAAACATCGATCTGCCCGAAAAACTGAAGCGCAACACCAAGGAGAAAAAAGTCCGTAAAAACAAGCGTATTCTCGGTGATAGCATAGAATTACGTCCGGAAAGTGTGGAATTACGAGAGGAATTTGGTCACTGGGAAGTTGATACAGTCCTGGGCAGCAAATATGAGGATGAACCTTGTACCGTAACGATGACGGAGAGGAAGACCCGCAACTCCATCTGGATCAAGGTGGATGACCATACTGCTGATGCGGTCCAGAAGGCGATCCAAGGCGTCATGGACCATTTTGGTACCATGGCGGCTGCGGTCTTCAAAAGTGTAACCGGAGATAATGGCTCTGAATTCTCAAGACTACAGGAGCTGACCCAGCAGGGCATCAAAGTGTACTTCACGCACCCCTATTCTTCCTGGGAGAAGGGGACCAACGAGTGCCACAACAAGCTGCTTCGCAGATTTATTCCCAAGAGCATCAGCATGACCGGATACTCAGCAGAGGACATTGTCTACATGGCCGACTGGGCCAATACGCTGCCGAGAAAGATCCTGGGATACCGGACACCCATCTCTTCACCGCGGAAGGCCAGGGGATCGTGGAGCTTCGGCAGCAGGACAGGACACTGTGGCAGAAGATCTGTGATTGGTTCAAGGATCTGGAGAAGAAGATCCGCAGCGTGATCGATGCTTACCGGGGCGTGGAGCCGGACTCCAAAGAAGGTAAGATGGTAGCCCAGATGGAGGATGTGCTGGTGATCCTGGAGTCGCTGTATGCCGATGCGCTGGTGGATGCTTCGGAGAATTTTGCCGGGGCAGAAAAAAACACCGCTGGGGGAGGTGTGAGGTATCAATCGAAAACTGTAGAATACGACTATAGTAAATCCTTTGCGGAGCAAGTGGACGATTATAAATCCGGGAATATCCCTCAAAGAGATACACTTATTGTTGGGCCCACTCCAGAGATATATCGGTCAATCGGCTTGAATTCTTTGCCGATGACAATCAATACGACCCATGTTGATTATGCACTGAATGGGACAAAGGATGCGGATCACTATTTGGGCGAGACTCTTCTGAAACAGCTCCCAGATAAACTCAAGGATCCTGTGGCCGTTTTTGTTTCGCAAACTAAAGGCACTACCAGTGTGGTGACTTTGTTGAGCTTCAGCGTGAATGGAAAACAGGTCGTTGCACCAATCGTTATAGATGGCTTCGGCGTGCAAAATTCCCTTGTTATTGATAGCAATGCTATTACAAGCGTTTTTGGGAAAAACACTTGTATAGCGCAATTGCATAAAGCAGCACAGGAAGAATCGAGCGGAAATTTTTCTCTGCTGTATGCTAATAAAAAAGAAGCCAGGTCGCTTCTTCACCGGGCCGGACACCAATGGTC
>CANBCW010000152.1 GCA_947367115.1 uncultured Clostridia bacterium | reverse complement strand
ATAAAACGATACCGAGCGGTACCCAATGGCGTAACGATACCTGACCAGCCGAACACGAATCGTCCGCCGGCACTGCCCGCAAACAACAATTTATCTTACCCCCCAACCAGCAAAAAGAGCTGCCGGGTTCGGCAGCTCTTTTCTATCAGGATTGGGAAACCGATCAGGCCTTCTCCAGAGCCAGAGTTCTGGTGGTCAGATCGCAGACCTCAGCAGGTCCAAAGTACTGAATGGCACCGGGATAGGTGTAGCAGGTTTCGACCGCCCACTGGGCTCTGTTCGCCTCGAAGAACTTGAAGGGCGCGCCCTCCAGCTCGACCAGCGCCTTGCGGATAACAGGCTTGTCAGCACCATGTCTTCTCTCAATGTTCATCATCTTGGTGATGGGCATACCGCCAGCCACCCACTCCTCAGCGGGCTTGGACAGGTTGGATACCTTGGACAGATAGCCGGTGTAGCCATACTGAATCAGCATGAAGGCGTTGTAACCCAGAGAGTAGCAGTAGTCGGCATCGAAGTTGGAGGGGAATGCGCAGCGGCCTTCATAGCCCAGGAAGTGATGCAGGGCAGAGAACTTGCCGTTGTAGGCGCCGGCCGCCTTGCGGGCTGCCAGGTTGTCCTTAACCAGAGCGGAGAACAGCTTCTCGGACTCGATCAGAGAGACCTGAACGTTGCCGTGGGGATCACGCTCCAGGAACAGCTGCTGCTGAATGTTCTCAGGCAGAATAGCAAAAACAGCCATAGATTCCTTGGTCAGACCAGCTTCGATGAAGGCGTACTTATCAGCCCAGGTGGGCAGAGCATTGAACTTGTCAGCCTTTTCGCCGGCCAGCAGTTCGTTGATCTCAGCGATCAGCACGGAGAACTCAGGGACAAACTCAACGATACCCTCGGGAATGATGGCAACGCCGAAGTTCCAGCCCTTTGCAGCGCGGGCAGCCACGGAGTCAGCAATCTGGTCAGCGACCTGAGCCAAGGACATCTTCTTGGCGGCGACTTCCTCACCGATCAGGCAGATGTTGGGCTGGGTCTCCAGGGCGCACTCCAGAGCCACATGGGAGGCGGAACGGCCCATGACCTTGACGAAATGCCAATACTTCTTGGCGGAGTTGGCATCACGCTCGATGTTGCCGATGATCTCGGAGTAGGTCTTAGTGGCGGTGTCGAAGCCGAAGGAGCACTCGATATCCTCGTTCTTCAGGTCGCCATCAATGGTCTTGGGGCAGCCGATGACCTGGATACCGGTGTTATGCGCGGCGCAGTACTCGGCCAGGACAGCGGCGTTGGTGTTGGAGTCGTCGCCGCCGATGATGACCAGAGCATTGACACCGTGCTTCTTGCAGTTGTCCACCACCACGGCGAACTGCTCCTGGGTCTCCAGCTTGGTACGGCCGGAGCCAATGATATCAAAGCCGCCGGTGTTGCGGTACTGGTTGATGTAGTCGTCCTCAAAAACGATGAAATCGTTGTCCAGCAGACCGCTGGGGCCGCCCTTGAAGCCGATGAGGACATTCTCAGGGTTGGTAGCCTTCAGAGCATCGTACAGGCCGCAGACCACATTGTGTCCGCCGGGAGCCTGACCGCCGGAGAGAATAACACCGACGACCTGCTTCTTGGCCTCGCTGGTGTTCTGGCCCTTCTGGAAGATGATCTCATTCTTGCCGTAAGTATTGGGGAACAGCGCCTTGATCTTCTCCTGATCCGCAACGCTCTCGGTCGCGCCGCCGTTCTTGACGCAGATCTCAGAGATGCCGTTTCTCAGCATACCCGGGAGCTTGGGGTTATACTGGTATCTTGCGATCTGAAGGGGGGAAAGTTTCATATCAAAAGACTCCTTTTGTTGATTTAGGTAGATAACTACCGTATATTATACGATATTTCCAGTCAAACGTAAATAGTGACTTTTGTTTATTTTTTTACCCAAAGAACCCCATAACTACAGCGGTCTGCACAGGAAGCTGCATTTCAAAATATTTATATTGAAAAAAGGAAAAAATGTGCTATAATGTACCCGAATTAATGCGGCTCCAAGCCGCTGAAATTAAGAAAGGATTGATTCCAATGGCTCTTGTAACTACTACCGAGATGTTTAAGAAGGCTTACGACGGCGGTTACGCCATCGGCGCTTTCAACGTCAACAACATGGAGATCGTTCAGGCGATCACCGAAGCCTGCAAGGAGGAGAAGGCTCCTGTTATCCTGCAGGTTTCCAAGGGTGCCCGTGCCTATGCCAACCACACCTATCTGGTGAAGCTGGTTGAGGCCGCTGTCATCGAGTGCCCCGAGATCCCCATTGCTCTGCATCTGGACCACGGCGACAGCTTCGAGACCTGCAAGTCCTGCATCGACGGTGGCTTCACCTCCGTCATGATCGACGCTTCCTCCAAGCCCTTCGCCGAGAACATCGAGATCACCAAGAAGGTCGTTGAGTACGCGCACGATCACGGTGTTGTCGTTGAGGCTGAGCTGGGCTCCCTGGCCGGCATCGAGGACGAAGTCAATGTCTCTGCTGAGGCTGCCTCCTACACCCGTCCCGAGGAAGTCGAGGAGTTCGTGACCAAGACCGGCTGTGACTCCCTGGCCATCGCCATCGGCACCTCCCATGGCGCTTACAAGTTCACTCCCGAGCAGTGCACCGTCAACGAGCAGGGCATCCTGGTGCCTCCCGCTCTGCGTTTCGATGTTCTGGAGGAAGTTACCAAGCGTCTGCCCGGCTTCCCCATCGTTCTGCACGGTTCTTCTTCCGTTCCTCAGGAATATGTTGCCATGGT
>CANBCW010000151.1 GCA_947367115.1 uncultured Clostridia bacterium | reverse complement strand
TCACCATTCTGGCGAAAAACACCTCCGTTCATTACAAGGACTACAAGATCAACATTGTCGACACGCCCGGCCACGCCGACTTCGGCGGTGAGGTGGAGCGCATCCTGAAAATGGTCAACGGCGTTATCCTGCTGGTGGACGCCGCCGAGGGTCCCATGCCCCAGACCCGCTTCGTGCTGCAGAAGGCTCTGGAGCTGGGTCATAAGGTCATCGTGGCTGTCAACAAGATCGACAAGCCCGATGCCCGCATTGAGGAAGTCATGGACGAGGTTCTGGAGCTGCTGCTGGATCTGGACGCCACCGATGAGCAGTTCAACAGCCCCACCGTGTTCTGCTCCGGCCGTCAGGGCACCGCGGCCTACGGCCCCGACGAGGTGGGCACCGACCTGACCCCCCTGTTTGAGACCATCGTCAACTATATCCCCGCTCCCCAGGGTGACGAAACCGCCCCCCTGCAGCTTCTGGTCAGCTCCATCGATTATAATGAATATGTGGGCCGTATTGCCGTGGGTCGTGTGGAGCGCGGCACCATCAAGGTCAATCAGGAAGTCATCATCTCCGATTACCATAACCCCGACATGAAGCAGAAGGGCAAGGTCGTAGCCCTGTACGCCTTCGACGGTCTGGGCAAGGCTCCCATCGCCGAGGCCTCTGCCGGCGAGATCGTGGCGCTTTCCGGCATGGCGGACATCACCATTGGACGGACGCTCTGCGCGCCTGACTGCGTGGAGCCGCTGCCGTTTGTGAAGATCTCCGATCCCACCATTGAAATGACCTTCGCCGTCAACGATTCCCCCTTCGCCGGTAAGGAGGGCAAGTTCGTCACCTCCCGCAACCTGCGGGATCGGCTGGAAAAGGAACTGCTGAAGGACGTATCCCTTCACGTCACCGAGCAGGGAACCGATGCCTTCAACGTGGCAGGCCGCGGCGAAATGCATCTGTCCATCCTGATGGAGACCATGCGCCGGGAGGGCTACGAATTCAGCGTGTCCACCCCCCGCGTGCTGACCAAGGAGATCGACGGCAAGCTCTGCGAGCCCATTGAGCGGATGGTCGCCGACGTGCCCGAGGAGTGCATGGGCGCGGTCATCGAGAAAATGGGCCGCCGGAAGGGCGATCTGCTGGGCATGACCCCCATGGGCAGCCGCTACCGCCTGGAATTCCTGGTTCCCAGCCGCGGTCTGTTTGGCTACCGCAGTGAATTTTTGACCGACACCAAGGGCGAGGGCATCATGTCCTCTGTCCTGGACAGCTACGCCCCCATGAAGGGCGAGATCGAGCGCCGCCTGGTGGGCAGCCTGATCGCCCACGAAAGCGGCGAGGCCGTGGCTTACGGTCTGGGCGCGGCTCAGGAACGCGGCTCCCTGTTCATCGGCCCCGGCACCCCGGTCTACGCCGGTATGGTGGTAGGCATCTGCAGCCGGAATGAAGACATGACCGTCAACGTCTGCAAGCGCAAGCAGCTTACCAATATGCGCGCCGCCGGTTCTGACGATGCAATCCGTCTGGTGACCCCCAGAGTGTTCAGCCTGGAGCAGTGCCTGGAGTTCCTGGCGGACGACGAGCTGCTGGAATGCACCCCCAAGAGCCTGCGCATCCGCAAGCGGGAACTGGATCACGCCGTCCGGATGCGTAACCTGATGAAGAAACGAAATCAGGAGTAAGAAGGGTAAATTGTTGTTGTGGTTATCGGCTTTAGTAAGCAAACCACAAGATATGGGTAATCGTCCATTTTATTGGACTGCAAGACATATACAATAGCACCAAAGGAAGGTGCCGGATATGTCTAAAAAGAAAGTGTTGAGTTTCAGTCAGTTCATTAAGCGTTTCCCGACCGAGGAAGCATGCGCCAAATACCTCTATCAGATCAAGTGGCCTAATGGCTTCGTATGCCCCATCTGCGGTTGCCGGCACTGCTATGTTCTCGGTCGGTATGGCAGATACCAGTGCACCAATTGCCGCCGTCAGACCTCTCTGACTGCTCATACAGTGATGCACCGCAGCCATGTGCCACTGAAAAAGTGGTTTTGGGCGATCTATCTCGTGGCCTGCGACAAGCGGGGGATTTCCGCATTAACCCTCATGGACAAGATTGAAGTGTGTTACGAAACCGCATGGAATATGCTTCGCCGGATCAGAGCAGCCATGGAGATGCGGGATGACCGCTACGTTCTTGACGGCATCGTCGAGTTCGATGACTCTTATTTTGGTGCTAAAATCAAGGGAAACGCAGAGCGTGCTGCCGGAAATCAGGGTGTATTTGTTGCTGTTTCCAAAAATGATAAGGGTTATCCCGTTTATCTAAAAATGAAGTTGACGAAGAATATTCAAAAACCTGCGGTTACAGATTTCGTTAGCCAAAGTATTGCGCCCGGTTCAATTGTGCAGACGGATGGTTTCAACGCCTACCGAAAGCCACTGGCGAAAGACTATATCCACGAGCGTGAAGTGTTTGATCCGGACGGTGAGCTGTTGAAATGGCTCCATCACATGATCGGCAACGCAAAGACGTTTATCAACGGCACCTATCACGGAACCAGCACGAAGCGGTTGCAAATGTATCTTAGCGAGTTTTGTTACCGCTTCAATCGCAGACACTTCGGCGGTGCGATCTTTGATCGGCTTTTGATTGCTGTTGCCCGCTGATACTATATTTTGTGTCGTGCTTACTAAAGCCGATAACCACAATTGTTGTTTGGCGAAGGAACGTGTTACTTTCTTGTCTCCGAACAAGAAAGTAACCAAAGAAGTCGGCATAGGGGAGGCGCTAATTGCTT
>CANBCW010000150.1 GCA_947367115.1 uncultured Clostridia bacterium | reverse complement strand
GTCTAAATACTCACCTAATGGGTAGGCGAATAAAGCATAACACCTAAATCCTAACTTGTCAATCGGTTTTAGAAATTTTTTACAAAATAGCGCTCCGGCCGAAACCGGAGCGCATGGAATATTGTGGATCTTATACAACGGGAAGTTTGGAAAGGCTATTCTGCAGATCCTCGTCCGTGGGGATATAGTCGGTCATTTTTCCATCGTGGAACTTTTCGTAAGCAGTCATATCGAAGTAGCCGGTACCGGTCAGACCAAAGACGATGGTCTTTTCCTCGCCGGTCTCCTTGCACTTGAGGGCTTCATCGATGGCAACTTTGATGGCGTGGCTGCTCTCGGGAGCAGGCAGGATGCCCTCCACCCGGGCAAAGGCTTCAGCAGCTTCGAACACGGAAGTCTGAGGTACTGCCACAGCTTCCATTAAGCCCTGATGGTAAAGTTCGGAAAGTGTAGAACTCATGCCGTGATACCGCAGGCCGCCTGCGTGGTTGGGAGCAGGGATGAAGCCACTGCCCAGGGTGTACATCTTTGCCAGGGGGCAGACCATGCCGGTATCGCAGAAGTCATAAGCATAGGTGCCTCTGGTTAAACTGGGGCAGGATGCTGGCTCTACGGCGATGATCCGGTAATCGGCTTCACCCCGGAGTTTTTCACCCATAAAGGGTGCGATCAGACCGCCGAGATTGGACCCGCCGCCGGCGCAGCCAATGATGATATCGGGCTTAATATTGTACTTATCCAGAGCTGCTTTTGTTTCCAGCCCGATGACCGATTGATGCAGCAGCACCTGATTTAGCACACTGCCCAGCACATAACGATAACCCGGTGTGGAGGTAGCGACTTCCACTGCTTCACTGATAGCACAGCCAAGGCTTCCGGTGGTACCGGGATGCTCGGCAAGAATCTTACGGCCAACAGCAGTATCCATAGAGGGAGACGGCGTTACAGATGCACCGTAGGTGCGCATGACCTCTCGGCGGAAGGGTTTCTGCTCATAGGAAACCTTCACCATATAGACCTTGCAGTCCAGACCAAAGTAGGAGCAGGCCATGGAAAGAGCTGTGCCCCACTGACCGGCACCGGTTTCAGTAGTAACGCCCTTGAGACCCTGCTGTTTGGCATAGTAAGCCTGAGCAATAGCGGAATTCAGTTTGTGAGAGCCGGAGGTATTGTTGCCCTCAAATTTGTAGTAGATCTTCGCCGGGGTCTGCAGCTTTTCTTCCAGACAGTAGGCGCGGACCAAGGGGGAAGGACGGTACATCTTATAGAAATTCCGGATCGGTTCGGGAATCTCAAAAAAGGGAGTGGTATCATCCAGCTCTTGCTTAATTAGTTCCTCACAGAATACACCGGCAAGCTCTTCGGCTTTCATGGGCTCATGGGTGCCAGGATTCAGTAGCGGGGCAGGCTTCACCTTCATGTCGGCACGGAGATTATACCATGCCTTGGGCATCTCGGTTTCGTTCAGGTAGATCTTGTAGGGAATGGTTGGGTTTGACATAGTTTTTCTCCTTTCATTTTCTGGTGGGACAGGAGAAATTGTCTCCGGAATACAAAAAATCCTGTCCCAAAGCAAATACTTTGCTGGGACAGGATAAAATAACCCTGCGGTGCCACCCGGCTTGACGCACCATTACAATGCGCCCACTCAACGCGTACCAACATACGCTGACTGTTTGATAACGGAGCGTCCAGCTCCGGCTCTCATACTAAGGTTGCCCTTTTCTGGTTGCCCTTGGAAGTCCATTCGGCTTTTCGGTGTCTGCCGCAATCTCACCACCTGCGGCTCTCTGGGAGAAACCTTGGAAAGCCTACTCACTCTTCCTCAACGGTTTACATCATTATATGTCCGGGAAAAACACTTGTCAAGAAACAAATGTGCACAAAGTGTCGACGAAAACGGAAAGAGGATTTGATAATTTTCTACTTGGTCCTCGTATGCAGCCAACTATTTACAAATGGGACAATCGGGGAAATAGAAGGCTTCATTAGCCCCTAGAATATATTTGAAACTTGACAACTATTTTACATCACCTTGGTTTCGGACTTTACACGGAATTGTTATGATGTGGATGTAACCTGAAGTCAATTAAAAAATGAAAACGAGAAAGGATGATGTTTTTATGAAAAAGTATGTTTGTATGATTTTGGCTGTAGTGATGATCGCAGCAACCCTGGCCGCTTGCGGCAGCAACGAAACGAAAAAGGTTGCAACCGATGGTTCTACCTCCATGGAAAAGATGATTGGCGCCCTCGGTGAGGCCTTCATGGAAAACACCGGCGCAACCTTCACTTACAACCCCACCGGCTCCGGTACCGGCATCAAGGCCGTGAAGGACGGCACCTGCGACATTGGTCTGAGTTCTCGCTACCTGAAGGACTCCGAAAAGGCTGAGGGTCTGAAGGAAACTGTGGTTGCCATCGACGGCATCGCAATCGTTGTCCACCCCAGCAATACAGTTGCAAACCTGACACTGGAACAGATCGCCGGCATCTACAAGGGTGAGATCACCAACTGGAAGGATGTAGGCGGCAATGACAGCGAGATCGTCCTGATCGGCCGTGAAGAGAACTCCGGCACCCGCGACGGCTTCGAGTCCATCACCGATACCGAGGATGCCTGCAAGTACCGCCAGGAGCTGACCTCCAACGGCGCAGTGCTTACCGCAGTAGCAGAGAATGCCAACGCCATCGGCTATATCTCCCTGTCCTCTGTCAAGGACACCGTGAAGGCCATCAGCGTCAACGGTGTGGTGCCCAGCGAAGCTACAATCAAGGACGGCAGCTATCCCGTACAGCGTCCTGTGCAGGATGTGGCAAGAATTCTGTTCTGCTATAATTTGATTTGAGAACCTCGTCGATTCTGTCAGGCC
>CANBCW010000149.1 GCA_947367115.1 uncultured Clostridia bacterium | reverse complement strand
CTTCGTTACCGAGTGACCCCCAACGGTGGCAAAGCTTCATCCAGCGTTCGTAACGCATTTGCGGCGGGCCATGCCCGCAAACAACAATTTACCTCACCAAGAGAAAGAGCCGGAGGATACAAATATGTACAACATTCTCATTTGCGATGACCAGGTGGATATCGTCAATGCGCTGAAGATCTATCTGACCCCGGAGGGATACAGACTGTATGAGGCCTTTACCGGAGCACAGGCCGTGGACATCGTGAAGAAGGAAAACATCCACCTGATTTTACTGGATGTGATGATGCCCCAGATGGACGGAATCACCGCCACGGCGAAGATCCGGGAATTTTCCAATGTGCCCATTATCCTGCTGACGGCAAAATCCGAGACAGAGGATAAGGTGCTGGGTTTGAATGTAGGCGCGGATGACTACATCACCAAGCCCTTCGTGCCGGTGGAAGTTCTGGCTCGGGTGCGTTCTCAGCTCCGGCGCTATGCCACCCTCGGCAGCCGCCAGAGCGGGGATCCGGAGCTGCTGACCGTAGGCTCCATCACTCTCAATGATACCACAAAGGTGGTCACCGCCGAGGGCGAGACCGTATCCCTGACCCCGATGGAGTACGGCATTTTGAAGCTGCTGATGGAACACCCCGGCAAGGTCTATTCTACAAAGGCCATCTACGAGGCGGTCTGGCAGGAGTCCGCCTTCGGCAGCGAGGGCGCGGTGGCGGTACATATTCGCCATCTGCGTGAAAAGATCGAGATCAATCCTTCCGAACCCCGGTACCTGAAGGTAGTCTGGGGACAGGGATATAAAATGGAGGGAGGCAAAACGTGAGCCGAAGCATTGTTACAAAGTTTATTGCCTTCGTGCTGGCAGCGTGTTCCTTTGTGGGAGCGGCGGCTTCGGTGCTGGGCATTACGGTTCTGGCGCTGGAGGGGCTGTACGATACCTCTTTGGAGGATCAGGTCTATCAGGAAATGGAATCCTATAGCTATACCATTGCCGTTGAGTGTGCCGAGCGCTACGCTGCAGAGCACCTGGGGGACTGCTCCAGCCATCTGGTGCAGAGTATCTTCGGCGGTTATCCTGCCAGCGGAAGCTATGACTGGAGTGCCCGGATCATACGGCATGAGGAGCTGCTGACCCAGATCGGCACCCAGCCATCTGATCCGAAGCGGTTCGTTCACCGCTTTGTTGTGACCTATCCCTCCGCGCAGCATCCGGAGGAGGCTGCGGTTCGTACTGCCGATATCACCATCTGGGAAAACGGCGAGCAAGTGGACTATACCCTCTATTACTACAATTCCCCGGAATATACGGTGGAGATTGATATGCAGCGTCAGGCTTTACAGGAGGATGCCTGGACAATGCTGGAATGGCTGTACGCCTACCGCTTTCAGATGATCTTCATGGCGGTGGTGAGCCTGCTGGTGTTCGCTGTGTGTCTGGTGTATCTGTGCTGCGTGGCCGGCAGGGCACCGGGGAGCAGCGAGGTGCGTCCCGCCGGACTGAACCGGCTGCCTCTGGATGCGTATGCGTTCGCCGTGGGCGTGCTGGGATTGGCTGGGTGTGTGTTTGGCGCAGAGCTGGCTAGGTGGACATTTTCTGACGGTGTCAACTATGGCGGCCTGATCCTTGGCATGATGCTGGGCGCTGTGCTGAGCATGCTGGTGATCGCCTTGATCTTCGCCCTTGCGGCACAGATGAAGCTGAAGGGCGGCTACTGGTGGCGCAACAGTCTTGCTGGACGCGGTATTCTGTGGCTCGGGCGCGGCCTGCGCTGGCTGGGGCGCGGCGTGGCGCGTTTAATGGATATGCTGCCGGTGGTCTGGCAGTGGCTGCTGACGGCAGCCGTTATGGCCGTAAGCTTCACCCTTGCGCTTTTTTGGAAAATGAACAGCGATGCCCCCCTCCGGAGCATCTGGCTGCTGGTCATCACCCTGGCCTGCGTGGGCATTGTGTGCTATGGAGCTTACAGCTTCGGCACGCTGCTATGGGGCATCCACAAAATGAACCGCGGCAGTCTGGATCATAAGATCCCCACCAAGTATCTGATCGGCTCTTTCCGGGAATTTGCTGTGGCGCTGAATGCTTTGTCGGACAGTGCCATGGTTGCGGCTCAAAAACAGCTCCAGTCCGAGCGGATGAAAACAGAGCTGATCACCAATGTGTCCCATGATATCAAAACACCGCTGACCTCCATCATCAACTATGCAGACCTGCTGCAGAAGCCCCACACTGAGGAAGAACAGGCGCAATATCTGGAGGTGCTTTCCCGCCAGTCCCTGCGTCTGAAAAAGCTCATTGATGACCTGATGGAGATGAGTAAAGCCAGCACCGGAAATCTGACGGTGGAGATTACGACCATTGACGCGGCAGAAGCCGTCAATCAGGCGCTGGGCGAATTTTGCGGCAAGCTGGAGAAAGCCCGGCTGACCCCGGTGTTCTCCCCGCCGCAGGAACCGGTTTTGATGAAGGCGGATGGGCGCCTGGTGTGGCGGGTGCTGAGCAACCTGCTGGGCAACGCCGTGAAGTATGCCCTGCCGGGCACCCGGGTGTATATCGATACGGCCTGCGTGGATGGACAGGTACTGATCTCCATAAAGAATATTTCAGCGGAACCGCTGAATGTTAGTTCCGAGGAATTGATGGAGCGCTTTGTCCGTGGTGACGCGTCCCGAAATACGGAGGGCAGCGGATTGGGCTTGAACATCGCCAAGAGCCTGATGGAAGTCCAGAAGGGACAGCTGAGTCTGCTGGTGGACGGCGATCTGTTCAAGGTCACCCTGCTCTTCCCCCGGGCAGAATAGAAAGGGAAATTGTTGTTTGCGGGCATGGCCCGCCGCAAATGCGTTACGAACGCTGGATGAAACGTTACCACCGTTGGGGGTCA
>CANBCW010000148.1 GCA_947367115.1 uncultured Clostridia bacterium | reverse complement strand
CTATTTTGCGCCGCATGGCGGCGCTCGGCGGCCGTAGGCCGCCGCCATTATCAAGCCCTATAAACAACAATTTACCTCATCATGGCTGCTCCACCACGCCGGCGAACAGGGGCATGCCGAACCGGCTGGTGACCATGAACAGGAAGGGGCGGTCCACTACGAAATCCACCTCATCCTCCGGAGGCATTCCATAGTTTGGGGCGTCGATCACGGTATAGGCTACCCCAAGAACACCATCCTCGTCAGCCGCCACCCGGACGGCGTGCTCGATCGTGCCAACATAAGCATTTGCGTCGGTCAGGGAGCTCAGGTCGGCGGTTTGCGGGGAGAAAATGTCGGTGACGCCCAGGTTTTGAATGCCGGGGATCAGGTCGCTTTTTGCGCTGATGTCGAATTTGGGCATGGTCAGATGAATGGTGGGGTATGCTACATTCTCCACGGACGCGGTGGGAAGAACGGTGGACAAATACGCGCCGCTTTCCAGAAGATCCTCCGGTGTTTTTCCTTCGTCCGGCAGGATCAGCCACATGGCGTTGCCATGGTCCAGCGAAAGGCGTACCGCGGTGTAGTCATCGCCCCAGTAGTAGGCGCTGGCGGTGGTGCGGCTGTGCATAAAGGGAACGGTAATATCCCCCTCAGTGCTGTGGAAGATCCCATCAGCAGTATTACTTTCGGAGAAAGACTGCACCCAATCGGCTTTGAAATATATGATGGATGCCAGCGCAAAGACGGAAGTGGGATCCAACTCCAGGTTTTGGCTGTGTTCTGTGAGAAGACCATCGGTCTGCGCGTCGATCCACTGGCGCAGGGCTTCGTTCATTTCGCCGCTGCCCAGATCCCCGGCATATACCGAGGCATAATAGTTGTCTGCCAATATCTGCACGGTGTCCGGATCGAAAAGGTTGCTGTTATCCAGCCAGAGAGAATTCGCCAGCAGGAGCTTGGTGCGTTCGCTGTTGAGATAATGGGCGTTCCAGACGCATGCCGTCTGGGCCTGCAGCTCCTCAATGGTGGCTGCCCCCAGCAGGTCAAGGATCTGCTGCCGGGATTCACCGGCGCTGGTCTGTGCCAGCATGGACAGCGCCATGTAGACATTTACCGGAGAGTAAGCCCGGTTGCCCTCGCCTGACAGAAATTCTTGAATGCTGGCGCCGAAAAAACTATTCAGACTTTTATAAATATCCAGCATCTGATCTGTCTGGACCGATGGCTGTTCCGGATACACCGGCTCAGCGACCAGCCCGGAAAGCGGCACAACAATGGGGCCGATGGGAGTGGTGGGAGCAGTAGGAGTGGTGGGAGCAGTAGGAGTGGTGGGAGCATTGGGCGTGGTGGGGGTCTGTAGGTGCGGTTCGGAGGAAGCGGTAGTCGTGGGGGTAATAATCGTTGCCGGGAATCCCAATTCACCCCAGACGGCTGTCCACGCGATCAGGATAGCCAGCACCGCGGCGATGGATCTGATCCACGGAAACCGTTTCTTTTGAAAGCTGGCGGCCTCGTCAATGTGGCTGTCGCTAATCTGCTCCAACGCTTTGTTCAGTTCTTCATTCATAATATCCCTCCTTGATGAGATGGGTTCTCAGGCCGTCCCGCAGCCGGTTAAGCCGGACAGAAACGGCGTTCTCGGTCATGCGAAATGCTGCGGCGATGTCCTTCACGGAGTCACCGAACCAATACCGCCGCAAAAATATGATGCGGTTGTCCTTGCTAAGCGTATCAAGATAAGCGTCCAACGCCTGTCCCAGTGCCCTGCCATCCTCCAGACATGGCGCGGGGATGCAGCCCTCTAATTCATCCAGGGAAAGCTCGTAGACGCCCCGCTTTTGAGTGGTGTTGAAGCGCAGGCGGTTCAGGGCGATATTCCGCCCGATACGGTACACATATGGACGCAGAGGTTCGGGCTTTTTTGGCGGAATGGCGTTCCAGATTGCCATGTATGTATCGTTGACACATTCCTCTGCATCCCGCTGATTGTGCAGCAAATTCATGGCGGTCAGGTACAGCTGTTTACCAAACCGGTGTGCCAGTGCGGGGATAGCGCTCTCCGCGCGCTGCCACAGCAGAGCCAGTATTTGTTGATCATCCATCGTCTTTCACCCCTCTCATCTATATAAACACCGTTGGCGTGCGAAATCTTACGGATAATATAGCAGATTTTTAAGTATATTTCCATCATTTGTCGGGCATACTTCTGCTGTGCGAGGAGGGAACACAATGAAAGTACGCGAGTTGATGACAACCCCAGCCATCCGGATCAGCGCGGACGAATCCGTGGAGGTGGCGGCACGGACGCTGGCACATTATAATATTGGTGCGCTGCCTGTCTGCGGCAGCGATGGCCGGGTCTGCGGTCTGGTGACGGATCGGGATCTGGTGACACGATGTCTGGCATCCGGTAAAATGCCGGTGCATACAAAGATTCGGGATGTGATGACCGGAAACGTGGTTTCTGTTCGGCCGGATATGGAAGCTGGCGCTGCCGCGCACTTGATGGGACGGCAGCAGGTGCGGCGGCTTCCGGTGGTGGAAAACGGAAAGCTGTGCGGCATGGTCAGCCTGGGCGATCTGGCAAACCGGGATGAAAGCAGCATGGATGCCGCGGACGCGTTGGGAGACATCTGCTCCAATATTTCGGCACGCTGAAATTCTTTGAAAAAAGTGAAAAATGATGCTTGACAAATGGACGCTGCCGTGCTAGAATATGCAGGCTGTCTGATGAACGGCCTCGCCGGGAGGACGGCAAGCAGAAAAAACTTCAAAAAAGAGCAAAAAAGCTCTTGACAAAATGAGGTTCATCTGCTAATATATAAAAGTTCGCTACGGCGAGCGGCTGTACCTTGTAAATTGAATAACGCAGACAAGAAATGAACACCTTGGACAATAAAT
>CANBCW010000147.1 GCA_947367115.1 uncultured Clostridia bacterium | reverse complement strand
GGGGAAGGTATTGCGCCCATAGGGCGCTGTCGCCCCATCGGGGCGACACATTTACCACACTAAACAACAATTTACCTTTTCATCAGAATTCGACAATTTACAAATCATTCACCGTTTTTTCAACCGTAATTTATAGCCGCGGCGTATCATACCCTGTAAAAAGGGGGCATGTGGATGAAAAAACTGTTCAAGCGGGCGGTGCTGGTTCTGGCTGTCCTGACGGCGTATGTCCTCGCCTCGCTGGTACTGCCCCCCGCCGTTCGACCCAAAGCGGAGGAGAGCGCCCTCGGCAGCGATGCCGCCGGAGAACGAGTGGCCTGCATTGACGATAATGTAGACGCGCTGATCTGGCGGCTTCGGATGATCGAAAGCGCCGAAGAAGAAATCGTCCTCACTACCTTCGGCTTCAGCACCGGCAGCAGCGGCAAAGATATGCTCTGCGCCCTCCATGCCGCGGCAGAGCGGGGTGTCAAGATCCGGCTGCTTCTGGATGGCTTTCACGGTGGCAAAACCATGCGCGGAAGCGCCGAATTTCAGGCGCTGTCCACGCTCCCCAACGTGGAAGTTCGGCTTTACAACGAGATCGATTTACTTCAGCCTTGGAAAGCCAACTACCGAATGCATGACAAATACCTGATCGTGGACGACACCATGTACATGCTGGGCGGGCGAAATACCAACGACCTGTTCCTTGGCGCTTACTCCGCAGCCCCGAACATTGACCGGGATATCCTGGTCTGCGCTTCCGGGGCAGACAGCTCTCTGCGTCAGCTTCGCGTCTATTTTGAAACCGTTTGGGCACTGCCCGACTGCCGCACCTATAAAGGCGGCGACGCGCAGGACGAGACATTCGCCGCTTTGCGTAACCGCTACGAAACGCTGAAAACCTTCTATCCTGCCGCTTTCGGCTTCACGGATTGGGCATCCGAAACTATCCCAGCCAATGCCGTTACCCTGCTGACCGGCTCTGTAGGCGTAGGCACCAAGGCTCCAACGCTGTGGAAAAGCCTTTGCGCCTATATGTCCCAGGGAGAGACCATTCTGATCCAGACTCCCTATGTCATCTGCGGCGGCGAAATGTACGATGACCTGGCCGCCCTCTGCGCCGAGCGCGCGGTCACCATTCTGACCAACTCCCCGGAAACCGGAGCCAACCCCTTCGGCTGTGCGGACTACCTCAATCAGCGTGATGAAATCCTGGACACCGGAGCAAGCATTCTGGAATACGCCGGCGGTCATTCTCTTCACGCCAAAACCATCCTGATCGATGAAAATATCAGCATCGTCGGCTCCTTCAATATGGATATGCGCAGCACCTACATCGATACCGAGACCATGCTGGTCATCGACTGCCCGGCGCTGAATGCCCAGCTTCGGCAGGGAATTCAGGAAATGGCTGAAGACAGCCTGTACATTTCCCCTGACGGCACCGAAATCCCCGGCGCGTCCTACGAGCAGGGCACGCGCCCTTTCTGGAGCAGCCTGGGTATCCAGCTCCTGCGGATCGTTGAGGGTCTGTTCCGGCATTTGCTGTAGGAAAAAATCCCCCTCTTTCGTTTTGCGTCGAGTTATGGTATAGTAGACACAAATCTGAAAGAGGGGGAATCGCTGTGGCTCGAAAAAAGAAGACGGCTGATCGCAAATTGGTGCTGCGTTGGATCATTGCGCTGCTGGTATCGCTGTCCGCCATGACTGTGCTCGCCATTGCGTTGAAGCGCTGCGGCACGCCCCCGGAGGCTGCGGAACCCTCCACGGTGACCGCCGCTACCTTGGCTCCCAATCCTTACAGCGCAGAGGATTTCGGCTATGACGAGAACGGATACCTGACCTGCCTTGCAGGAGAGAGCATCCCCGGCATCGACGTATCCTCCCACCAGGGCGAGATCGACTGGCCGTCCGTAAAAGCCGCCGGAATGGAATTTGCCTTCATCCGCGTGGGCTACCGGGGCTACCATTCCGGCACTGTCCACGCCGATGAAATGGCTCTGCAGAATTTAGCGGAGGCCAAAGCAGCCGGCATGAAGGTCGGAGCCTACTTCTTCTCCCAGGCGCTGACCGTAGAAGAAGCCATGGAAGAAGCCCGCTTCGCCCTCGGCATGCTGGAAGGCGTGGCGCTGGATCTTCCCCTTGTCTTTGATTGGGAATACGTCAGCGAATCCACCCGCACCGGTGACATGAGCCCTGATACCCTGATGGCCTGCGTCCGCGCTTTCTGCGGTGAAGTGGAACGCGCAGGCTATGAGCCCATGGTCTACTTCAATCAGGAGCTGGCAAGAACCCTGCTGGACATCACCGCGCTTACGGAATATCCCTTCTGGCTTGCCATGTACTCCGGTGAAATGACCTTCCCCTATCGTGTCGATTTCTGGCAGTATTCCGACGAAGGCCAAGTAGCTGGAATTGAGGGAAATGTAGACCTTGACTTGTACTTCCCCTAATCGTCAAAAGCTCCGCCTTCATGGGCGGAGCTTCATTTTATCGCTTCATCGATCTATCTGCCCCGGCGAACAGCGCGCATCCTATGGCATAGCAAATCAGATCAGCAATATCAAACGTTGACCCAAGAATGGTGCCCAAAAGCGTGCCATCCAGTGCGGGTATTTCTATCAACTGAGCACATTCCACCAAAATACTGAATAGCAGCACCCATACAGGCAGCAACGGCATCCCCTCCGGTTTGACGCACCGGCACAGGCAGCACAGCAGCACCGTCACTAGAACATCCCCAACGTATGGTCGGATCCATTCGTCCCGGACAAAGGCTCCGATGAGAACCTCCGCAATGAGCAGGATAAAGAAGCTGATGAGGTTGAAGTGACCCCAAAAAGTTAGACAAATATTTCTAACAAAAATTGTTCAAGCAGCCAAGAGGGCTTGCAGTCTGTG
>CANBCW010000146.1 GCA_947367115.1 uncultured Clostridia bacterium | reverse complement strand
TTTTTGCCTATTGTTGGTGCATATTTGCAACATTTTACCGCAGGGCCGATGTGGTCATCGGCCCCTACGGTGGGCGCACAAACAACAATTTATCAATCTAGTATCATCCTCCCAAAAAAGAAAGCCGGTGCATTGCACCGGCTTTGCTTTTTAAGTAGGCTGCTTACTTCAGAATGTTAAAGAAGTTCAGCACGGAAATGACGATACCCACAACAGCATACAGCTCGACGACCCAGCCGACGATGCCGGTCAGCAGGTTGATGATGGGGATCAGGCTCAGCAGAGCCATGACGATGCCGGACACGACCATCACAACGATGTAGATGATGATGCTGACGATCAGAGAGGTAACGTCCTTTTCCTTAACATTGAAAGAGAAGGGGAAAATCTTTTTGAGCATATCCATACGATATACATCTCCTTTTTTGAAATCAATGATATTATAGCATACTCGATCAAAAATGCAAGAAAAATATGCTTAAAAATGCAGCAAACCCCACATTTTTGTAGCGTTTATTGGAATGAAAGGTAAGAAATTCCGTCGTGTGTGTGCCGCATCAGAGCAGATGTTCTTCTCCGGAAAAACTCATGGGCAAAAGCTCGGCCAGGGTTCGGGTCTGGATGGCACCGCTGCCATCGGTCATGTAGATGGTGAAGTCGGAACCGCAGAACTCCCGCATCACCTGCCGGCAAACGCCGCAGGGCGTACAAAGGCCGGTGATCACACCCTTCATGCCGCCGCAAATTGCGATGGCGGTAAAATCCCGGTGGCCGTCATAGACCGCCTTGAAGAAGGCCGTTCGCTCGCCGCAGTTGGTGGGGGAGTAGGCCGCGTTTTCAATGTTGCAGCCCTGATATACCGTACCGTCGGCGCACAGCAGCGCCGCGCCCACCTGAAAGCCGGAGTAGGGGGCGTAGGCGTGTCCCATGGCCTCTTTGGCCAGCTGCATCAGTTCATCAGGTTTCATGCCGGTTTTCCTCCTTTGTTGTAGATCCATGCATCCATTCGGTTCAGCACATTGTGGAACGCGACCGCCAACAGAAGCGTCAGGCCGAAGGATACAGCCAGATAGACATATTGATTGTTAAAAAGATCATGCAGTAAAATCATGGGGATGCGCTGCAGAATATAGATCTCGAAGGTGTATTTCCCCAGAAAGGTGAGCACAGGGTTCCCAATTTTGAACACCATGGCAGCACACAGGACAGTCAGGGCAAAGGTGACTGCCATGCCTTCCCGCCAGACGAGGCCGCTTTGCAGCTTGAAGCACAGCAGAAAGGCCGCGCCGCAGAGCGCCAGCGCCAGCCAGGGCATGTATGCCTTCTTTTGAAGAAAACGATCAATTTGCTCCCGGTACAGTCCGTAGAGCACGCCTGCGGGGTACACCAGCGCGGTGTCATACCACCAGATGCCCTTAAACCGCCGCATGAGCAGAATATAGACCACAGCCAGTACCATCAGCATGGCTGCCGCCAGCCGATAATCCTTGCGGAACACGGTGAATGACAGCCAGGTGAACAGATACATGACCAGCGTAGCAAAGATGTACCAGTTGCTGTTGCCAATGGAGTCCCACCCGGTGAAGGATAGGAGGATTCGGGTCACGCCGTAATCCTTCCCCATGCACAGCGCCAGAATCAGATACATCGCAACCGCCAGAGCAAAGTGATACCAGACCTTGAACAGACGCTCCCAGGGCAGGGCAGACACATAGCTTTGCCCCTTGCGGCGGATGGAGCACATGATGCCGTAGCCGGAGTAGAACAGAAACGGCACCACGATCAGTTGATCCAGGCCGGTGTTGACTGCGCCGAAAACGCCATCCCAAGAGCCAAGCGTGATATAGTCCACGGTGTGCCGCAGAAAGACCAGCAGAACGAAAAAACCGTTGATGGCACCGGTCTGCTCTTTTGACAAATATCCGTTATCCCTGCGCAGGCCGATTCCCCAGATGCCAACAGCCAGAACTGCCAGCAAAACAATATCCATTCAGATCATCCTCTTACAGAATCTCGCTGGCGAAGCTCTTGCCCGGAGTGTCCAGCTCCACGTCCAGAAGCTGAGCGACGGTGGCGGCGATATCAGCAAAGGACGCGCGGGTGCCGAGATTCACAGGCTTGACCTGCCGACCCAGAATCAGAAGCGGCACATGCTCCCGGGTATGGTCGGTGGTGGCGGTGTAGCCGGGGTCACAGCCGTGGTCGGCGGTGATCATAACGATGTCCTCGTCGCCCAGCTTTGCCAGCAACTGAGGCAGCCACGCGTCAAACGCAGTCAGAGCCTTGGCGTAGCCGTCGATATCCCGGCGGTGGCCGTATACCATGTCAAAATCCACCAGATTGACGAAGCACAGACCCTCAAAATCCTGGTTGGCGTAGCGCAGCGTGTGGGACATCCCATCGGCGTTGCTCTTGTTATAGACATGCTCCGTGGTGCCAATGCCGGCAAAGATATCGTAGATCTTACCCACGGCGATAGAAGCCTTTCCGGCGGCCTTCACGGCGTCCAGCAGGGTGGCCTTGGGGGGCTCCAGTGAATAATCGTGCCGGTTGGAAGTCCGCTTGTAGGCTCCACTGGTGCCCACAAAGGGGCGGGCAATGACCCGGCCGACACCGTGCTTCCCCTGCAGAAGCTTCCGGGCAATGCGGCAGTATTCGTAAAGCTGCTCCAGAGGAACGACTTCTTCATGGGCAGCGATCTGGAACACGGAGTCGGCAGAGGTGTAGACGATCAGGTCGCCGGTGCGGACGTGCTCGTCGCCAAACACATTGATGACCTCGGTTCCGGACCAGGGGGCGTTTGCAAGCACACCTCTGCCGGTTGCCTGACGGAAGGGCGCAAGGACTTCCTCCGGGAAGCCGTTGGGGTAGGTGGGCAGGGGGTTGGGGGATACGAGGCCCGCGTTCTCCCAGTGGCC
>CANBCW010000145.1 GCA_947367115.1 uncultured Clostridia bacterium | reverse complement strand
TCGGCGAGGGCCGATGTGGTCATCGGCCCCTACAGGCACGTTTGTTTATTAAACCCATAAACAACAATTTATCTTACCAACTAATATTTCAAATATCTTCTCAGCTTCTCCTCTGCGCGGCGGAGGGTACGGCTGACGGTGCTTTTGTTGACCCCGCGCTCCGCGGCGATCTGGGGAATCGTCTGCTCCTGAAAGTAGTATGCCAGCAGTGTTTCTCGCTGCAGCGGTGTCAGTTCTTCCCGAATCACCCGCTGCACCCGCTGGAGCTGTACCTGCTTCGGGAGCCGCGGCCCCCGGTAGCCCTCATAAAGTATATTTTTCACTGCGCCAGTACCCCCTGTCGTAGTAATGCTCCGTCAGGTCGGCCAGTTCGTTCATCTGGGTCAGCATGGGGGTCAGCTCCGCAATGCGGCGCTTGATATGCCAGATCTTCTCCGGGTCTTCCGCATCTTCAAGCGCCTGCCGCAGTTCCCGCAGCCGTCGGCGCAGGGGCTGGGCAGCCGCTTGATAGCCATGGCTCAGCTCTTTCAGCGGCAAAAAGCCCCGACGCTCACAGCGGCTGCATATGCTGCCGGGGGCATACAATTCGCCGCCGCAGCGTTCGCAGTAACCGGCGGGTATCTGAGCCTGAGGGTCAATGTACAGGTTTTGCTCAATGGTAATGGTCAAGGTTATGTCATCCTCTCCGGTGTAATGGTGCGGCTTACCCGGGAAGATCCTGTTTACTGGCTCTGTTCTGCCAGTAGGATACTACACGATAAGTGTGGAGTCCATCGAAATGTGTAGGTACCATGTTTCAGCCTATTTTTTCCAAACAATATGATATGATCGGCATACCTATAATCTGTACAACGAGGTGATGGACATGCTTGGAGCCAGAATCGCGGCTCTGCGCCGGGAACAGGGACTGAGTCAGGCGGAGCTTGCACGGCGGCTGCGGATCAGTCCCAGCACGGTGGGGATGTACGAACAGGGGCGAAGGGAACCGTCGGTGGAGCTTTTGGTGGCGATGGCCGGGGAATTTCGGGTCTCTACGGATTTTTTGCTGACAGGTAAGCCCGGCCCGGGAGAAGCGTCATCGGTTTTGGAGCTTCTGAATACCCGGCTGGATAAGGCGCAGGATCAACTGCGTCGGCGGGGGAGTCCGCTGTCTCGGCAGGAATTGGCGGTATTACTGGCTGCAATGCTGATCGAACCTTGACAAACCGGCGGCTGATGAAGTATTATTATAAGCTGAGGTGATTTTCCAATGGATGATTCCGTCTACATGGACGAAGCGCTGGCACTGGCTGCGGAAGCGGCAGCGGATGGGGAAGTACCTGTGGGCTGCGTCATCGTCTGCCGGGATCGGATCGTGGGCAGGGGGCGCAACCGCCGGGAGACGGCAAAAACTGCCCTGGGTCATGCGGAGATCGAAGCCATTGCGGATGCCTGCCGTAATTTGGGCGGCTGGCGGCTGTGGGAATGTACCTTATATGTGACGCTGGAACCGTGTCCTATGTGCGCAGGAGCCATCGTCAATGCCCGAATTCCAAAGGTGGTGTACGGAGCGGCGGATCAGAAGGCCGGCTCCTGCGGGTCGGTCTGCGACCTGTTTTCCATGGACTTCAATCATCATCCGGAGGTGATCTCCGGTGTTCGGGAGGAAGAATGTGCCGCGCTGCTGCGCCGTTTTTTTCAGGAACTGCGGGTGACTTTGCGGACAAGACCCAAATGGAAGCAGCCGGAGGGCAGATGACCCGGAACGGCACTACATAGGAGTGACACAATGAATTGGAACAAACAGACCCTTCGGATCGGAGCGCTGGCGATCCTGTTTGCCATGCTGCTGCGGCTCATTGGCAGCGGGGTGTTCGGCTCGACCATGGAGGTTTTCGCGCAGCCGGAGCTGGCATCCTTTTTGATCTATTCGGAATCCGGACGAAAGCCGGATGTGCCGGAGCAGACGAGCGGCAGCGGCACGACTACACTGCCATCCAGTGAGGCGACCCAGCCCCCTGAAACGACCCTGCCACCCACCCAGCCCTCTCAGCCTGTGACGCTGCCTGCCAGCAAGGCAATATTCACCGAAGCGGATGTGCAGTATTTTGAGATGAATTATTCCTGCTCTCTGCGGCCGGATGTGAAATCTCTGCTGACCCAGAGTCTGAGCTGGGATCTGACCGGGGATGAGCCGACGATTCTGATCTTGCATACACACGGTACCGAGGCGTACACCGAGACTGCGGATACCCAGTATGAAGAGCACGGCGGCAAGTACCGTACCACGGATGACCGCTATAATCTGATCTCCATCGGCGATGAGCTGACCCGGCTTCTGGAGGAAGGCGGCTTAAACGTGATCCATGACCGGACGGCGCACGATCTGAACGATTATCTGGATGCGTATGATAATTCCCGGGTCGCGGCGCAGGAGTACCTGAAACAGTATCCTTCTATTAAAATGATTCTGGATCTGCACCGGGACGCGGCGGAGTATGCGGACGGTACCCAGTGGGTTACCTCTGCCACCGTCAATGGGGAGGACTCTGCCCAGCTGATGTTTGTAGTGGGCACCAATGCCAGAGGGTTGAACCACCCCAACTGGCAGACCAATTTGAGCATCGCCGAGAAGCTGAATGTACTGATGGAGAAGAACGTGTCGGGCATCACCCGGCCTATTGATCTCCGGGGGCAGCGGTTCAACCACGATCTTGCCATGGGTGCCATGATCGTTGAGGTGGGCGCTGCCGGCAATACCCATCCGGAATGCATGAACGCGATATCCGTACTGGCGGAAGCAATTTTGGAACTGGCGCATGGGTCAGAATAAGGTTTTTAAGGGCTGTTGCGCAAGCAACGGCCCTTTTTCACAAAAATGATAGAATGATAAATTGTTGTTTACAGGGTTTGATAATGGCGGCGGCCTACGGCCGCTGAGCGCCGCTATGCGGCGCAAAATAGCTT
>CANBCW010000144.1 GCA_947367115.1 uncultured Clostridia bacterium | reverse complement strand
GTACCCAATGGCGTAACGATGCCTGACCAGCCGAACACGAATCGTCCGCCGGCACTGCCGGCAAACAACAATTTATCTTACCAAAAGTTTCTCACCACACCGAATATGGCGAACAAAACAGCACAGAGGACAACTGCCCGCCATCCAGTCATGGCTCTGGCGGTTCGCTCTGCCTGTTTCACATTCAGCAAAATCCCCACATTCAGCAGCACCAGTGCTGCCCCCAGGTACAGGATCAGCGCAAAGAAAAACGGATTGACCGCAAAGGCCTCCGCAAACTGTCCGCTGAAAAAATACCGGACGCACCGGGTGCCGCCGCAGGAGGGGCACAGTAACCCCAGCTTGGTTGCAGGACAGTCCGGAATGGCAGTGAACATCCATCCGGTCAGCGGCACTGCCGCCAGCGCAAACAGCACCAGAAACAGATCCAACAATATCACAAATCGTTTCTTTTTCGTCATCGTGTCTCCATGAAAAAAGCAGTTGCCGAGGCAACTGCTTTTTTATTAATACATGCTGTAAATGTCCTGACCCAGTTCGTTGTAAATCTCATCGATCAAGCCCGCGAAGACAGTCGCGGCAAGGATATAGCCAATAATGGCCAGTGCCAGAGAAATGCAGCAGCAGACCAGACCGGCAACAGCGCAGCCATTCTTCATGCCAGCCTTCTTCGCCTTGCTCATCGCGACAATGGACAGGATCAAGCCGATGACCGCACAGGGAATGGAAATGTACTCCGTACAGCAGCCGAACACCAGCGCGACAATACCCAGAACCATACCGGCGATGCCCATGCCCTTACCGGGAACCACATTGGGCTGCTGGTATGCAGGCTGGTAAGGCTGCTGATACACAGGCTGCTGGGGCTGAATGGGAGGCTGATAGGCGCTCTGCTGATAAACAGGCTGCTGAGGCTGAGCGGGAGCCTCATAAACAGGAGCCTGAACAGGCGTCTCGCTGACAGGAGTCTCGTTGACAGGCTGCTGAATCGGCTGGTCAGCGGTCAGCTTAGCACCACATCCGGCGCAGAACGTTACATTGTCGGCATTCTGAGTGCCGCAATTTGGACAAAACATATGTTACCCCTCCTATTTTTCCTGTTCCATCATACCGCAGAGGACAGGTGGATATACGGTCATTATACAATCAGGGCATTTCTTTGTCAAGGAAAATAGTCGCCATCTGTCGAGGACAAGCTGTCAGCTTATCCCTCTTCCACCACGATTTCCTTCAGCGTCAGGCCGGGATTGCGGCGGCAGGTAAAATCAATGGCCCAGAAGCTGGAAAACACCAGCAGGCTGCGGCCCCGGTAATCCTCCAGCAGCTCCGCGTCGCTGCCCAGATTCAGATCCGTCAGGTCGCCGGGATAGCTGTCAACGAGGCGGATCTCCTCGTAGGGCAGGAATTCCATCCGCAGATCCACGCCGTACTCATTCTTCATGCGGTACTGGAACACATCGAACTGCAGTGTGCCCACGACACCCACGATGACCTCCTCCATACCGGAGTTCGGCAGCTTGAAGATCTGGATGGCACCCTCCTGGGCGATCTGCTCCGTGCCCTTGACAAACTGCTTACGCTTCATGGAGTCCTTAGCGGACACCCGGCAGAAATGCTCCGGAGCAAAGGTGGGGATGCCCGAATAGGTAAACTTCTTACCGGGCACGGTGATGGTATCGCCAATGGCAAAGATGCCCGGATCGAACACGCCGATCACGTCACCGGCGTAGGCTTCCTCCACGATCTCACGCTCTGCGGCCATAAGCTGCTGGGGCTGGGAAAGGCGCATCTTCTTGTTGCCTTGAACATGGAAATATTCCGTGTCCCGCTGGAACTTGCCGGAGCAGATGCGCATGAAGGCCAGACGATCCCGGTGCGCCTTGTTCATGTTAGCCTGGATTTTGAAAACAAAGGCAGAGAAGTTGGGATCAAAGGTATCGATCTCACCACAGTCCGCCGTTCTGGACAGAGGCGGCGGTGTCAGTTGCAGGAACGCTTCCAGGAAGGGCTCAATGCCGAAGTTGGTCAGCGCGGAGCCGAAGAACACAGGGCTGAGCTGACCGCTGCGGACAGCCTCCAAGTCCATCTCCCGGCCGGCAGACAGCAGCTCCACATCGTCAATGAGCTGCTGGTGCTTGGTCTCCGAATCCAGCAGCTCCGCCACCTGCGCGTCATACAGGTCAACGGACAGCTTATCGGCCTTGGCCTTGCCGTTGAGGCCGGAGAAAAACAGCAGTTCGCCCTTTTCCCGGTCGTAAACGCCCTTGAAATCCTTACCGGAGCCGATGGGCCAGTTCATCGCATAGGTCTCGATGCCCAGCTCCCGCTCCACTTCGTCCAGCAGATCGAAGGGATCCTTGGTCTCCCGGTCCATCTTATTAACGAAGGTAAAAATCGGGATGTGGCGCATGGCGCAGACCTTAAAGAGCTTGCGGGTCTGTGGCTCAACACCCTTGGCACCGTCGATGACCATGACGGCAGAGTCCGCCGCCATCAGGGTACGGTAGGTATCTTCAGAGAAGTCCTGGTGGCCGGGAGTATCCAGAATGTTGATACAGAAGCCCTCATACTGGAACTGCATAACGGAAGAAGTGACGGAAATACCACGCTGCTTCTCAATTTCCATCCAGTCCGAGGTGGCGGCCCGGGAATTTTTCTTACCCTTGACCACGCCTGCCTGGGCGATAGCACCGCCGTAGAGCAGGAATTTTTCAGTTAAGGTGGTCTTACCGGCGTCGGGATGGGAAATGATGGCGAAAGTCCGGCGGCGGCTGATCTCTTCAATTAAATTCGACATAGTTTAATCTCCTGAAATGGGGGATTTTTTATTTCAAACTGATTTATTTTACCACATTTTCATCCTGTTTACAAGAGGGCAGGACGATAAATTGTTGTTTGCCGGCAGTGCCGGCGGACGATTCGTGTTGGGCTGGTCAGGTATCGTTACGCCATTGG
>CANBCW010000143.1 GCA_947367115.1 uncultured Clostridia bacterium | reverse complement strand
GACCCCCAATGGTGGTAAAGTTTCATCCAGCGTTCGTAACGCATTTGCGGCGGGCCATGCCCGCTAAACAACAATTTTCCTTACAAAGATGCTTTCTCGGCAGACTGAAACCGCCGCTCGTTCGAGCGGCGGTTCTTGCTGTGACTGTATAGGTAAGCGACGATTTCTCACACAGGCGAGCTAGTTGCTAGTTTGCTCGCTGGGACGCAATGATCTCCATGATCCGCTCGTAGGCCGCCGGTGACAATTCCAGCTGTCCCGCCATTTCTCGGCCTTCATTGGGGAATATCCAGTGGAGGGCATCGGATCTGTAGATCTCTGCCAGGTTATCCACGCATCCGCTCCAATAAACGGTGCGGACAAGACGGCCGCCGTTGTAGATCTCCATTTTCTCACCGCTGCGTTCATCACACAGGCCGGTGCGGTTGGCCACTACAAATTCAGATGCGATCTCATGAACCAGCGATTTATCCGTGATGGTTACGGTATCATCATGGAGGTACACCACAATCCGGTCAGCGCCCCTGACGGCGGCTTTATCAAATACCACTGCAATGCATCCGCCGCCCTCGCCGGGAGACGCAGCGATAGCCACGTTCAGAGCCAGGAGCAGAAGAACTGCCAGGGTTAGGCAGGAGATGATGATCTTGATCGCGTGTTTCTTTTTCATGCGGTATCCCTCCTTTTGAAGTTATTATAACAGCAGGAAAGGAGGGAGGTCAATAAAGAAACGGTTGTGATTTGCTGAATATTTCCTTAAGATGATCCGTTTTTTCGGTACAGCATCCGGATGGAATTGAGCACGCACAGCATGGCCACGCCGGAGTCGGCAAATACTGCTGCCCACATGGACGCTAGACCCAGTAAACCGAGAATCATCACCGCGGCCTTGACTGCCAGAGCGAAGACCACATTCTGCATGGCAATGCGCTGAGTCTGGCGGGCGATGGAAAGGGCTTGGGGAATGGCGCTGACCTGACTGGTCAGGAACACCACGTCCGCTGCTTCAATGGCGGCATCGGCACCGCTGCCCATGGCCGCCCCTACGTCCGCGCCGGAGAGCACAGGGGCATCGTTGATGCCGTCGCCCACAAACATGGCGCTGCCGTGGGTGCCGCGAATGGCACGCAGATGCTCCAGCTTTTCGTGGGGCAGGAGCTGGGCGTGGACTTCGTCAATGCCAACAGCATCGGCAACGTGATGGGCGCTTTCCTCCCGGTCACCGGTGAGCATGGCGGTTTGAATGCCCATGGCTTTGATCTGGCGAACCGCGTCGGCGGCACCGTCTTTGAGCGTGTCAGAGATGAGAATATATCCGGCAAACTGGCCGTTCCGTGCGACGATGATCTGTGCCCCATCCCCCTCAAGGCGGCAGCCCGACAGGTCAACGGCGTACTTTTGCATCAGCTTTTCATTGCCACAGAGGATTTCTTCGCCGTCTACAATGGCACGGATGCCATGACCGGGGAGTTCTTCAAGCTGCTCCGGCTTGCGCAGAGGCAGCCCCTGAGCGGCGGCGACGATACTTTCGGCGATGGGGTGGGTGGAGTTTTGCTCACAGCTTGCGCACAGGGCGAGCAGATCGTCATCGCCGGCTACCTTCTGCACGGAGAAATCGCCCTTGGTAACCGTGCCTGTTTTATCCATGACGACGACTTTGATCTTTGCCATGGCCTCCATGACTGCGCCGCTTTTGAAAAGGATGCCCTTCTTGCTGCCTGCGCCGATGCCGGAGAAGAAGGCCAGCGGCACGCTGAGCACCAACGCGCAGGGGCAGCTCATGACAAGGAACGACAGGGCGGTATAGATCCAATCGCGCCAGTTGCCGGTGAACAGGGAGGGAATAATGGCGGTGGCTGCGGCCGCAATGACGACGATGGGTGTGTAGACTTTGGCAAACCGGGTGATGAAACGATCCAGCTTGGGTTTACCGGCGGCGGCTTCCTCCACAAACTCCAAAATTCGGGTGACCATGGATTCGGACAGAGGTTTTTCAACCCGGACGGTCAATTGACCGGTAGTATTGACGCAGCCGGAGGTAACGCTGTCGCCGGGGACGATCCGCACGGGGACAGGTTCACCGGTAATGGGCGCTGTGTCGATACGGCTCTCGCCGGAAAGGACGGTGCCGTCCAGCGGAATCCGGTCGCCGGGGCGAACCAGCAGGATGTCGCCGACCTTTGCCCGCTCTGCGGGGATGGTTTCGCCGGATAGCAGATTGACGGTCTCAGGGCGCAGGTCAACGGCTTGCATGATCTGGCTGCGGCTGCGCTCAACGGCACGGTGCTCAAAATATTCACCCACCCGGTAGAACAACATGACACCCACGGCCTCGGGAAATTCGCCTATGAAGAACGCGCCGATCGTGGCGAGGGACATGAGGAAGTTTTCGTCAAAAACATGACCTTTGACCAGATTTTTGGCGGCGGTTCGAATGATTTCAAAGCCCAGCACCAGATAAGCGAGGACGAAAACCGCCTTTGCGGCAAGGGAAAAAGCAAGGATCTCCAGCACAAGACCAATAACGAAGATGCCCGCGCCCAGCAGGAGCTGCTTGCCCTCACTACCGTGCGCTTCGTGCGTGTGGCCGTGGTGATCGTGACCGCAGCTACAGTGATCATCATGGTCATGGCAGTGCGCGCTGTGCGCATGGTGGTGCGCGTATTCCCGGGGGATGATCGTAGTCTCCGGCTCAATGCTGGTGACGATGGCGGCGATGTCCGGGAGCAGAGCGTCCGGATCGGGGGATGTGACTCTCAGCTGCCGGGTGGCAAAGGTGATGGATGCGTCCTGTACCTGAGGGAGCGTGCGGATCCTGCGTTCCATCTTTGCGGCACAGTTGGCACAGCCCAGGTTTTCGATGATGTAGATTTTCTCAGCCATTGGATAGCCTCCTATGGATTAAACGTTGATATATGAGCAAATGCTCATATGATAATGATAGTATAACCGACCAGTATCCACT
>CANBCW010000142.1 GCA_947367115.1 uncultured Clostridia bacterium | reverse complement strand
TGCGAGATCTGAGCGCTTCGTTACCGAGTGACCCCCAACGGTGGTAAAGTTTCATCCAGCGTTCGTAACGCATTTGCAGCGGGCCATGCCCGCAAACAACAATTTACCGCAACGGGTTCAATTTCTTGCAATCCTGAAATCCGCGTGTTATAATAACTTTTTAAAGCTTTTTGGAGGATTTCCCCATGAAAACATTGCTCCATATTTGCTGTGCGCCCTGCGCCAACCAGCCCATTGAGGTGCTGCGCGCCGATGGACTGGAGGTCACCGGCTTCTGGTATAACCCCAATATCCACCCCTTTACAGAGTACCGTGCCCGGCGCAATACGGTGCGCGAATACGCCGGCGTGATCGAGCTGCCCCTGATCGAGCGCAACGATTACGGCCTGCGGCCGTTCGTCCGCGCGGTGGCAGAGGATATCGAGCATCGCTGTGTCAAGTGCTACGAAATGCGTCTTTTCGAAACCGCCCGGCAGGCTCAAGAGGGGGGCTTTGACAGCTTTACATCGTCGCTGTTCATCAGCCCTTACCAGCAGCATGAGCTGATGCGCGAGGTTGCCGAGCGCGCCGCTCACGAATACGGCGTGGAGTTCCTGTACCGGGATTTTCGACCCTATTTCCGGGCTGGTCAGGATTTTGCCCGAGAGCACGGCTTTTACATGCAGAAATACTGCGGCTGCGTCTTCTCCGAAGAAGAGCGGTATCTGAAGAAAAATAAGATCATTCCATGAGCGGTAAGAGAAAGATTCATCTGGAGGCCTTGCGGATCATTGCCATCTATTTTGTGGTGCTGACCCATACAGGAAAGCGGGGCTTCACCTATTTCACCACACTGGAACCGTCACCGGAGTATTTCCTGTCCATGTGCGTTCCGATCCTGTGCAATATCTGCGTGCCGCTGTTTTATATGATCTCCGGAGCTACCATGCTGGGCAGAGATGAAACGCCCGGGGAGATCTGGCGCCGCCGGATCCCCAAGTATCTGGCGGTGGTGGCGCTGGCGTCTCTGATGATGTACGGCTACTACGGTCTGCGGGATCACAAAGCGATGTCCGTGGGAGATTTCCTGATGGGGCTGTATTCCCGGAATGTGATCGCGCCGTACTGGTATCTTTACAGCTACCTGGGATTTCTGATTTTACTGCCTTTTCTGCGGAGAATGATCCGCAATATGACCGATCGGGAATTTATCTACCTGTTTGCGCTGCATTTGGCCGTCAGCGGATTGATACCCATGGGGCAGTATCTGCTGTCCGGGGGCAGCGTTTTCCTGAATGGGTCGCTGAATTTGTCTTTGGTCACATCCACCATCATCATTTTCCCGGCGGCGGGCTATTTCCTGGAGCACCGCAGGGAATTGACCTGGAAACAGATCGGCCTGCTGTGGGGGCTGGCGGCTTTGGCTGTCGCGGCTGCTGTGTTTACGACCCATTACAAGATCCGGCTGACCGGAGAGCTGGGGGAAAGCCAGGTGGGAACATTCTATAAATCCCTGTGCCTGATCCCCACAGCCGCGGTATATACCACGGTAAAAAAGCTGCTGGCGGCGCATCCCGCGCCCAAGTGGTTGGAAACGTGCGTCCTTTCTGTTGGCGGCTGTACCTTCGGCATTTATCTGATCGAACAGATTTTGCGGGAACGAGGGTATTTTGTGCAGGCGTTTTTGGCGCAATGGATGCCGCAGCTTTTGGCTACGCTGCTGTATGTGGTGCTGGTCGTTGCGGCCGGGTATGTCATTACATGGGTGGCTAAGCGAATCCCGGGACTTAGAAAGTTGATTTAAACGGAGGAACTATGTCTGATTTTGAATTTTCTGTACCCTGCCTGTTTGGGCTGGAGGGCATTGCTGGCGATGAGCTGCGGCGCTTGAAGATGGACAATGTCCGGGTGGAAAATGGCCGGGTGCTGTTTTCCGGTGACGAACGTGCCATTGCCCGGGCGAACATATGCCTTCGCACCGGTGAACGGGTGCTGCTGGTGCTGGCGGATTTTACGGCCAAGACCTTTGAGGAGCTGTTTCAGGGCGTTTATGGCGCCAATCTGGAGGATTTCATTCCCAAAGACGGCGCGTTCCCGGTTAAGGGGCACTGCCTCAACAGCCAGCTGATGAGCGTACCCGATTGCCAGGCCATTGTCAAGAAGGCCGCGTCCAAGCGCCTGGGCGAAAAATATGGCGTGAGCTGGATGCCTGAGACTGGGGGCAAATACCAGCTCCAGTTCTCAATCATGAATGACCGGGTGACGCTGTATCTCGACACCACCGGCCCCGGCCTGCATAAGCGGGGCTACCGCACCGTCGGCAACGACGCACCCCTGCGGGAGACGCTGGCTGCCGCTATGGTGATGCTGACCAAATACCGCGGCCGGGAGTTCCTGTGGGATCCTTTCTGCGGCTCCGGCACCATTCCCATCGAGGCGGCGCTGATTGCCAAGAACCGGGCACCCGGTATCCGGCGGCGTTTCGCGGCGGAAGCTTTTGATTGGATATCCACCGACATTTGGCAGAACGCCCGCGGCGAAGCCATCGATCAGGAATTCAGGGGCAATTACCGCATCCTGGGCTCCGACAACGATCCCAAGTGTGTTTCACTCTCCATGGCGAACGCCCGGAAAGCCGGTGTTGCGGAGATCATCGAGTTCAAGGACGGCGATGCCACCAAAATGAGCCTGCCCGCGGACAGCGGCATTATCGTCTGCAATCCGCCCTACGGCCAGCGAATGATGGAGCAGCAGAGCGCCCAGCGGCTTTATGCCGCGCTGGGACGGCATCTGAAATTTGCTGACGGCTGGAAAAAATATATCATCACTTCCGAGCCGGAATTTGAACACTATTTCGGCCGCCGTGCCGATAAGAAGCGCAAGCTGTATAACGGCATGATCAAGTGCGACTATTATATGTATACGGATAATACAAGAAAGAAAAAGTAATTGGTAAGATAAATTGTTGTTTGCGGGCATGGCCCGCCGCAAATGCGTTACGAACACTGGATGAAACTTTACCACCGTTGGGGG
>CANBCW010000141.1 GCA_947367115.1 uncultured Clostridia bacterium | reverse complement strand
CAATGGCGTAACGATACCTGACCAGCCGAACACGAATCGTCCGCCGGCACTGCCGGCAAACAACAATTTATCTTACACCAAAAGGGGGATAACCTTTGAAATTACGAACCACATTACTGGGAAAAACCTACACATTCCGCGACTTAAAGGACGTTCTGGCCAAGGCCAACGAAGAAAAGACCGGCGATCGACTGGCAGGTCTGGCCGCCGAGACCGCCCAGGAACGTATTGCCGCCAAGGTGGTGCTGTCTGCGGTAACGCTGGGCGACCTGCGGGAAAACCCTGCCGTTCCCTACGAGCAGGACGAGGTCACCCGGATCATTCAGGATGATGTAAATGAGACTGTTTACAGCCGCATCCGGAACTGGACAGTCAGCGATCTGCGGGAGTGGATTCTGTCCGAGACCACCTCCGGGGAGGATATCCGCAAGCTCAGCCGGGGACTGACCTCCGAAATGGTGGCGGCAACAGCCAAGCTGATGAGTAATCTTGATCTCATTTACGCCGCCCAGAAGATCACCGTCACCGCCCACTGCAACACCACCATCGGTCTGCCCGGCACGCTGTCATGCCGGCTGCAGCCCAACCACACCACCGACGATCCCGAAGGGATCACCGCTTCCACCTTGGAGGGGCTGAGCTTCGGTGCCGGTGACGCGGTCATCGGACTGAACCCGGTGACGGACAGTCCGGAACAGGTGGGCAAAGTTCTGCGGCGGTTCCAGGAGATCAAGGAGCATTGGGAAATTCCTACTCAAATCTGTGTTCTTGCCCATGTCACCGCCCAGATGAAGGCCGTACGGCAGGGCGCGCCTTGCGATCTGATTTTCCAGTCTATCGCGGGCAGTCAGAAAGGCAACGAAGCCTTTGGCTTCTCCGCCGCCACTTTGGAGGAGGCGCGGCAATTGCTCCTGCGGGATGGCACGGCAGAAGGGCCCAATGTGATGTATTTTGAAACAGGACAGGGTTCGGAGTTGTCGTCAAACGCCCATCATGGTACCGATCAGCTCACCATGGAAGCTCGGTGCTACGGCTTCGCCAAGCGGTTCCAGCCCTTCCTTGTCAATACAGTGGTAGGGTTCATTGGGCCGGAGTATCTGTATGATGCCCGGCAGGTAACGAGAGCCGGCCTTGAGGATCACTTCATGGGTAAGCTGACCGGCATTTCCATGGGCTGCGACTGCTGCTATACAAACCATATGAAGGCTGACCAAAACGATATTGAAAATCTGGCATCCCTGCTGACCATGGCCGGATGCAACTATTTCATGGGTATCCCCCACGGCGATGACATCATGCTGAACTATCAGACCACCGGCTTCCGGGAAACCGCCGCCCTGCGGGAAATCACCGGCAAGACCGCCATCCCGGAATTCCAGCGCTGGCTGGAAAAGATGGGCTTTGTGGAGAATGGGCGCCTGACTAAAAAAGCCGGCGACGGCTCCTGTCTGCTGTTTTAGGAAGATAAGGATGTGAACTATGACCAAAGAACAACTGACCGCTCTGGTAGCGGAAATCTTAGGGCAGATGGAACCCACCGTAAAAGGAAGTGACTATCGCTCCGCCACCCCCGGCCCAAAGCCTGCGGACAAGCACCATCACGACGGTGATTTCGTCCCCGACATCACCGAGCTGGATCTGCGCAAGCTGTATCTGACAGAAGCCCCCGCCGACAAGGAGCGCTTCGCCAAGATGAAGGCCAAAACGCCTGCCCGGCTTGGCTCCGGCAAGGCAGGACCCCGGTACAAAACACTGACCATGTTGAGGTTTCGGGCAGATCATGCCGCGGCGCAGGACGCGGTATTCTCTGAGGTGGACACAGAATTCGCCAAAAAGCACGACCTGCTGCCCACCAAGACCCGCTGCGACAGCAAGGATGAATACCTGACCCGCCCGGATCTGGGCCGCTGCTTTGATGAACACAATGCCAAGGCCATTCAGGGTGTCATCGACACGCCGCCCACTGTCCAAATCGTCATTGGCGATGGGCTTTCCTCCGCCGCCATTGAAGCCAACGCCATGGACTGCATGGCGGCACTTCAGGACGGTCTGAAGCTGCGCGGCATTCAATACAGCAAGCCTATTTTCGTCCGGTACTGCCGGGTGGGTGCGGGGGATGCCATCGGCGACATCACCGGCTGTGAGCTGGTATGCGTGCTGGTGGGCGAGCGTCCGGGTCTGGTGACGGACAAGAGCATGTCCATCTATATCACCTACAAGCCCCACACCGGGGTATCGGAGTCCAGCCGTACCGTCATTTCCAACATTCACGCCCAGGGCACCCCTGCCGTGGAAGCCGGTGCCTACGCCGCGGAGCTGATTGAAACAATACTCAAGCGCAAAGTCTCCGGCGTTGGACTGCATCTGGAGGCGGCACGATGATCCCGGTGAAGGTTCTCTCTCTGCGGTATATTCCCAACGGCTCCCCCAGCCTGAGCCGCAGTCTGGGCGCGCCGGAAGGCTATCCTTCTCTCGGAATCCTAACCACGGACTCCGACGATGCCACCTATATTGCGCTTGACGAAGCCACCAAAGCAGCAGACGTCAAGGTCTGCTACGCGCGCAGTTTCTATGCCGGCGCCGCCAACGCTTCCACGCCCAACGCCGGAGAAGTCATCGGCATTCTGGCAGGCCCTACCCCCGGCTCGGTGCGCAGCGGCATGGAGGCTGCGTTGGCGGCGCTGGAGCGGGTCGGCTTTGAGGAAGCAAACGGTGTCCCATATCTTGCCTACACGGTCAGCAGTTCCGGCAGCTTCTTATCCCAGGAGGCAGGGGTACGGCAGGGTGCGGCACTGGCCTACCTGATCGCACCGCCGTTGGAGAGCATGTACGCTTTGGACGCGGCTCTGAAGGCCGCGGATGTAAAGTTATGTAAACTATATGCACCACCCAGCGAAACCAACTTTGGCGGCGGATTACTCAGTGGAACCCGCTCTGCCTGCGTCGCCGCCTGTGATGCCTTCGCCGCCGCTGTGGCCGAAGTAGCTCGAATGCCAAGATAAATTGTTGTTTAGCGGGCATGGCCCGCCGCAAATGCGTTACGAACGCTGGATGAAACTTTACCACCATTGG
>CANBCW010000140.1 GCA_947367115.1 uncultured Clostridia bacterium | reverse complement strand
GTACCCAATGGCGTAACGATACTTGACCAGCCGAACACGAATCGTCCGCCGGCACTGCCGGCAAACAACAATTTATCTTCCCAACAAGAGGATTTGGTGGTATGATACACAAAAGGAGGCATTTCGCATGAACTACACTGACCTGATTTTTGACCTTTACGGCACCCTGGTGGACATCCACACAGAGGAAAACGACCTGGTATGGGAGAAAACCGCCCTGTACTTTGGTTTTTACGGTGCCCACTACACCACAGAGGAACTAAAAACCGCCTTTCAGGCAGAATTGCAGCGCCGGGAGGCCAAGGCCGGACAGAGCTACGAATGCTTCCCGGACATTCCCTTCGAGCAGATCATGGCAGAGCTGTTCCGCGCCAAGGGCATCGAGGAAAATGCCGACACGCTGGGCATTAACGCGGCACAGTTATTCCGGATCTCTTCCATTGAATATGTGAAGCTGTACCCCGGCGCGCTGGAGGCGCTTGCCGAACTGCGGCGGCAAGGCTGCCGCCTGTGGCTGCTGAGCAACGCCCAGCGGGTATTTACCGCTTTTGAGCTGCGGCATCTGGGCTTAGGGGAGCAGTTGGACGGCATTTACATTTCCTCGGACTACCGCTGCCGCAAGCCGGATACCCGGTTCTACCGGGCGCTGATCGAGGAACAGGGGCTGGAGATCGGCAAATGCCTGATGATCGGCAACGACCGCCACACGGATATCGCCGGAGCGAAAGCGATGGGCATGGCTACCTTATATATGCACACCAACCTGACTCCGCCAGACCAGGCGGAGGCCGACCCGGCTCTGCATCCGGATCGCGCCCCCGGAACGGAATTTGAGTACGAGGGCTATGACTGGGGCGAACTGGTGCGGATCATCAAAAATATGTGACCGAAAAGCTGCCGTAACCCGGCAGCTTTTTTAATGGTAAGGGGAATTGTTGTTTGAAGGATTAGTTCGTAGGGCACGCATTGCATGCGTGCCCTACGCAATAATGCCGTAAACACCAATTTTTCATTCCACCGTCCTGATCCACATAATTCTGACAAATTGTTAAAGAATAATTCAAAAACGTCCCCTTGACTTTTTTAGCACTCTCTGGTATAGTGTGCTTAGCACTCAAAGAAACGGAGTGCTAAGAAATGGAGGAAGGCTCATGGAACTGACTGAGCGTAAAAAGAAGGTGCTGCGCTCCGTCGTAGACCTGTATATTCGCACCGCCGAGCCCGTTGGCTCCAAGGCCATCACGGAGCTGCCCGACATGAAGTATTCCTCCGCAACCATTCGCAACGAAATGGCAGAGCTGACCACCATGGGTTATCTGGAGCAGCCCCACACCAGCGCGGGCCGCATCCCCTCCGCCGCCGGTTACCGGCTGTATGTGGATGAGCTGATGTCGGACTACCGCCTGAGCATTGACGAAACCCGATCCATCAGCACCGCCATTGAGGAAAAAATGCAGCGGGTGGACAAAATGGTAGAAAAGGTCGCCAAGCTGGTCTCTCAGGCCACAGACCTGCCGGCCATTTCCGTGGCCTCCCGCCATGGCAGCGCCACAGTCAAGCGGTTCGATCTGATCCTGGCAGGGCAGGGAAGCGTGATCTTAGTTGTGATGCTTTCCTCTGACGAGGTGGTCAACAAGCTGATCAAGCTGCCGGTAAGCGTCACCGAAACAGATACGAAGCTCCTGGGCGCGGTTCTCAACGCCGCCATGACCGGCCTGACCGCTGATGAATTCACCGCGGAGCTGTTGGAAAAGGTGATGGCGGCCGCAGGTGTGGCTGCAGCGCTGGTTCCGGTCATCGTGGACTTCACCACGGACACCCTTCGCCGCTCCGGCAGTACCAATATGGCCGTTGCCGGACATTCCCGACTGCTGGGTCTTCCCGAATACCGGGATGTGGACAAAGCGCAGAAGGTTCTCTCCTCCATCGATGAGGATGCCCTTTCCAATCTTCCGGCGGTGATGATGAACGAACACGGCACCAAGGTGCTGGTGGGCCCGGAAAATGTGGCGCAGGAGCTGAAGGATACCTCCGTTGTCATGACGAAATTCGACATTGGCGACGGAATGCAGGGCATGATCGGTGTGGTCGGCCCCACCCGGATGGACTACGCCAAGGTCACGGCTCGCCTGAGCTACTTTGCCGAAAGCCTTTCAAAGCTCTTTACAAAACCCGAAACACCCCAGCTGCCGGAAGCACCGCACGAGGATCAGTAAATACCTACCTTGTAGGAGCCGATGACCACATCGGCTCTCCCCACCACAAGCGACACCCCGCAAGGGCCGATGTGGTCATCGGCTCCTACGAAGGTTTTCATAGGAGGAACCAAAGTGGCAAAAAAGGATAAGACAACCGAACAGCCCCCGATGGATGAAGTGATCGAGGAAGTGGTGAGCGAGCCTGTGGAGGAGACTGCCGCGCCTGAGATCCCTGAAACCAACCCCTGGGAGGAAAAATATAACGCCGAGCGGGATGCCCACCTGAGAGTGGCCGCGGAGTTCGACAACTTCCGCAAGCGCACCATTAAAGAAAAGGAAGCGTCCTACGGCAACGGCAAGGCCGACGCGGTGGCAAAGATGCTGCCGGTCTACGACAATCTGGAGCGGGCGCTGAACCAGCCCACCGAGGATGCCGCCTACAAGAAGGGTGTGGAGCTGACCATGAATGAATTGGTTAAGATCTTCACCGGTCTGGGCGTTGAGATCTTCGGCAGCGTGGGCGACAGCTTTGACCCGAACCTGCACAACGCCGTCATGCACATTGAAAATGAGGAGCTGGGCGAAAACACCATCGCCGCCGTGTTCCAGAAGGGCTTCAAGCTGGGCGATAAGGTCGTCCGCTTCGCCATGGTTCAGGTTGCCAACTAAGGCGTCATCCAACATAAACTTGTAAAAAATTAAGGTTTTATATCTTAGGAGGAAATTATTATGTCTAAGATTATCGGTATCGACCTTGGTACTACCAATTCCTGCGTCGCTGTTCTGGAAGGCGGCGAACCCGTCGTCATCGCCAACGCTGAAGGCGGCCGTACTACCCCTTCCGTCGTTGCATTCAGTAAGAGCGGCGAGCGTATGGTCGGTCAGGTGGCTAAGCGTCAGGCTGTCAC
>CANBCW010000139.1 GCA_947367115.1 uncultured Clostridia bacterium | reverse complement strand
TTCAGTCACAAGAAATGGTTCCGAAGAGCCATTTCTTGTGCCAGCTTCCCCCCGGGGGAAGCTATTTTGCGCCGCATGGCGGCGCTCGGCGGCCGTAGGCCGCCGCCATTATCAAGCCCTATAAACAACAATTTATCTAACTACAAGAGCAGCTTTTCAAGGAGGTATTCCTATGTTTGTAGATAAAGTACGCATCACAGTCTGCGGTGGGCGGGGCGGCGACGGTGCCGTTGCCTTCCACCGGGAAAAGTATGTGGCAGCCGGCGGCCCCGATGGCGGCGACGGCGGTCACGGCGGCAGCGTGATCCTGCGGGTCAACGACAACCTGTCCACCCTACTGGACTTCCGCTATAAGCGCAAGTATTCCGCTCAGGCCGGTGCCAACGGTCAGGGTCGGAACATGAGCGGCAAGCGGGGCGATCCTCTGATCATTCAGGTACCTCGGGGTACCGTAGTGCGGGACGCCGAAACCAACGCCATCATCGTGGACATGTCCACCGGCGAGGATTTCGTCATCGCCAAGGGCGGCCGGGGCGGCTGGGGCAACGGTCACTTCGCCACCCCCACCCGGCAGGTTCCCCGGTTTGCCAAGTCCGGCTTGAAGGGGCAGGAGCGGGACGTGATCCTGGAGCTGAAGCTGCTGGCCGATGTAGGCCTGGTAGGCTTCCCCAATGTGGGCAAATCCACGCTGCTCTCCGTCACTTCCAACGCCCGACCCAAGATCGCAAATTATCACTTCACCACCCTATTCCCCAATCTGGGCGTGATATTCGTTGATGAGGGCGTGTCCTTCGTCATGGCGGATATCCCCGGCATTATCGAAGGCGCTGCTGAGGGCGCGGGTCTGGGTCACGATTTCCTGCGGCATATTGATCGCTGCCGATTGCTCGTCCATGTTATTGATGTATCCGGCAGTGAAGGGCGTGATCCTATAGAGGATTTCGATGCCATCTGTGCGGAGCTGAAGAACTACAGTGTGGATCTGAGCGACCGTCCCATGATCGTTGCCGCGAACAAGACGGACATCATGGCTCCGGACAGTGACAATCTGGAGCGCCTGCGCACCCATGTTCAGGCCGCGGGCTGCGAGCTGTACGAGATCAGCGCAGGCACGACGCAAGGCACCAAGAACCTGATGCGCGTGGTAGCGGAACGCCTGCGGACTCTGCCCCCGGTGACCATTTACGAGCCGGAGTATGTGGCTCCTGTGATTGAGGCTGGCAGCCCCGACGAGCTGGAGATCGAGCATCTGGGCAGCACCTGGGTCATCACCGGCACATGGCTGGAGCGGCTTATTCTGGATATCAATTTCGACGATTACGAATCCAGGAATTACTTCGACCTGCAGCTTCGCAAGTGCGGTCTGTTCGCCCGCCTGGAAGAAATGGGCATCCAGGACGGCGACGTGGTGGATATCTACGATTTCGAATTTGAATATCAGAGATAAAGTATTTGCATATTTCAACTATTTATTGTACAATAACAGGGTCGCAGCACGCGACCCTGTATTTTTTTGCCGAAACGGTAATTGTTGTTTAATTTAGTAAGCAGTAAAAAAGTATGTCATTCCGAGCGAGCGTGTTGCAGAGCGCAGCGGATCCAAATCAAAGCGATTGCCGGGGGCAATCGCACCTTGAATACACGCGAGTCGAGGAAACTACGCATTTCGTTAATATTTACAGTAAAATCGGTGCCAAGATCCTTCGACTCCGCTTCGCTCCGCTCAGGATGACACGTTATTTTACGTTTCCACTAATCTGCTAAACAACAATTTATCTCACCCACTATTTTACCGATATGAGGGACAGCCATGATCCGAAATCTGAATCAATTGAATTTCAATGGCTTTGGCACCGTCGCTCCGGAGCGAAAAGAGCAGTCCGACTGTTCCGAGACTCGTCAGCGTCTGGAAGCCAGTCAGGATGATGCCCCCATCTACCAAGCCGCCAGCGACACATGGCTCTATGGTGTCTCCGGCATGACGGTTCTTTCCGTCAGTACCGACGGCACAGCTTTTCAGGATTTTTACCTCGATAAAACCGTTTGTATCCGACAGGGCGTATATTTTTGCGTTTCCCCTTTCCGCCAGCCCTCCGCCTGCGCGGATTACGATGCCGTCACCCCTCCCCAAAAGCTGTCCGCACGGCAGCCTGAGGATCTGCTGGTGCAGCACAATCTGCGCGTGACCCGGCTGTACACCTTCTTCTATCAGGAAAAAGAGCAGGGCTTCTTTTTCTCCGGCGAACAGCATCCCATGTTGGAGCTGACCTATGTGGATCAGGGCAGCCTGCACAGTGTTGCCGACGGCGTAGATCTGACGCTGTCCATGGGCGATATGGTGATCTACGGTGCGGATCAGTGGCATATGCAATACGCTGATATTGGTGTAGCTCCCCGGTTTGTCACCATTTCCTTTGATCTGGAGGGAAGCGATCTGGCTCCTCTGCTGAACCGGAGGATCGCGCCGCCTCAGGCCGCCGTCACTCTGCTGCAGCAGATGCTCCGGGAACAGGAGCAAATGGATCGCTACTCCACCGATATCATCATCTCCCAGCTGACGATCCTGCTGCTGACCCTGCTCCGGAGTGACCGTGCCCCAGCCGAAAAGCTGAAGACCTCCAATTCCCTGCACTCCGACAACGAGATCATCCGCCGGGCTCAGCAGTACATCTCCAGCCACATTCGTGACAAGCTGTCTGTCCCGGCCGTGGCGCAGAAAGTGGATGTGAGCCCCAGCTATCTGACGGCTCTGTTCCACAAGAATTTGCAGATCTCCCCCGGTGAGTATATCCGCCGCATGAAGCTCCAGGAAAGCAAGCAGATGATCCGGGAAAACTCCATGAACTTTACGGAGATCGCCGCGGCGCTGCAATACTCGACCGTTCATCATTTCTCCCGGCAGTTCAAAGAAAAATTCGGCATTACCCCCACAGAATACGCCAAATCCGTCCGATAAACTATGCCCACGGCTGATTGCCGTGGGCATTTTTGCCCTGCTGGGAAAATAAATTGTTGTTTGCGGGCATGGCCCGCCGCAAATGCGTGACGAACGCTGGATGAAACTTTACCACCGTTGGGGGTCACTCGGTAACGAAGCGCTCAGATCTCGCAGATAAAACGAT
>CANBCW010000138.1 GCA_947367115.1 uncultured Clostridia bacterium | reverse complement strand
CAACGGTGGTAAAGTTTCATCCAGCGTTCGTAACGCATTTGCGGCGGGCCATGCCCGCAAACAACAATTTATCTTACAAACCACAATGCAACAAAGGAGCAGTTGCTTGTCGCAACTGCTCCCCGGTTTAGACGCAATTACACGGTGGGCTGGTTGGCTGCCTCGATGATCTTAACGAACTTCTCGGGCACCAGGGAAGCGCCGCCGATCAGGCCGCCGTCGATGTCGGGCTGAGCCAGCAGCTCGTAGGCGTTCTTCTCGTTCATGGAGCCGCCGTACAGGATGGAGATGGCACGAGCGTTCTTGGAGCTGTACAGCTTGCGGACGACGGTACGGATCATCTCACAGACTTCCTCAGCCTGCTCAGGGGTGGCAGTCAGGCCGGTGCCGATGGCCCAGATGGGCTCGTAGGCAATGATGACCTTACGGATCTTGTCCTCAGGTACGCCCTGCAGACCCAGCTTGATCTGCATAGTGATCCACTCAGCGGTCACGCCGCTCTGGCGCTGCTCCAGGCTCTCGCCGCAGCACATGATGGGGGTCAGGCCGGCTTCCAGAGCGGCCAGAACCTTCGCATTGACATCGGCATCGGTCTCGCCCATGGCGCGGCGCTCGGAGTGACCGATGATGACGTACTTGCAGCCGGCATCAACCAGCATATTGGTAGCGATCTCACCGGTGTAGGCACCGGAAGCGTTGGCGTTGCAGTTCTCGGCACCGATGCCCACGCGAGTCTCACGCATAGCGCGGACAGCGGCGGGGATGCAGACGGCGGGGACACACAGAGCAACATCGCACCAGCGGCCCTTGGGCATGATGGTCTTGAAAGCGGCCATAAATTCCTTGGTCTCGCTGGGAGTCTTGTTCATCTTCCAGTTACCGGCGATGACGGTCTTACGATACTTTCTGTTCATTTCCAAATTCTCCTTAAATATGTGTACATCGGTAAACGATGCGGTTTGACAATGTCAAAACAGCCGTAGGGGAGGGTCTTGACCCTCCCTTTCGGAATATTTCGGTGGGGATAGGGAGGGGCAAGACCCTCCCCTGCATTTTTTCGGGATCTTACTTATCCTGCAGGCAGGCGATACCAGGAAGCTCCAGACCTTCCAGGAACTCCAGGGAAGCGCCGCCGCCGGTGGAGATGTGGGTGATCTCATTGGCGAAGCCCAGCTGCTCGCAGGCCGCAGCGCTGTCGCCGCCGCCGACGATGGTCACAGCGTCGGAATCTGCCAGAGCCTGAGCCACGGCAATGGTGCCCTTAGCCAGAGTGGGGTTCTCAAACACGCCCATGGGGCCGTTCCAAACCACGGTCTTGGCGTTCTTGGCAGCGTCAGCAAACAGGGCGCGGGTCTTCTCACCAATGTCCAGACCCATCTTGTCAGCGGGGATGGCATCGGAGGCAACGGTTTCAACGGAAACCTCGCCGTCGATGGGGTTGGGGAACTCGGAAGCCACAACGGTGTCAATGGGCAGCAGCAGGTTCACACCCTTAGCCTCAGCCTTGGCCATCATTTCCTTGCAGTAGTCGATCTTCTCAGCGTCCAGCAGGGAGGTGCCCACGCCGTAGCCCTTGGCAGCCAGGAAGGTGTAAGCCATGCCACCGCCGATGATCAGGGTGTCGACCTTTTCCAGCAGGTTGTTGATGACGTTCAGCTTGTCAGAGACCTTAGCGCCGCCCAGAATGGCAACGAAGGGACGCTCGGGGTTGGCCAGAGCCTTGCCCATGATGGAGACTTCCTTCTCCACCAGATAGCCGCAGACGGCGGGCAGGTAGTCAGCCACACCGGCAGTGGAGGAGTGGGCGCGGTGCGCGGTGCCGAAGGCATCGTTAACGAACACGTCAGCCAGGTCGGCCAGAGCCTTGGAAAGCTCGGGATCGTTTTTGGTCTCGCCCTTGATGTAACGGGTGTTCTCCAGCAGCATCACGTCGCCGTTCTTCAGAGCGGCAGCCTTGGCCTTGGAGTCCTCACCGGCAACGTCGGAGGCCATGATGACTTCCTTGCCCAGCAGCTCGCTGAGGCGGTCGGCGACGATCTTCAGGCTCAGCTCGGGCTTCCACTCGCCCTTGGGCTTGCCCATGTGGGAGCAGAGGATGACCTTGGCACCCTGATCGACCAGATACTTGATGGTGGGCAGAGCAGCCACGATCCGCTTGTCGGAGGTGATCTTGCCGCCCTTGGTGGGGACGTTGAAATCGCAGCGGCACAGCACGCGCTTGCCGGCTACTTCGATATCCTCGATAGACTTCTTGTTGTAGTTCATAAGTAATTCCTCCAAATTACCGGGTTCAACCCCGCATTTTTCCAGTGTGTTGCAAATTGGGAAATTCGAGCTGCCGCAGAGCCTCAAAGACGGTAATGGCAACAGCGTTGCTCAGGTTCAGGCTTCGGGCCTCGGCGCGCATGGGGATGCGAACGCACGCATCGTAGTGCTCATTCAGGAAGTCCTCGGGCAGCCCCTTGGTCTCCTTGCCGAACAGCAGATAGCAGCCATCCTCAAAAGCCGCCTCGGTGTAGCACCGGGGGGCTTTGGTGGACAGACACCACATCTGTTTTACATCGTTCTTGGTGAAGAAATCGGCCAGGTTTTCGTAGACTTTTACATCCACCAGATGCCAGTAGTCCAGCCCTGCCCGCTTCACAGCCTTTTCGGAGATGTCGAAGCCCAGAGGCTTCACCAGATGCAGCACGCTGCCGGTGGCGGCACAGGTTCGGGCGATATTGCCGCAGTTCTGGGGAATCTCAGGCTCCACCAGTACGATATTCAGCATACCCATCACCTCAAACCTCTTGTATCCGTTCGCCACCCTATTGTATGCCAAAGTTTCCGTAAAATCAATCCAAAAATCTTAATTTTTGCAACTTTTCAATATATTCACGAAAAACCTCGGCGCGAACAGGGAAATTTGTGAAAAATGCGCTCTTGATTTTGGAAAAGGGCTGTGTTCCGGGGCAAAAGACGGCACTTTCGGGTTAGGAAATTGATAATTCCCCGCCGTGACCGGCGGGGAATATGCAGGAAACCTCTGATTGCGTGATGGTAAGATAAATTATTGTTTAGCGGGCATGGCCCGCCGCAAATGCGTTACGAACGCTGGATGAAACTTTACCACCATTGGGGGTCACTCGG
>CANBCW010000137.1 GCA_947367115.1 uncultured Clostridia bacterium | reverse complement strand
TACCCAATGGCGTAACGATACCTGACCAGCCGAACACGAATCGTCCGCCGGCACTGCCGGCATACAACAATTTATCTATATACACGCAATGATCAAAGCTGCTGCGCGGTGGCGCAGCAGCTTTTTGCTCAGCATTTTTTCATTAGGCGAATATAGAATTCCACAGCCTTGGCGATGGACTGCAAGCGGATCTTTTCGTTGTTTCCGTGGATGGACTTGCGCTCCTCGGCGGTCATATCCATGGCAGAGAAACGATACACATGATCGCTGATTCGTCCGTAGTGCCGGGAGTCGGAGCATTGAACCATCAGGTATGGCGATACGATGCAGCCAGGCCAGGTTTCGGCTACCGCGGCGGCTACCGCATCCCACGCCGGGCAGTTCGTCTGGGAGATGCGGCTGGGCTCAAAGGATTCTAGTACAGAGATCTCGACATCTTTGCTGGTTACGGATTTTTTTAGATGTGCCACAGCGGAAGCGACGGAGTCCGCCGGGTTCAGCCGCATATTGGAGACCAGCTTGGCTTCCGTGGGCAGAACATTGCGGGCGGTGCTGCCCTCCATCTGGGTAAAGGCCACGGTGGTGCGCACCAGTGCGTTCATTTCACCGCCGCCGGTTTTGCCCAGCAGATCAATGATCCAGCTGAAGCACCACATATTCGCGAAAATGACCTTATACAAGAAGCTGGAATGGCGTCCAAGCGTATCAAACATCTCTGCCGCGGGCTTGGTAATGTGCATTTTGAAGGGGTGTTTGCCCACATCGCTGCAGGCCTGCGCCAGCGTAGTGATTGGCGTTTTGGAAGGAGGAGCAGAGGCGTGACCGCCGGAGGACAGAACTTTATACTGGACGTTCATCATACCCTTTTCCGCAATGCCGATCAGTCCGCAAGGCTGCTTGACACCGGGGAAGACATTTTCGACCACCGCACCGCCCTCGTCAACGACCAGAGCCGGGGGGATATCATGGGAAATGAAATAATCGACGATGTTTACAGCACCCTGACCGTTGACTTCCTCGCCGCCGGAGAAAGCAAAATAGATGTCGTTTTCCGGCTTGAAGCCCTTGCCGATCAGGTGGTTAGCGGCAGACAGAATGCCGTTGAAGGTGGCCTTGGTGTCCAGCGTTCCGCGCCCCCACATCACGCCGTCCTCAATGATGGCCGCGAAGGGGGGCTTGTCCCACTTTTCCTCGTCCACAGGTACCACATCATAGTGAGCCATCATAACAGAAGGGGCGGTATCATGCTTACCGGGCCAGCGGAACAGCAGCCCCCGATCCGGCAAACGGCGGATGGAACAAATGTCGAAAACCCGCGGATACAGGTCTGGCAGCAGGGCGATGAGCTTTTCAAACTCCGCGTCGTCCTCCTTCGCATGATCCACATTGGATACGGTTTTACATTGGATCAGCTTTTGAAGGGCGAAAACAGCGGCTTTGCGGTCAAAGTCCACGGCTTCCTGACTGATTTCGGGTGCCTTTTTGGGACGGAAGAAAGCAGCTCGCAGGAGAATGACCGCAAGAAGCAGACCCAGCAGGCCGAGAACGATGTAAAGAATCCACATGTTACAGCACTCCTCTCTTGAAGAGGATTCGAGATACAACGATGGTAAACACCACGCTGACCGGAACCATGATGCCCACAGTGCCGGCGTTCAGTGCGGGGACGAAGATAAACAGTACCAGCATCAGCAATACAGGCGCGATGGCGATCTTCCAGTTCTTAGACACGAAGGCTACACCCAGACCGCCAAACAGGGCGGGGAGCATTTGCTCAAAGGCAGGGGCAAGTACAGGCGCTTCCAGAATTGGAGTCAGGGGAACGATCAGAATGACGCCCAGAATGATAATGATGGTGGTGACGATGCTGGAGGTGGCAATGGCGATGGTGGAGATGATCTCGCCCTCCTCCGTGTTGATACTCACATCGTTCTGCTCCAGCGCATTAAGGGCGCAGGGAAGCTTCAGGTTGGAAATGTTGCCGGTGACGAAGCTCAGGTAAGCGCCACCGGCACCCAGCATGGGTGTGAAGGTGATGGTCTCGATGACACCGACGGCCCAGTACATTGGAGCGGTGGCGACAAGACCCAGCAGCAGTGCCTTCCAATCAGGCGTGCCGTTAAAAAGGATAGCGACCGTAATGGGGAACAGGATCAGCAGACCCATGACGCTCAGGTTCCAGATGCGGCCGTCCTGGTGGACGGAGTCCATGTAACTGTATTGCTTTTTCATGGTTTTGTCCTCCTTAACCCAGCCATGCGGTGATGGGGATGGCGGCGGCCATGCCGGTGATCAGACTGATAGGCAGAGCATAGTCATTGACCCACTGCCATTTCAATTTTTTCATCAGCAGGCCGCAGATCAGCATGACCACGGCAGACACGGCCATGACGCACACCGGCACCAGACCGGAGGTGGCGCTGTAATCCCCGGGGGTCCACAGCCGGGAGAAGTCGCAGAACACATAGCCCAGGAAGGCGGCGATCATGCCGATGAACATAGCGCTTTGAAGGGTATCTGCCCATTTGGCGTCCTTATTGCCCAATGTTTTCATGCCGCCCAGCAACTTTTTGCCGATAACAGGAACCAGCCAGATGCCCACCATGATGCTGATGGTCATGACCAGTGCGATGGTTACGTACTGGCTGGCACTGAGGGACTCAATCTTGCCCAGGGATAATCCCATGGCACTGACGGCGTTTTCTGCGGCAATGGTCTCATAGCTGAGGGAGCCAACCACACTCAGCCGCAGCCAGGGCAGAGGAAGACCCAGACTCTTAGCCAGAGCAATGACACTGATGACGATGGACACAGCCGGGGCAATGGTGAACACTGCGGCGGTCTTGATGGTCTTGTTCAGTTTTTTCTGATCCATGCCGATGGCCTTGGCTCTGCGCAGGGATTTCACCAGAAAATATACCGACTGTCCCAATACCGCGGCCACCAGAATGCCCACCAGCACGAACAAAATCGGATGGTTGATGCTGAATTGCATGGTTTACACCTCCGGAAAAATAGATATATTCACTATACCACAAAATGTGGTGCTAGACAAGTACAAGTGGTTGGGGAGGTAAATTGTTGTTTGCGGGCATGGCCCGCCGCAAATGCGTTACGAACGCTGGATGAAGCTTTACCACCGTTGGGGG
>CANBCW010000136.1 GCA_947367115.1 uncultured Clostridia bacterium | reverse complement strand
AAGGCGCTTTTTGCCCATTGTTGGTGCATATTTGCAACATTTTACCGCAGGGCCGATGTGGTCATCGGCCCCTACGGCGGGTGCGTAAACAACAATTTACATCCCCAGCAAAACAGTTCGGGCCGGATGCTTTCGCATCCGGCCCGATATTCTTCATAACTCAGTTGAAAGCGTCCAGCGCCAGCTTGAACGCGCCGTAGGCACCGGCATCGTTACCCAGAGAAGCCAGCTCAAAGCGGACATTGGCCGCAGCGTGGAACACGTTCTTCAGGAAGTAGGGCTTGGTGCCCTCGATCAGCACCTTGCCGGCCTTGCTGACACCGCCGCCAAGAACCACTGCCTCAGGGTTAACCACACAGCACAGGTTCGCCAGGAATTCGCCCAGCAGCGCGTAATACTTGTCCAGAATCTGCAGCGCCACCGCGTCACCGGCCTTACCGGCATCAAAGATGTCCTTGCAGGTGATGGACTCCAGAATCCGCAGAGAGGAAAATTCCTCTGTAGACGCCAAATGCTTGTAAGCCATCCGGACGATACCGGTAGCAGAGCAATACTGTTCCACACAGCCCTGCTTGCCGCAGCCGCACTTCTCCGTCTCGTCCCGGTTCAGCACCAGATGGCCGATCTCACCGCCGGAGCCGTGCGCGCCGTGGAGCAGGTGACCGTCAATCACAATGCCGCCGCCAACACCGGTGCCCAGCGTAGCAAAGATCATGTTTTCGCAGCCCTGACCGCCGCCCTTCCAGTATTCGCCCAGAGCAGCAACATTTGCATCGTTGCCGGCCTTGACCGGGAAGCCTGTCAGATCGCTGAGCGCATCGGCGATATTGAACACACCCCAGCCCAGATTGATGCACTTATTTACAACGCCCTTGCCGTCTACAGGACCGGGCACGCCAATACCAATGCCCACGATGGAAGAAGGATCCACCTCATGCTCTGCCATGTAGCCCTTGATGGACGCGGCGATATCCGGAAGGATCTGAGTGCCGCCGCCCGCAGTGACCGTGGGGATCTCCCACTTGTTCAGCATCGTGCCGTTTTCGTCGAAGTATGCGATCTTGACGGTAGTTCCGCCAAGGTCAACGCCAAAGCCATATTTCATATGTATATCCTCCAGTTATATGGTTTATACCGCATCTATTATACATACCCTGAACAAAAAAAGCCATAGCAGAAGCCGATTTTTTTCAAAACTTTTGAAACTTTTCTCTGGGGGCTTGCGTTTGAGCCCAATTTGCGGTAACATATGACAAGACATAAAATAACGAAAGGATGTCCACTTGTTATGATCAAAGTTGATATTTCTAATGTGTGGGGTCAGGTCTCCCTGCCCGATCTTCTGGCTCTGGAGAAGGAAGTTTTCGATGCCCACATGACCCTGTCTGAGCGCACCGGCGCAGGCAACGATTTCCTGGGCTGGCTGGATCTGCCTGTCCGTGAGCCCACCGAAGAAATCAAGCGTATCCAGAAGGCTGCCGAGAAGATCCGCAGCGAGTCTGAAGTCTGCGTAGTCGTCGGCATCGGCGGCTCTTATCTTGGCCCTCGTGCCGCCATTGAGCTGCTGCAGGGTCCCAACCACAACATCGGCAAGGGTAAGGGCAATCCCCAGATCTACTTTGCCGGCAACGGCCTCAGCACCCGCCACTGGAATGAGCTGATGCGGCTGCTGGAGGGCAAGGACTTCTCCGTGATCGTCATCTCCAAGTCCGGCACCACCACCGAGCCCGCTATCGCTTTCCGCGGCCTGAAGTGGATGCTGGAGCGCAAGTACGGCACCGACGGTGCCAACAGCCGCATCTATGCCATCACCGACCCCGCCAAGGGTGCCCTGCGTCAGATGGCCGACGAGCAGGGCTGGGAGTCCTTCATTATCCCCCCCAGTGCCGGCGGCCGTTTCTCTGTGCTGACTCCTGTAGGCCTGCTGCCCATCGCCGTGGCCGGTATCGATATCATGGCTATGATGAACGGCGCTGCCGACGCGAAGGAAGCCTACGACCTGCGTTCCTTCGAGAACCCTGTGTGGCAGTACGCCGCTGTCCGTAACCTGCTGTACCGCAACGGCAAGGTCATCGAGCTGTTCGAGAGCTATGAGCCCGGCTTCAAGATGCTGGGCGGCTGGTGGCAGCAGCTCTTCGGTGAGTCTGAGGGCAAGGACGGCAAGGGCATCTTCCCCGCCACCGCCGAGCTGACCGCCGACCTGCACTCTCTGGGTCAGATGATTCAGGAGGGCGAGCGCAACATGTTCGAAACCATGGTTCGCTTCGATGCTCCCGCGCAGAAGTACACCATCGGCACCGATTACAAGAACCTGGACGGCCTGAACTACCTGGCTGGCAAGACTCTGGATTTCGTGGACGAAAAGGCATACCTGGGCACCATGGCCGCCCACGTAGACGGCGGCGTGCCTGTCATCACCATGGATGTGGGCGAGCTAAACGAGCGGAAGCTGGGCGAGCTGTTCTACTTCCTGGAGCTGAGCTGCGGCGTTTCCGCCTACATGCTGGGTGTCAACCCCTTCAACCAGCCCGGTGTTGAAATGTACAAGAAAAACATGTTCCAGCTGCTGGGCAAGCCCGGCTACGAGGCCAAGTAAAAAATTACGCTAAATTCACAAATAGGTGTTGCAAATTTTGCTTTTAGCTGGTAGAATTACCATACAGCCATATACGGCAAAGCAAAGGAGGACTATCCTATGATTCATGTTATTATGGGCCTGAAGGGCTCCGGCAAGACCAAGAAGATGATTGACTCCATCCATCAGGCAGTCGCCACCGCCAGCGGTGATGTAGTGTGCATCGAGTACGGCAAAAAGCTGACTTATGATCTGAACTACCGTGTCCGTCTGGTCGACTCCGAGGAGTACGGCATCAACTCTCTGGATATGCTCAAGGGCTTCCTGAGCGGTCTGCACGCCGGCAACTTCGACATTACCCATGTGTACATCGATAACCTGTATAAGACCATCGGCAAGGATCGCGCCACCGGTGAAGCGTTCGTCGCTTGGTGCGCTGAGTTCGCTAAGGTCAACAATATGGAGATCACCGTTACCATCTCCGACGATCCTGCCCAGGCTTCCGATGCCATGAAGCAGTATCTGTAATTCCATCGCACAGCAGGGGCACGCCATTGGCGCGCCCCTGTTTTTTCGTTTCCCCTGGGGACGATAAATTGTTGTTTGCCGGCAGTGCCGGCGGACGATTCGTGTTGGGCTGGTCAGGTATCGTTACGCCATTGGGT
>CANBCW010000135.1 GCA_947367115.1 uncultured Clostridia bacterium | reverse complement strand
ATGTATATGAAAATAAATATCCAGACTAGATGATACTGAGTTAATATTTTGGGAGGAATTATGGCCGGTTTAAGAGAATATTGCGAAATGATGAGTACAGAACAGCTTCAGGCACTTCTGCGGGAAGAATATAATGGGCGTGGCAGTCTGCCGATCCCGGCGATTCTCGATATCTGTGAAATCTTGTCACAGCGTGACCCCGAGAAGCCTAGCGCTGAGCAGTTGATCCGCCAGCTCTGCGGACAATACTTGGGTGAAGTATAAATGGTTGTTTAGAGTAGTTTGCGTAGGGCACGCGAACAATGCGTGCCCTACGAAATGCGTTATAAACAACAATTTTTCTCCCGATCTTCTATCAAAGAAAAATATCCCGGCTCGAACGAGCCGGGATATTTGTATAACGAAGAGGACTTATTTCTTTAGGCTTTCCTCAACAGCAACGGCAACAGACACGGTCATACCGACCATGGGGTTGTTGCCAGCGCCCAGGAAGCCCATCATTTCCACGTGGGCAGGGACGGAGGAGGAACCGGCGAACTGAGCATCGCTGTGCATACGACCCATGGTATCGGTCATGCCGTAAGAAGCGGGGCCAGCGGCCATGTTATCGGGGTGCAGTGTACGGCCCGTGCCGCCGCCGGAAGCGACGGAGAAGTACTTCTTGCCCTGCTCGACGCACTCCTTCTTGTAGGTGCCGGCGACAGGATGCTGGAAGCGGGTGGGGTTGGTGGAGTTGCCAGTGATGGAAACATCAACACCCTCGTGGTGCATGATGGCGACACCCTCGCGGACATCGTCACAGCCGTAGCAGTTGACGGCGGCGCGCTCACCGGTGGAGTAGGGGATCTTCTTGACGATATTCAGCTCACCGGTGTAGTAGTCAAACTGAGTCTGCACATAGGTGAAGCCGTTGATGCGGGAGATGATCTGAGCAGCGTCTTTGCCCAGGCCGTTCAGGATAACACGCAGGGGCTCCTTGCGGGCCTTGTTGGCGGAGCGGGCGATACCGATGGCACCCTCGGCAGCAGCGAAAGACTCGTGGCCAGCCAGGAAGGCAAAGCACTTGGTCTCGTCGCGCAGCAGCATGGCACCCAGGTTGCCGTGACCCAGACCGACCTTGCGATCCTCAGCAACGGAGCCGGGGATGCAGAAAGCCTGCAGGCCGATGCCGATGGCCTCAGCGGCCTCAGCGGCGTTCTTAACGCCCTTCTTCAGAGCGATGGCGGCGCCGACACAGTAGGACCAGGCAGCGTCCTCAAAAGCGATGGGCTGGATGCCCTTGACGATCTCATAGGGATCAAAGCCGGCATTCTTGCACAGCTCACGGCAAGCCTCAACGCTCTCCAGACCATACTGAGCCAGGACGCCATTGATTTTGTCGATTTTTCTTTCGTAACCTTCAAACAGAGCCATTTCAGCGTCCTCCTCTTATTCGTGGCGGGGATCGATGTACTTGGCAGCACCGGCGAAACGGCCATAGGAACCCTTGGCCTTCTCCAGTGCGACGTTGGCATCGTCACCCTTCTTGATGAAGTCCATCATCTTACCCAGATTGATGAACTCGTAGCCGATGATCAGGTCATCCTCGTCCAGAGCGATGCGGGTAACGTAACCCTCAGCCATCTCCAGGTAACGGGGGCCCTTGACCTTGGTGGCGAACATGGTGCCGACCTGGCTGCGCAGGCCCTTGCCCAGATCCTCCAGGGAGGCGCCGACTGCCAGACCATCCTCAGAGAAAGCGGACTGGCTGCGGCCGTAAACGATCTGCAGGAACAGCTCGCGCATGGCGGTGTTGATGGCGTCGCACACCAAGTCGGTGTTCAGCGCTTCCAGCAGGGTCTTGCCGATCAGAATCTCGGAAGCCATAGCGGCGGAGTGGGTCATGCCGGAGCAGCCCAGAGTCTCCACGAGAGCCTCTTCAATGATGCCCTCCTTGACGTTCAGGGTCAGCTTGCAGCAGCCCTGCTGAGGAGCGCACCAGCCGATGCCGTGGGTGAAACCGCTGACATCCTTAATTTCCTTGACCTGCACCCACTTGCCCTCTTCGGGGATGGGAGCGGGGCCGTGATAGGCACCCTTGGCCACGGAGCACATATGCTGTACTTCTGCACTATAAATCATGGCGTATTTTCCTTTCTTTCATCGGGCGGTGACCGCCCTGAAATTCCGCATATATTATACATTCAAGGACAAGAAATGTCAATTCCCAACGATGAAAAAAGTGCATGCCCCATTAGACCGCCCCAGTGCGATAAATTGTTGGTTGAAGTATCGAACGCAGAAAAAGATATGTCATTCTGAGCGAAGCCGCCGTAGGCGGCGAAGTCGAAGAATCCGTTCTCTTTGGTACATTTTTAAGGATAAACGGATCCTTCAACTCGCTCTGCTCGCTCAGGATGACACCCTATTTTGGTGCAGCCGTAGTGCCCTAAACACCAATTTACCTTACATCCCCCAAAAAGAGTCCCCTGCTGATGGAGTCATCAGCAGGGGGAAGCAATTACGCCTGAATGATTTTAACAAACTCCGTCCGGTCTTCTGCCTTGAAATAGGCGGAACCTGCCACCAGCACCCCCGCACCGTTCTCTTTGCACAGGCTGCAGGTGTTGGCATCCACACCGCCGTCCACTTCGATGAGACAGTCGGGGTTGATGTCGTCCATCCATTCCCGGAGCTGCTTGACTTTGGGCATCATGTCCGCCATGAACTTCTGCCCGCCAAAGCCCGGCTCCACGGTCATGACCAGAATGATATCGCACTTCTCCAGATAGGGGATGGCGGCCTCTGCAGGGGTCTTGGGCTTCAGGACGATGCCGGCTTTGCAGCCAAGGGCGTGGATCTTGTCCAGAGCCTCCAGGGTGTTCTGGGGCTGGTCGGCCTCAATATGGATGGTCAGCCAGTCCGCGCCGGCCTTGACGAAATCCTCCACATAGCGGATGGGCCGGTCGATCATCAAATGTACATCCAGCGGCAGGCTCGTCACAGGCCGCAGAGCCTTGACCACGGGGATTCCAATGGTGATATTGGGCACAAAAATGCCGTCCATCACGTCTACATGGACCCAGTCGCCGCCGTTTTTCTCGATATCGTGAATATCCCGCTCCAGATTTGCAAAATCTGCGGACAGAATAGAAGGGGAGAGCTTTGCCATAAATTTGGCCTCCTTGTTTGGTGGGATAAATTGTTGTTTAGTATGGTAAATGTGTCGCCCCGATGGGGCGACAGCGCCCTGCGGGCGCAATAC
>CANBCW010000134.1 GCA_947367115.1 uncultured Clostridia bacterium | reverse complement strand
TGGTGGAGATAAGCGGGATCGAACCGCTGACCTCTTGAATGCCATTCAAGCGCTCTCCCAGCTGAGCTATACCCCCATATTCGGTTCGCTGTCAGACAGCTTTTGTATTATAGCACGGATAGCGAAAATGTCAAGGGGGGATTCTGGATTTTTTTGATATTATTTTTCGCAATGCTGCATTCCTGCTGGGACAGCTGCGCGGGAGAGTGAAACGGAAAGTGCCAGCGCGTTAGAATACCCGCAAGCGCTCGAGATCATTTCGGCAAGCTGTGCTTGGACAAGATGAGCCAAGGCACAATGGCCGTCCGCGCGCTTGAGTTAGATTCCGGATTGCTCGGAAGCGTCGGAATGGTATTTTTTCTGGAGCTGGCGGTCAATGGCGGCGGCCTGCTTTACTTCCAGCAGATAGGTGATACCGGTTGTGAACGCATACACCAGCATCACATAGCCCACCATCACAGCGGCATCCAACACAGTGGGTCCCACCCAGCCGAACCAGCGGCCGCAAACGATCATGATGGCGCACAGACTGACGAAATGCAATCCAATACTTACCCAAAACCGGATCTTGCCGGGGTACTCATCCGGGAAAAACAGGGTGGTGGAGAGGGCGCACAGGGCGGCGGAAAACAGGATCTGCCACATAGTCGCGGAAGTCAGGGCGTCCGGTTGAGAGGAATAGGCAAAAGCCGCGATGACCACGATGCCGGTGGTGACGGTGACAAAACACTCGATGAATGTACGGATCTTTTTCATGGTCTTAACTCCTTACAGCCCCAGCGTTTTCTTCAGGGCGGGAACATACTGCCGGGATATGATGATTTTCTCGCCGTTTTTCAGCTTTGCCTCCAGCCGGCCGTTAAAGGCGGCGGCCAGATGCAGGATCTTAGAAAGATCTACAATAGTGGATTTGGAAATTCGCAGAAAATCCGTACCTGCCAACTCGGCCTCCAGCTCGTACAGCTTTTTACGTATTTCATACACCTGCTTTTCGCAATAGGCAAAGACCTTATTGTCCACTGCTTCAAAATAGAACACATCTTTGAGGGGCAGCATGGTGATGCCGGTGTCCGAGTAGGCGGTGAGCTTGCTTTTCTCCGACTTCAGGGAATAGATCAGCTTCATCAATCCATCGTCCAACTGGGCGCATCGGATGATGATTTCATCCTCCTGTCCGGGCTCCGGGGGTAAAATCGTTATTTTCATATCAGACTCCTTAACGGTCGGTCTTTTTGCTGAAACGAACAGCCACTGCACCGGTGATCAGAAATACCGTGCCGCAGATCAGCAGAACGGCCAATTCCGCGGGGACGCTCAGCACATGATCACCGATGCTCAGTTCATTACCCATGACCTTGTTGAACTCCGTGACCACCTCTGCCGGGATGCCTTCAAAGGTGCTGGACAGGATAACTTCCGTCATTTCCCTGCGGAAGAGAGCAGCACCGTAGATCACAGGGGTGCATTTGACAATACCGGCGATGGCATCGGAAAGCTGCCCGATGGGGAAGTAGATGCCGCCAAGAAAACCGACCAGCGTACCGATGATGGTGCCAAGGCCGCCCCATGCGCCGCTGCTTTTCGCAACGGCGGCGACCAGATACATCAGCGTGGCGTAAGTGAAGGAATTGGCGGCGATGAAGCCCAGCAACTTCAGGTGGGAAAGGAAGGAGTAGGGCTCCATGCCTTGCATGACGCAGTAGATTTCCGTGATGATCAGGGTCAGGGAGCAGATCATGACGGAGGAGATCCATGCTGCCAGCACATAACCCGCGGCGATGACCAGACGGCTGACAGGAGCGGTATAGATGGAGTTCAGTTTGCCGGTCTCCCGATCCTTGATCATGTAGGAAAGGCTTGCTTGAGTTACAGTGACGGCGTTGATGCTGACCATGCCTGCGCAGGTCCATGCCAGAACCAGAAGCTCCGCGTTTTTCTTGTCCTGCTGCGCGTCTCTGCCGGGAAACTGGGCAAGCAGGCCGGTGATGCTGTCCACATTGGCATCGCCCAGAAAAAAGAACATCAGCACGATCACGATGAACATGGACAGCAGCGAGAAAAAGATAGCGCCTTTATCCCGCAGGTACTGCTTTAAGTTTCTGGATGTAATAACAAATAACTGGCTCATATTCAGTCCTCCAATGCGTGACCGACGGCGTTGAGGAATACGTCGTCCATATTGCCCTGGATCACCTCGAAGCCTTGGATACGATTCTTGACTGTGTCCAGAACGCGCAGGGCATCCATGGTGGAGCCGATGGCGATTTCCAGACCGTAGGAAGTGACCTGGCCGGACAGTCCGCTGAGCTGTTCCGGGCTGCCATACAGCCGCAGCTTATCCCGGGCGTAGCGCTCTTTCAGGCCGAAGGGGGTGCCGGACGTGATGATCCTGCCGTGATCCAGAATGATGATCCGGTCAGCGGAGGCGGCCTCTTCCATGTAGTGCGTAGTCAGGAACACAGTGGTGTTTTCCTCTTTGCGCAGTGTCTCGATGATCTCCCACACGTCTTTGCGCGTGGCGGGGTCAAGACCGGTGGTTGGTTCGTCCAAAAACAGGATCTGGGGGGTATGCATCAGCGCCGCGGCAATCTCACAGCGGCGCTTCTGACCGCCGGAAAGTGTGCGGTATTGCTTTTTGAGAATGTCGCCCAGCTTGAGGATCTCACTGAGGCGTTCAAGCTGCTTTGCGGCATTGCTGCGGCTGGAGCCATGTAGGATACCCCGGCAAAGCAGGTTTTCCTTGACAGACAGCAGCTCATCCAGCACATTCTGCTGGTAGACGATGCCGATCTTGCGGCGGATGGCATCGTCCTCCTTACCTAACCGATGACCGCATATAGTGGCGGTGCCGTCATCGGGCTGGAGCAGCGTGGAGAGCATATTGATGGCGGTGGATTTGCCTGCGCCATTGATGCCTAAAAAGCCCAGCATGGTACCCTGCTCTACGTTAAAACTGATATGATCCACGGCAGTGAGGGAGCCGTAGGCTTTGGTCAGGTTTTCAACTTCAATGATGTTCATGGAACCGCCTCCGTTCGTTGTGGCATCATTATATAAAATACCCCCAGCCAAAATCAACCGTTTTCACGCAAGCTGCATTTTGGAGGGGGTATGTTGCATTTGATGATAATAAGAGAAATTGTTGTTTGCCGGCAGTGCCGGCGGACGATTCGTGTTCAGTTGGTCAGGTATCGTTACGCCATTGGGTACCGCTCGGTATCGTTTTATCTGCGAGATCTGAGCGCTTGGTTACCGAGTGACCCCCAACGGTGGTAAAGTTTCAT
>CANBCW010000133.1 GCA_947367115.1 uncultured Clostridia bacterium | reverse complement strand
CGGTGTCGATGGGGCGGGGAGTGCCGAACATAACGTCGGAGAACTCAGTGCCCATCATGGAACCGCCCCAGCCGTCGGACAGGCCGGCCCGCAGAGCCTGACGGATCAGAGCCTCAGCCAGAGAAGAGCAGCCCATGTGGGTCATGTGCATGGACTGAGAGACTTCCCGGTCAATGGCGCGGGGGGTGATCTCAGCATCTTCCCACAGCTTCTGGGTGTGCTCAGGAGCGCGCTCCACAAAGCGCTGGGTGCCGAAGGGCTTGCCGTACTCCAGCAGACCGACCTCAGCCATTTCATGAGCCAGATCGTAGATGTCCTTGCCCTCGGTCTCAACGCCCCACTCCTTGGCGATACGGATCAGCTTTTCAGGATCCTTAACGGTGTAGTTGCCGCCTTCGCGGGTCTGGTGCAAGGTGTGCATGATCTCGCGGCCGTGGTCGGAGTGCGTCGCAGCGCCGCCGGCGGTGAAGATCAGATAGTTACGGGCGACGATGCCATGAACATCGCAGCCGCAGATGCCGCGGGGAGCCTTCTTGGTGATGCGGCAGGGACCCATAGAGCAGATGCGGCAGCAGGTACCGCTCTCACCGAAGCCGCAATGAGGAGTCTGGTTCTTGGCACGCTGCTGCCAAGTGTCAGCGCCAACCTTCTGTGCGGTCTCCAGCAGAGAATTGGTGGCAGCTTCCATCTCCTCGACGGTCGTAGTAAATGCCCAATCCTTCAATCTTGTTTCCTCCTAATACTTGATTTCTAAAAAAGACATACGTACCCAATGGTAAGATACATAGTGTATCGATAATATTCTACTAATTCAGTGCCGGAATGTCAATTGCTGTTTTGCCCACAAATGAAGTTTATTTTCCTATCCCCCGGTGGGGGATTTTGTTGGTTTTCATAAATCGGCTTTTCAGCAGGCAGACATTGACAATACTTCCCGGTTTCGGTAAGATAGGATTGAAATATTCCCGCACACCAACCCATCCGAAAGGAGCCATAGTCATGTCTGACGAACAGATCGACGCTTCCCTGCCCCAGAGCGATTCCAGAAAGAATATTCCCACCGGCGTAAGAATTCTGCTTCACGCTGTGTCCATTCTGCTGTGCGTATGCCTGTTCGCATCGCTGCTGGCCACGGCACTGATCCTGGATTTCCGTCTGATGACCTCTCAGGATACCATGCCGGTTCTGGGCATCCTCCTGCTGGTCGGTGCCGCCGTCACAAAATCACTTCAGAAAAAGTGATCTCTTCCGCAATTCGTAACAACGACCAATTTCCAGCTTAAAAAATTCTCCTTTTTTGCGAATCTGATACTTTACAAGCGGAAACCGGTATTGTATAATAAATCCGTGCGGAAATATCGATACCGCACATTCCAATGTCTACCATGCCGCGTTCAGCGGCAAGATTTGAAATGGAGGAAATCTATCATGTCTGTTAAAGTTGCAATCAATGGTTTTGGCCGTATCGGCCGTCTGGCTTTCCGTCAGATGTTCGGCGCTGAGGGCTTCGAGGTCGTCGCCATCAATGACCTGACCTCTCCCAAGATGCTGGCTCACCTGCTGAAGTACGACTCCACTCAGGGCAACTACGCCGCTATGGGTCACGTCGTCGAGGCTGGCGAGGACAACATCGTTGTCGACGGCAAGAAGATCACCATCTACGCTAAGGCCAACGCCGCTGAGCTGCCCTGGGGCGAGCTGGGTGTCGACGTTGTTCTGGAGTGCACCGGTTTCTACACCTCCAAGGCTAAGGCTCAGGCTCACATCGACGCCGGCGCCAAGAAGGTCGTTATCTCCGCTCCCGCTGGCAACGATCTGCCCACCATCGTCTACAACGTCAACCACGAGACTCTGACCAAGGACGACAACATCATCTCCGCCGCTTCCTGCACCACCAACTGCCTGGCTCCCATGGCTAAGGCTCTGAACGATCTGGCCTCCATCGAGTCCGGCATCATGTGCACCATCCACGCTTACACCGGCGACCAGATGATCCTGGACGGCCCCCAGAGAAAGGGCGACCTGCGCCGCTCCCGCGCTGGTGCTGTGAACATCGTTCCCAACTCCACCGGTGCTGCTAAGGCTATCGGCCTGGTTATCCCCGAGCTGAACGGCAAGCTGATCGGCGCTGCTCAGAGAATCCCCACCCCCACCGGTTCTACCACCATCCTGAACGCTGTGTGCGCTAAGAGCGTCACCAAGGACGAGATCAACGCTGCCATGAAGGCTGCTGCTACCGAGTCCTACGGCTACAACGAGGACGAGATCGTTTCTTCCGACATCATCGGCATGACCTTCGGTTCTCTGTTCGACGCTACTCAGACCATGGTCTGCGCTCTGCCCGACGGCAAGACTCAGGTTCAGGTCGTTTCCTGGTACGACAACGAGAACTCCTACGTTTCTCAGATGGTCCGCACCATCAAGCACTTCTCCACCCTGCTGTAATCATCAGGACAGAATGTGATCCCAAGACCGCCTCGCAAGAGGCGGTCTTTTCATATCCCCCCCAAAAACCACCCCGCCGGGGATATTTTCTTGTCGGCATGGGCCGACAGCCAATGCGTGGGCGGCGATGGCGCCGCGGCCAGTGCGTGCTCGGTGCGGTGCTTCTCGTTACTTCCCTGACCCGCTCGGTAACGTTACTGCTGTGCAAAATTGTAGTTTAACGTACTACTCCGCGCTAAGAGCCGCCTACGGCGGTTGCGCTCTGTACGCGCCTGCGGGCGCAGTGGCGCGGGAGCGCCCAAGGCTTCCCCCGGGGGGAAGCTGTCGCCGCCGTCAGGCGGTGACTGAAGAGGAATGCGGGCAGAAATCTACCGTTTTTGTATCTGTCGAGGCTTCTTCATGTGTCCAACATTTCGCCGTTCCTCTTCCGACCTCGCTTTGCTCGGCCACCTTCCCCCCGGGGAAGGTATATGGGGTGCAGTGCATCACTGTACGATAAACTATAATTTGAACCTCAAAGAAGGGAGACATTATGAAACTACGAACCACATTATTGGGTAAGACATACACATTCAAAGATTTGAAGGAAGTATTGGCCAAGGCCAATGAGGAAAAGACCGGTGATAAGCTGGCGGGTCTCGCGGCGGAGACGGCACAGGAACGGGTCGCCGCGAAGGTGGTGCTGGCGGCGGTGACGCTGGGGGACCTGCGGGAAAATCCGGCGGTTCCCTACGAGGAGGACGAGGTGACCCGGATCATTCAGGACGATGTGAATGAAAAGGTCTACGCCAAAATCCGGAACTGGACAGTGAGCGAGCTGCGGGAGTGGATCCTGGACGAGAAGACCACCGGGGCGGACATCCGCAAGCTCAGCC
>CANBCW010000132.1 GCA_947367115.1 uncultured Clostridia bacterium | reverse complement strand
TTTGCGAAGCAATTAGCGCCTCCCCTATGCCGACTTCTTTGGTTACTTTCTTGTTCGGAGACAAGAAAGTAACACGTCCCTTCACGAATCAACACGTTGTATCCTTTTTTGGCACGAAAAAACCGGAGCTGGCTATGCCAGCTCCGGTCAATCATGCAAAAGAATTAGCCGTTGGCGCGCATCTGAGCGAAGCACTCGCTGCAGTACACAGGACGGTCGGACTTGGGCTCGAAGGGAACCTTAGCCTCGCCGCCGCAACGGGCGCAGGTAGCGGTGAAGAACTCACGGGGGCCACGAGTGGCGTTCTTGCGAGCGTCACGGCAAGCCTTGCAGCGCTGGGGCTCGTTCTGGAAGCCACGCTCAGCGTAGAACTCCTGCTCACCGGCGGTGAACACGAAGCTGTTGCCGCACTCTTTGCAAACTAAATTCTTATCTTCGTACATTGATTTTACCTCTCTTCGGTTAGATGATGCCCCGTGAACGCCTACTATGAATGTGAGTTGTAACGCGGAGTCTGATGAAATTGTGGTTTTACCACAAAGCGAATTATACACACCGGATCGCGAATTGTCAATCCTTTATGAAAATTTTTATTGAATTTTTTGAACTTTTATGCAACATTCCAACAAAATTCCCAGGCTTCACACATCGAAGGAGGTTTGACCATCGTAGGGAATGTGCAGGTGGTCGTAGGCCAGGGCGGTCACACAGCGCCCCCGGGGGGTGCGTGTCAGGAAGCCTAACTGCATCAGGTATGGCTCATACACATCCTCCAGCGTCACCGCCTCTTCGCCGATGGTGGCGGCCAGAGTCTCCAGACCCACAGGGCCGCCGGAATAGTTGCGTATGATGGCGGTGAGCATTCGCCGGTCAATGGCATCCAGACCCAGATGATCCACCTCCAGCCGCCGCAGCGCGAGGTCAGCGGCTTCCTTAGTGATGACACCGTCGCACATGACCTGGGCAAAGTCCCGAACCCGGCGCAGGAAACGGTTGGCGATTCGGGGAGTGCCCCGACTCCGGGAGGCGATCTCCAGCGCACCCTTGGGATCAATGTCCATGCCGAGGATGGTGGCGGAGCGGGTGACGATGCGAGCCAGCTCCTCGGGGGTGTACAGCTCCAGCCGCAGGCTCACGCCAAAGCGATCCCGCAGCGGAGCGGATAATTGCCCTGCCCGGGTGGTGGCACCCACCAGCGTGAATTTCGGCAGATCCAGCCGGATGGAGTTGGCACTGGGACCCTTGCCCACGATGATATCAATGGCGAAATCCTCCATGGCAGGGTACAGAATTTCCTCGACCACCCGGTTTAAGCGGTGGATTTCGTCGATAAACAAGATGTCGCCGGGGTTCAGATTGGTCAGCAGCGCCGCCAGATCGCCGGGCTTCTCAATGGCCGGGCCGGAAGTGACCCGGATGTTGACACCCATTTCGTTGGCGATGACACCCGCCAGGGTGGTTTTGCCCAGGCCGGGAGGGCCGTAGAGCAGGGTGTGATCCAGGGGCTCTCCACGCCGCCGGGCGGCTTCAATATAAATGGACAGATTTCCTTTGGCTTTCTCCTGACCGGTATAGTCCGACAGTAATTTCGGGCGCAGACCGATCTCACCGGCGTCCTGCGGGGCGTAGGTGGGGGAGATGATGGGCGTATCCAGTTCCTGTGAAAATTCTAAACTCATAATAACCTCCAGATGGAGTATTGTAGGGGAGGGTCTTGACCCTCCCTAAACCTGATGTTTTTGGAACTAATTTAAAAAGAGGAGAGTTTATGGTTCCTGTTTTTATAAACCCCTCTCAGTAATCGGCATATGGAGGGAGGGTCAAGACCCTCCCCTACGAGGTTCGTTATCCCTTCATCACCATTGCTCTGAGGGCGTAGCGAACCATTTCCTCGGTGCTGGCAGTTGGATCCACGCCTTTGAGGGCAGCGGAAATTTCCGCGGGGGAGTAGCCCAGTTCCTGCAGAGCCGCGGTAGCAAGGGCGGCGTTGTTTCCGCTTTGAATGGGAGCGGCAACGGTGGGGCCGGAGAAGTCCAGCTCCATGGCTCCGCCGCCGATTTTCTCTTTCAGCTCCAGAATGATTCGCTGGGCGATCTTCTTACCCACGCCCTGAGCGGCGGTGAGCATCTTTTCATCCCCGGTCATAACGGCAAGGGTGAAGTTCTGAGGGCCGCCGGCGGATAAAATCGCCATAGCCGCCTTGGGGCCGACTCCGTTGACGCTGGTCAGCAGCTCAAAGCACCGCTGTTCCTCTTTGGAAATAAAGCCGTAAAGGTCGAACGCATCCTCCCGAATGGATTCGGTGATGTAAAGCCGGGCAGGCTGGTTCAATTTGAGCTGTCCGGCAGTATAGGCCGTGACCCGGCAGCCGTAGCCCACGCCGGCGCAGTCAATGACTGCCAGCCCCGGCTCTAAGACTGCCACCGGCCCGGAAACGTAGTAAAGCATGGTGATTCCTCCGTTATTTCTTGTGCTTTTTCTTTTTGGCGGAGCCGCCGCTGAAATCAAAGTCCAGCCCATCCAAAATTTCGCCTTCTGACAGAATGAACATCACGACGAAAAAAATCAGTATAAAGGCACCAAAGCCGGTGTAAGAAAGGTAGCGGTACATTTCCTCCGGCTTGGACAGTGCTTTTGCATAGCCCAACGGCAGGGGCAGAAAATACAGTCCGCTGAATACCAGGGCACAACCTGTCAAGGGGTGCCGCACACACCATACATAGATGCCGGTGCCGATCAGTACCAGCCCCAACAGGGAAAATGTGATTATAGTTACGATGCGCCATACCTTTGAGCTGTTACCAGCCAAAAGCACAAAAGCCAGACCGAGAACAGCGGCTGGTACCATAGCGGCAAGCAGCTCGGGCGGCGGGATAATGGCTGCGGCACCCAGCACCACGCCAATCGCCCAGCCGGAGGCGGTGGCGTTGAGATAGTAAGATGTCAGATAGCCACCGGCATGCCCCTTTGCTGCGGGGAGAACGATGAGGGCGGCGACCATAAGCACCAGAGACGGCAACAGCTGCACGATCCAGTGCAATTGGGCGAGGCTGGCGAACCGGCCATAGATGCAAGAAACCAGCCATGCGGATACTGCCATGACCAGCAGTCCAAGCAGATAACATGGGAGCATCTTTGCCTGCGGTTGCTTCATAAAATCGCCTCCATCAATGTATTACGAGTTGGTGCGATAAATTGTTGTTTACGGTTTGGGACAATGGCGGCGGCCTACGGCCGCCGAGCGCCCCGCAGGGGCGCAAGCAAGGCTTCTCCTTGAGGAGAAGCTGTCAAAAATCTCTGATTTTTGACTGATGTGGTGTGCGGTAAAAGGTTCTGATA
>CANBCW010000131.1 GCA_947367115.1 uncultured Clostridia bacterium | reverse complement strand
CCATTGGGTACCGCTCGGTATCGTTTTATCTGCGAGATCTGAGCGCTTCGTTACCGAGTGACCCCCAACGGTGGTAACGTTTCATCCAGCGTTCGTAACGCATTTGCGGCGGGCCATGCCCGCAAACAACAATTTATCGTTCCATTTATCTCAATCAAAGAAATCCTTCACCACATCGATGAATTTCTTCCGTTTGGGGCTGGACTTACTGTCCAGACCCTCGTCAAGCTGGCGCAGCAGCTCTTTCTGCTCCTTGCTCAGCTTTGTGGGGGTCTCCACTACAACGGTGAACTTTTCATCGCCGCGGCGGCGGGGATTGTTGATGGCGGGGATGCCCTTTTCCCGGAGCGTAAAGGTTGTGCCGGTCTGCGTACCCTCGGGGATGGTGTAGGTCACCTTGCCGTCCAGCGTGGGAACCTGAATCTCCGCACCCAGAGCAGCCTGCGTAAAGGTGATGGGCACCTCGCAGTACACGGTCATATTGTCCCGCTCAAAGATGGGGTGACGCTTGATGTAGATTTCCACCAGCAGATCACCGTTGGGGCCGCCGTTGATGCCGACACAGCCCTCGTTGCGGACACGGACGCTCTGACCGGCATCCACACCGGCAGGCACCTTGACCCGGATCTTCTGGGTGCGGCGCACCTTGCCCTTGCCTTTACAGGTATTGCAGGGAGTTTTAATAATCTTGCCCCGGCCGGAACAGCTGGGACAGACGGTGGAAGAGCGCATGGACATACCCATGAAATTCTGCACGGTCTGCACCTGGCCGGTGCCGCGGCACTGGCTACAGGTCTCGATCACGCCGTCGGCGCTGCCGCTGCCGTTACAGGCGGAGCAGTTCTCGATCCGCTGGGCGGCCACCTCTTTTTCGCAGCCGAAGGCTGCTTCCTCAAAGGTCAGCTCCAGCCGTGCGCCCACGTTTTCGCCCCGGCGAGGGGCGTTCTGGCTCTGAGCCCGGCTGGCACCGCCGCCGAAGAAGGAGCCGAAAATATCACCCAGGTCGCCAAAGTCACCGAATCCTCCGAATCCGCTGCCATAAGCACCGCCGCCGGCACCCGCGCCGTAGTTGGGATCCACGCCTGCAAAGCCGAACTGGTCGTAGCGGGCGCGCTTATCGTCGTCGGACAGTACCTCGTAGGCTTCGCCCACTTCCTTGAACTTCTCCTCGGCTTCCTTGTCACCGGGATTCCGGTCAGGGTGGTACTTCATGGCGCTTTTTCTGTATGCTTTTTTGATCTCCTCGGCGCTGGCACCCTTTTCAACGCCCAGCACCTCGTAGTAATCACGCTTATTTTCTGCCATTTCTTTCACCTCGAATAATCAGCGGCGAAGCCGCGATACCTTCCCACCGGGGAAAGGGACGCGCCTGCGGCGCTATATACACCAACAAGGGGCGGCGGGTGCCGCCCCTTTGAGGTTTTCGATTAGTCAACCGTCTCGTAGTCAGCGTCCACAACGCCGTCGTTGCCGCAGTTACCGCCGCAGTTGGGGTCGCAGCCCTGCGAGCCGCCCTGGGGGTTGGTCTGCTGGTACAGCTTTTCGCTGACCTTGTAGAAAGCCTGCTGGACTTCCTCGGTGGCAGCCTTGATGGCGGCTACGTCGGTGCCCTTGTTGACTTCCTTCAGCTTGTCGACGGCAGCCTGGATGGAGGACTTTTCGTCGGCGCTGATCTTGTCGCCCAGCTCGCCCAGGGTCTTCTCGGTCTGGTAGATGATATGCTCCGCGTTGTTGTGGGTGTCCACCTCGTCCTTCCGGGCGGCATCCTCGGCGGCGTACTGCTCAGCTTCCCGAACGGCCTTGTCGATGTCGTCTTTGGAGAGGTTGGTGGAAGCGGTAATGACGATCTTCTGCTCCTTGCCGGTGCCCAGATCCTTGGCGGAAACGTTCACGATGCCGTTGGCGTCAATGTCGAAGGTGACTTCGATCTGAGGAACGCCGCGGGGCGCGGGAGCGATGCCGGAGAGCTGGAAGCGGCCCAGGGTCTTATTGTAAGCAGCCATCTCACGCTCGCCCTGCAGGACATGGACTTCAACGGTGGTCTGGCCGTCAGCGGCGGTGGAGAAGATCTGGCTCTTGCGGGTGGGGATGGTGGTGTTGCGGTCAATCAGTCTGGTGAACACGCCGCCCATGGTTTCCAGACCCAGGGACAGGGGGGTAACGTCCAGCAGAACAACATCCTTCACGTCGCCGGTCAGCACGCCGCCCTGAATGGCAGCGCCCAGAGCCACGCACTCATCGGGGTTGATGCCCTTGAAGCCCTCGCTGCCGGTGATGCCCTTAACGGCCTCCTGAACAGCGGGGATACGGGTGGAGCCGCCAACCAGCAGCACCTTGTGCAGATCGGAAGCCTTCAGACCGGCATCGCTCATGGCCTGACGGACAGGCTTCATGGTGCGCTCCACCAGGTCAGCGGTCAGATCATTGAACTTGGCACGAGTCAGGGTCACATCCAGGTGCTTGGGGCCGGTGGCATCGGCGGTGATATAGGGCAGGTTGATGGCGGTGGAAGTCACGCCGGACAGCTCAATCTTAGCCTTCTCGGCAGCCTCCTTCAGACGCTGCATGGCCACCTTGTCGTTGCTCAGGTCAATGCCCTCAGCCTTCTTGAACTCGGCAACCAGATAGTCCATAATTCTCTGGTCGAAGTCGTCGCCGCCCAGGTGGGTGTCGCCGGAGGTGGACAGAACTTCCACGATGCCGTCGCCGATCTCCAGAATGGAAACGTCGAAGGTGCCGCCGCCCAGGTCGTAGACCATGATCTTCTGCTCGTTCTCCTTGTCCAGACCGTAGGCCAGAGCCGCGGCGGTGGGCTCGTTGATGATACGCTTGACCTCCAGGCCAGCGATCTTGCCGGCATCCTTGGTGGCCTGACGCTGTGCGTCGGAGAAGTAAGCGGGAACGGTGATGACGGCCTCGGTGACGGTCTGACCCAGATAAGCCTCAGCATCGGCCTTCAGCTTCTGCAGCACCATGGCGCTGATCTCCTGGGGGGTGTAGCCCTTGCCGTCGATGGTGACCTTGTAGTTCTCACCCATGTGGCGCTTGATGGAAGCGATGGTGCGGTCAGCATTGGTGACAGCCTGACGCTTTGCCACCTGGCCGACCATACGCTCGCCGGTCTTGGAGAAGGCTACCACAGAGGGAGTGGTGCGCGCGCCTTCCGCGTTGGCGATGACGACAGGCTCGCCGCCTTCCAGCACAGCGACGCAGGAATTGGTAGTACCCAGATCGATACCAATAATTTTACCCATAATGAAATTCCTCCTAATATATAAGAAATATTGTTTACAGTATTTATAATTACAAATTACAAATTGAGGTGTCCCTTCGGGACGATTTTAATC
>CANBCW010000130.1 GCA_947367115.1 uncultured Clostridia bacterium | reverse complement strand
ACGATGTACTACTGGGATGCCGCCACCTACGACAGTGTTGACGCGCTGACCCTCGAGAACGCCACCGGCAGTGCGAAAATGACGGTCATCGACGAGGCGTATCAGGCCTCCGTCACCGGAATTGCCGCTAAGGATATCGACAAGACCATCTATGTGGTCGGTGTCTACGAGTCCGACGGCGTGACTTACACCACCGGCGTGATCTCCTACAACCTGAACACCTACTTCGATGCCCTGCGCACGGCGCTGCCGGCATGCAAGACCCTGTGCGAAGCTGCTGTGGTCTATTGTGACTATGCAAAGCTCTACTTCCTGGGTGAGTAACCGAATATCAAATGCGTGCCTGCATGGAAGCCCCATGCAGGCACTTTTTTGATGGCGGAAAAATGTTGAAAAATTAGTTGAGATCTGGTAGTATGAAGAATGTTGCAGACCCAAATTCCTGACTGATCGGGTGATGACCATGGAAAAATCGCTTCTTCTTACCCCTGGCATGCTGAAAATCCCATGCAGGCTTTCTGAACCGGAGCACGGCGGAATCCGCCGCGTCGTGCTGGGGGTTCACGGCTTTGGCGGCAGTGCTGAGGATGAAATTCAGGTGGGCATCGCCGAAGAAATGGGGCTGTTCAATTCTGCGGTGCTTCGCTTTGATTTTCCTGCCCATGGTGACAGCCCTATGACAGACAAGGAGTTGACCGTAAAGAATTGTGTTGATTCGCTGCTGGCGGTAGCTGAATTTGCCCGGGAACAGTATCCGGACGTGGAGGATCTGTGCATCTTCGCAACCGGGTTTGGCGCTTATGTCACGCTGATCGCATTGGAAGAACTTCTGGAACTGCCGGGACGGATGAAGCTGGTGGTTCAGACACCATCGGTGCGGATGCACGATACGCTTCTTTCTATGCTGGGCATCACGAAGGAGAAGTTCTGGATCATGGATCATATCACCGTCCGGGTGGACAGACCCTTTGATGTGACCTACCGCTTCTATGAAGAACTGCAGGAGCATATTGCGCTGGCAGCCCATCCCATCCCTATGCTGATCCTGCATGGAGAGGATGACGCGTACATCAGCATGTCGGACATTCAGCACTTCCGGCGGATCAATGAAAGGTCGAAGCTGGTGATCATTCCGGGAACCAGCCACCGTTTCCTGGAGGATGGTGCCTGGGATATGGTGCTGGATCTGACCCGGGATTGGTTCGAGTTTGAGCAGGTGCTTCTGGCAGACTGGATCTGAAACAGGCCGCGCACCGAAAAATGATGGGGAGCGATCGTGCCCATATGAATTTGGAGGAAGCAAAGAATGAAAAAGATTCTTGTGACTGGTGGTACGGTATTCGTCAGCCGGTTTGTTGCGGATTATTTTTCCAAGCGCGGAAATGAAGTTTATGTCCTGAACCGGGGCAGCCGGGAACAGGTGCCCGGTGTGAAGCTGATACAGGCAGACCGCCATGATTTGCGTGACAAATTAAGCGGATATGATTTTGATGCGGTTTTGGATATCACTGCCTATACGCGCGCTGATGTGGAAGATCTGGTGAAGGCACTCGGCAAGATCAAAGATTATGTCTTCATCAGCTCCAGCGCGGTCTACCCGGAAACCTTGTCCCAGCCCTTCCGGGAGGAGCAGAAGTGCGGCTCAAATTCGATCTGGGGGATTTATGGAGTCAATAAGCTGGAGGCAGAGGAATTTCTGCGTAACGCGGTGCCGCAGGCGTATATCCTTCGCCCGCCGTATCTGTACGGCCCGATGCAGAACGTGTACCGGGAAGCCTTTGTTTTTGAATGTGCCGAGCAGGGGAGACCCTTCTATATTCCTGGCAATGGGGATATGAAGCTGCAATTTTTGCATGTCGAGGATTTGTGCCGCTTTATAGAGCTTTTGCTGGAACGGAAGCCTGAAAACCGCGTGTTCAACGTGGGCAATCCGGAAGCGGTAACCGTTCGCCAATGGGTGCAGATGTGCTATGACACGGTGGGTGTGCCGCTGCAGATGGTCAGCGTTCAGGGGCATCTCCAGCGCGGCTTCTTCTGCTTCCACGATTACGATTATTATCTGGATGTCAGCAGGCAGCGTGTGCTGATGCCGGAGGTGAAGCCCTTGGCAGAGGGATTGTCCGAGTCCTATGCGTGGTTTCAAGCGCACCGGGAGAGCGTTCTGCGAAGGCCCTATATGGAGTATGCGGATCAGCATTTTGGGCAATAAAAAACCGCCCCATTCGGAGCGTGTCAAACTATGAAATAACCCTCGACTGTTACCTAATCACTGTAACGGTCGAGGGTCATTTCATGGAGTTGTTGGGTTCAATCATTGGTTAACCTCGCTTTCTGCGGTTTAGACGCGGCTTTCTGATATTTGGTGAATTGCTCCCGGCTCAATTCCTTTATTATCGTTTCGAAAGAATTTATGTCATCGGGAGAGAAGTGAAAGCCCGCCTTTCGATCCTGTTTTTCATGAGGATCTCAGGTGTTCTAGATCATTGGTATCACCTCTTTGTAGCTATATATTAACCCAGACGGTTGGCTTTTTCAAGATGGGATATTTCATAAAATAGTTCCGGTAAAATCGTGCAAAGGGGAGAAATGCAAACTTTACAGCAAAATACCGTTGACATGAAACGGAAGCTGTGATATGCTGAATATGTTGGGGCGGTCAAATGACTGCCTCCATTTTGTTATACAGCCCGGTCAGTGATCAGTATTGTCGGCTCCGCGAAAGCAAAAATGGGGCAGAGGGGCGTAAGCTGGGGCGAATGAGCCGGAGGATAATTCGGTCATGGGGGAAAGGAAAATGTCTGAAACCGGAGAAATGAAGATTTTAGTCAGCGCCTGTCTACTGGGGCGCAACTGTAAATACAACGGCGGCAATAACTATGACGAAAACGTTGTACAGTTTTTGCAGGACAAGCAGATTATCCCGGTCTGCCCGGAGGTGTTAGCTGGATTGGGCGTGCCAAGAACGCCTATTGAGATCGTAAACGGCATTCTGCTGGATCGGGACGGAAACAGTGTGGATGCTGCCCTTCGGAGGGCAGTGCAGCAAATTTTGGAGCAGGTTAGCGGCGAAGCTATCGAATGCGCCATCCTGAAATCCAGAAGTCCCACCTGCGGCGTCCGGCAGGTCTATGACGGCACCTTCTCCGGCACACTCACCGATGGCTCTGGGGTGCTGGCGCAGGCGTTAAGTGATGCCGGTTACCAGGTGATCGACGCAGAAGAACTTGAATAGAGTACACCCCGGCAGGGGATTACCTGCCGGGGCAGATCGGCAGATAACTTGTTGTTTGCGGGCATGGCCCGCCGCAAATGCGTTACGAACGCTGGATGAAACTTTACCACCGTTGGGGGTCACTC
>CANBCW010000129.1 GCA_947367115.1 uncultured Clostridia bacterium | reverse complement strand
TGCGGAGGCAGGACTCGAACCTACGACCTCCGGGTTATGAGCCCGACGAGCTTCCAACTGCTCTACTCCGCGATATTTTTGCGCTCCCTTGAGTGCTTGCGTATTATACCATGGATCCCTCTGATTGTCAACCCCTTATTTTTGTCGAGCTCCGTCGGCCTCGGAACTGACCAATCGGTACAGGCCATAGCCCATCCCGATGCCCACCACATTCAACATCAGGTCATCAAAGTCGCAGCTGCCAACCAGTGCGAAAAGCTGTGTCAGTTCCACGCACACGATGATCAGTCCGCCCCAAAGCAGGCAGCGCCACAAAGGACGAAACCGTTCCCACAACAGTGCCAGGAAGAACCCCAACGGCACAAACATGATCACATTGCCCACCAGATTCACGATGGCATGACGCTTCAGCGCGTCAGAATAGTCCCCGACCAGAAAACCGACAAACCGGACAATAGTCTCAAACGGCACCGGATTAAAGTTCAGGGCTACCTGCTGCCAGTAGTCCGACACAGTATGATACTGCTCTCTGCCGAACAGCAGCCAGATCATCAGAGCGCAATAGGCCGCAAAGCTCCATATGCACACATTCCGTTTCCTCACAGTCTTCCCTCCCTTTCAGTATACACCCATGCTACCAGATTTATACCCAAAACACAATAACATTTTCTTTGACCTTCTCACGTATCTCTGCTATAATAAAAGATTGAAAGAGCATGCGGCTTTTGCCGCTTTCAGGAGGATTACCGATATGAGAATGAGAAGAATGCGCAATCTGGAGCCCCGAATGGACAAGTGCGCCGATTACCGCATTGCGGAGCCTGCGCTGCTGAAAGGCAACTGGCGCAGTCTGAAGCCTGACTGCACCGCTCTGTGGGTGGAAGTGGGTTGTGGCAAAGGCAAGTTCACCGCCGAAACCGCAGAAGCAAATCCCGATGTACTGCTGATTGCTGTGGAGCGCTGCCGGGAAGCAATGGTGGTAGCCATGGAAAAGGCTAAGTCCATGGAGCTGAAAAACGTATTTTACATCGATATGGATGTTGCCAATATGGAAGAAATCTTCGCCAGTGGAGAGATTGACCGACTGTTCATCAACTTCCCTGATCCCTGGCCCCGGAAGAAGAACGCCAAGCGCCGTCTCACCCACCGGGGTTTCCTGGATAAATATTGCCGTGTTGTCCGCGAGGGCGGCGAATTCCACTTCAAAACCGACAACGCACCCCTGTTCGAGTTCAGTGTGGAGGAATTCGCCGCCTGCGGCCTGGAGGTCAAAAACCTGACCCGAAACCTGCATGAAAACGGCATTGTGGGTATCATGACCGGCTACGAGGAGAAGTTCTACGCCCTTGGCACTCCCATCAACCGCTGCGAAGTGGTGTGCAAACCGTTCATCCTGCCGCCGGAAGAGAAAAGAGCGGCAACAGAAGAAGAAATATAAATTGTTGTTTGCCGTTCCAAGGAGGAACACCTATGAATTATCACGCAGGCGGCTGTGATATTGCCGTCATCGGCGCGGGTCATGCCGGCATTGAGGCCGCGCTTGCCGCTGCCCGGCTGGGATTGCACACCATCCTGTTCACCATTAATCTGGATGCTGTGGGCAATATGCCCTGCAACCCCGCCATCGGCGGTACTGGCAAGGGCCATCTTGTCCGGGAGCTGGACGCGCTGGGCGGTGAAATGGGTCTGGCCGCTGACCATAGCTGCATCCAGTACCGGATGCTGAACCGAGGCAAAGGTCCCGCCGTCCATTCCCTCCGCGCTCAGGCTGACCGACGGCGGTATCAGGAATATATGAAGCACACCCTGGAAAAGCAGGAAAATCTGGAGCTGAAGCAGGCTCAGATTGTGCGGATTCTGACGGAAAACGGTGGCGTTTCCGGCGTTCAGACCCGACTGGGTGCCATTTACGACGCGAAAGCCGTCATTATCGCCACAGGAACATTCTTGGACAGCACCATCATCACCGGCGAAAGCGTAGAGGTGTCCGGCCCGGATGGCATGCACGCCGCTATCGGTCTGGCAGATAATCTGAAAGAGCTTGGACTTTCCCTTCGCCGCTTCAAGACCGGTACGCCCCCCCGCATCAACCGCCGCAGCATCGATTTTTCCAAAATGGAGCTGCAGCCCGGCGACGAAAAGGTTGAGCCCTTCTCCTTCCGCACGGAGCATACGCCCTATAACGCGGCAGTGTGCTACCTGACGTACACAAATGAACAGACTCACGAGATCATCCGGGCGAACCTTCACCGCAGTCCCATGTACGATGGCACCATTTCCGGTGTAGGACCCCGGTACTGCCCCAGTATCGAAACAAAGATCGTCCGTTTTGCGGATAAAAGCCGCCATCAGTTGTTCATTGAGCCCTGCGGACTGGGTACAGAGGAAATGTACATTCAGGGCTTTTCCTCCAGCCTTCCTGAAGATGTGCAGCTTCAGATGCTGCACACCATCCCCGGTCTGGAACACGCGGAAATGATGCGCCCGGCCTACGCTATTGAATATGAGTGCATCGATCCCACTCAGCTTCTGCCCACGCTGGAGTGCAAAAAGGTGACAAACCTCTATGGTGCCGGTCAGTTCAACGGCACCTCCGGTTACGAGGAAGCCGCTGCGCAGGGGCTGGTCGCCGGTATCAATGCCGCACTGAAATTGCAGGGCAAGGAGCCACTGATTCTGACCCGGGACACCAGCTACATTGGCACGCTCATTGACGATCTGGTGACGAAGGGAACCGAGGAGCCTTACCGGATCATGACCAGCCGTTCCGAATACCGGCTGCTGCACCGGCAGGACAATGCCGACCAGCGGCTGACTGCCATTGGTGCAAAGGTAGGACTGGTGCCGCCAGAGCGTCTGGCGCAGGTGGAGGAAAAGTATGAGCAGGTGCGCCGGGAAATTCGTCGATTGGAAAGCAGCGGTGTTCCGGCATCTGATACGCTGAATGCCATGCTGGTGGAAAAGGGCTCCACCGCCGTTGCCAGTTCTGCGCGGCTGGCCGATCTGCTGCGCAGACCCAATGTGACCTATGCCGATATTGCGCCCTTCGACGCGGATCGGCCTGACCTGCCTGCCGCTGTCACCGAGGAAGTTGAGATTCAGCTGAAGTATGCCGGCTACCTCTCTCGTCAGGAAAAGCAGGTCGCAGAGTTTAAAAAAGAGGAATCCCGGCTGCTGCCTGATGGTTTGGACTACAATGCCATCATGGGTCTGCGGCTGGAAGCACGGCAGAAGCTCAGCGACATCCGCCCCATATCCATTGGTCAGGCAGGCCGCATCTCCGGTGTCAGCCCGGCAGATATCGCGGTACTGCTCATCTATCTGGAACAAATGGAACGATAAATTGTTGTTTGCCGGCAGTGCCGGCGGACGATTCGTGTTGGGCTGGTCAGGTATCGTTACGCCATTGGGTACCGCTCGGTATCGTTTTATCTGCGAGATCTGAG
>CANBCW010000128.1 GCA_947367115.1 uncultured Clostridia bacterium | reverse complement strand
ACCCAATGGCGTAACGATACCTGACCAGCCCAACACGAATCGTCCGCCGGCACTGCCGGCAAACAACAATTTATCGTATGAACTGCCATTATTATATCAGGCCAGGTCTTAATATGAAAGTACCAGATTCTTTAAGAAGTAATTAACACTTGTCAAACATGGTTTCCATGCTATAATAACTGCATCCAACCCAACTTAAAAAGGAGAATTTCACATGAAAGAATGGCTTTTTGGCCTGACCACTTCTCTCGTCAACCGGATCCTGCCCTTCCTGTTCATCATGGTTGCCGGCATTCTGATCGTCAGGATTATCCTGGGCATCGTCAACAAAGCGCTGGAGAAATCCAAGCTGGAGAAGGCTGCCCACAGTCTGATCAAGTCCCTGACCCGGACGGTGCTGTATCTGCTGCTGGGTCTGATCGCCGCGTCCAGCCTTGGTATTGATGTCACCGGCATCATTGCTCTGGCCAGTGTCCTCAGCCTGGCAGTATCCCTGTCCGTGCAGAATCTGCTGACCAACATTATCGGCGGCTTCACCCTGCTCTACACCAAGCCCTTTGCCTCCGGTGATTATGTGGAGATCGCCGCGGAGTCCGGCACCGTCAGTGAGATCGGCATGACCTACACCAAGCTGGTCACCCCCGACAACAAGATCGTCTACATCCCCAACAGTGCCGTTGTGGCCGCTGACATCACCAACTACTCCGTCACCGGCACCCGCCGTGTGGACATCGCCATCTCCGCTTCCTACGATGCGCCCACCGAAAAGGTACTGGATGCGCTGTACGAGGCTGCCAAGGTGCCCGGTGTGATGTCCGATCCCGCGCCCTTCGCCGCCGTTACCAAGTATGGTGAAAGCGCGGTAGAATACACCCTGCGTGTCTGGACCGCCACCGGCGATTATTGGAACGTCTACTTTACCATCAATGAGAGGGTCAGAGAAACCTTCAAGGACAATGGCATCAGTATGACCTACCCCCACCTCAACGTCCATCTGGACAAATAAACGACAAGACCTCCGGCACGAGCCGGAGGTCTTCTGCTTTTTACTTCAATCGTCTATGGATATCTGACCCTGGAGCCGGTTGCGCAGCGCGTACAGGTCGTTGAAATAACCGGTATACTCCACATAGTAATTACTGTCCGGGAACAGGTAGCGGTGCAGATCGATCAGATAATCGTCGGTCATGCTGGCAATGTAATCGACAATGATCTGGTTTGGCTCGGTCTTTTCATAGGGCACCGGACGAGGATAGCGGGTCTGGTTTACATAATCAATATGGTGCCGGAAAATGGGCGAATCCTGCTTATCATGCAGCAGATCCTCCAGCAGCTGATCGTAGATCTCCTGCATCATGGGCTCCACCACCCGCTTGAGGATGGCTCTGCCCGGCTCGTTCGCATAGATCACAGCGTAGTTTTCCTTCTTGTAGGACTGAACCGCCTTGAAATGGGCTTCATCCAGCATAATGTAGGGCTGACCGTAGCTGTTCTCAATGATGTTGACCACCAGATTGTTGATAATCTCAGAATTGATCGTCCCAATACTTGCTGTGGTAGGGAATGCGCTGTCCCCTACCATCTGGATGCTGGCCGCATCCTGCCGGTCTTTGCCCAAGTACGCAATGATATCGGAGATACGCACCACATTACCTTCCAGCGTGGACGGCTGGATCTTGTTGGCATAGCCGGGAATGGTATAGCACTTTTCAAGCTCCGCTTCAAACTCCTCAAAGCTGTTCATCGGAACAGGGCGATATTCCGAAAGCTCGATCTCGCCATTGTGTCCGGCAATACCCGACAGGGTCTGCAGGGTCAGGTTTAAAGGAAAGATCTTGTCCAGCACCCGGGCAGAGTGGATGTTGTGGTTAAAATAGCGTCCGGTATGCTTGTGGTACAAATCGTTCAGGAACACCTCACCGCTGTGAGCAAAGGGCGTGTGGCCAATATCATGACCCAGGGCAATGGCCTCGATCAGATCCAGGTTCAGGTTCAGGGCTCGTCCGATGGTTCGGGCGATGCGGGATACCAGCTGTACATGCAGGCTCCGCCGGGTAATGTCATCATTCTTGACCAGAGAAAAGACCTGCGTCTTGTCGGTATAGCGGTTATAGTAAGGGCTGTACATAATGCGGTCGATATCCTTGGCGAACCTGGGACGCCAGACAGGGGCCGGCTTGTCGTTGCAATGGCGGCGAATCGCCATATCGTCGTGGAAGGATAAGTCAATGTAGCTGCGGTCAGCTTTTTCCTGCTCCATGCGGGCAGAAAGAGCAGCCGAAAGTTGTTCTTTTGCCATGGTGCCACCTCCATTTGGTATATTTTATAATTGTGGTTTAATATTATACAACAACCGCAGCAAAAACGCAATATTTTTTGTAAAAAATAGTTGAATAGTATAAAGAAACGCGCGGATATCCTCATGCAGCGTATGCTTGGGGATCATGTAAGACCGTTCCTTTACTTTATATCAGGCTCTGTGATATTTTCGGACAGCACGACCAGGTTTGACGGATCGTACATAACTTTCGCATGATTATCCCGTATCAGCTCCCGGGATAATTCATTGCCGGTTTTCTTATCAACACATATACGGTAAACCTGTCCCCTTCGATATACCTCGCCCTCTTGCCTGACAAAATGCTCATTTTCCGCCTTAATGTGATATTTTACCGGCAGCTCGTCCGACGCGCGCAGCTCACCGCACAAATGGGTGGGGGTTACATAGACAATGAGCTGATAGGTAATATCCGAATCGTTCCGAAACCGGTAATCTAAATAATTATATACAATTGAAGTTCCGGTTCCAAATGGAACTTGCCGGTTAAAGTCAGGAAACAGGTCGACCCTATCATGGTGGTGATGCTCCACGATTTTTAGCGGTGTATGTAGAACCATCCAATGAATAAGATTAGTGAACTGGCACATTCCGCCCCCGATACTGGGTACTGTTTGGAAGTTGGAGATGGTGACACCTTCTTTATATCCTTTTGCAGCAGTTGTGCTGCCCACCAGCTTCCAAAAGGAAAAAACTTCACCAGGGCGAATCAAGATACCGCTGACCTTAGGGGCACTCAACGCCAGATTGGCCGCTTTGTTTTCCTGCAGCCACATTTCCGTATTACCAAGTTTTCGCCGAATGAGGGAATTATGCTTGTATATCAAGACCGGCAGCGCTTCTTGTTGCTTCTCCTTTGCAAAATGCTGTTTCCCCAACAGATCGCGCAGCCGCCGCACTGTCCGGCACTTGAAAACGGATAGCTTGTAAGTAAACGGTGAGATCTGACAAAATAATCTGCGTGCCATAGTTGCGCTCCTTTCCCCATCTGTGTTGACCGGTTTCGCCAATCGGGTTTACCTCCCGGAAATATGTTCTATTATTATAGCATCAATTATGATATGGGAGCAACATCCGGTCGTCCGCTTATGTTTAAGTTTTCTTTAATATGTAATTAATTATAGTAT
>CANBCW010000127.1 GCA_947367115.1 uncultured Clostridia bacterium | reverse complement strand
AATGGCGTAACGATACCTGACCAGCCGAACACGAATCGTCCGCCGGCACTGCCGGCAAACAACAATTTATCTTACAACCACATGTATCAACTGAAAGGAAGTATTTATTATGGACACCAATTCTTTAGGTATGATCGAAACCAAGGGGCTCATCGGCGCCATTGAGGCAGCAGATGCCATGGTCAAATCCGCTAACGTTCAGCTGGTAGGGAAAGAGCAGGTCGGCGGCGGTCTGGTCACCGTCATGGTTCGGGGCGATGTCGGTGCCGTGAAAGCCGCCACCGATGCCGGTGCTGCCGCCGCGGAAAAAGTGGGCGAACTGATCTCCGTTCATGTCATCGCCCGTCCCCACACCGAGGTCGATGCCATTCTGCCCAAAGCCGGTCATAAGCCCGCCCCCAACACCAAGCCCTGATGCTTTACACGGAGGAAGCCGTCCGGGCAAATATCCGCAACCGGGACGGAAAACGGGTGTTCTTTCTCGGTGAGAAGGACACCCTCACTCCCGGTGCCCGGGATCTTCTGACCCGGGAGCGAATTGACATTCGCCCCGCGAGCGAGGCCTCCATCCGGGAATACCGGTTGTTGAGCGGGGCTGTTTTGACGGAAAAGCCGGAACAGATGACCCACCTGCACGGCGACGTACTGGTGCTCAAAACCCATCCCCGAATCGCGTTCCGGGGAGCGATCGATACGCTGGAATCGGAACTTTTGTGGTGTCAATCATCCATTGAGCAGCCCTTTTCAAACCAGATCGGTGAAATTCTGGCACTGGCTCGCGATCTGATCCGGTGTGAGGTACTGTCCGAGCCGGTAAAGCTGGACAGGCTCTGCGGACTGACAGAGGACGAGCTGCGTTCCCGCAGCCACCGCCCCCAGGACTACTACGGTCAGCCCCATTTCATGCCCTCTGCCACAGATGGGCAGGCTGTTCTGCTGCTGAACCGCTGCCGCTGTGCTGTCAGAGCCGCAGAACTGGCTGCCGCCCGGGCGTTCACGGATCTTGACGGCAATTGCACGCGTCCGGACATTCTGAAAGCCCTGAACCGCATGAGCAGCATGGTTTATATCTTGATGATCCAAAAGAAAGCAAAGTGAGGGATCCTATGGAAACCCTGAATATTGACGCGCTGGCTCAGGCAGTCATAGACCGCCTGTTCGTGCCGATTGAAGCCTCCGGGCGGCACGTCCATGTGACCGAAGCGCAGGCCATGACCCTATTTGGTCACCGCCTGACCCCGGAGCGTCCGCTCTCCCAGCCGGGCCAATACCTGTCCAAAGAACGGTTGACGGTCGTCGGCCCCAAGGGGGAGTTTCATAACGTTGCCGTGCTGGGGCCGGAGCGGAAGGACGCGCAGGTGGAGATCTCCCTGACGGACGGCAAAACACTGGGCATTTCGCCCCCTATCCGTCTGTCCGGAAAAGCCGAAGGTACTCCCGGTGCGACCCTGATCGGCCCCAATGGGCAGGTAACGCTGTCCCACGGTGTCATGGCCGCCCAGCGGCACGTCCATCTCTCTCCGGAGGAAGGAAAACACTTCGGCGTGACGGACAAGCAGGTGGTCAGATTGCAAACCTTCACCCCCCGCCCCGTGGTCTTTGAGGATGTGGTGGTGCGCATCCACCCGGATTTCCGCGCAGCGGTGCATTTGGACTATGACGAAGCCAACGCCTGCGGCTTTCACAAGGGGGACTTCGGGAGGATTTTAAAATGAGGCGGGCACTGCTGGTCGGCAGAGAGCCGGGAGCGGACTTTGGCTGTGAGTATGTCACAGCCGAACCGTATGATCTGATCGTTATCGGCTCGCTGACATTAGGGGAACTTCTGTACTTTCACGACGAAAGAATTTTATCCGCATTGGCTGAGGGAAAACAGGTCTGCCTTTACACCCCCGGCCTGCCGGACGCACCCAAAAATCGGGCGCTGAGTGCGTCCCTTGCTACCGCCCAGCGGGAGCTGAAGAATTGGGGCATCCTGTTTACTGATGGTGGCCGCAAGCGGCTCATCACAGCGCAGGAGGCTAAGCAGCTGCGGCTGTCGGGACGCTCCCCCGGCCCCGGCGCGGTGCTGACACCTCTGGCAAAGGAGATTTTGGAGGGATCAAATTGAAAATTGGAACTGTTACTGGCTCGGTTTGGGCAACACGGAAGGCCAACTGCCTGATGGGCCAGACCTTTTTGCTGATCGACACCGGCTGCGGTGAGCTGGTAGCCGCGGATCAGGTGGGAGCCGGTAAGGGTGACCGGGTTTTGCTCGCTACCGGAACGGTGGCCTCCCGATACTGCATGGATGCCCCCATTGATGCCGCGGTGGTGGCGATTTTGGATCAGGAGGGCACCCATGTCCGCACATGAGATCATCATCTGGATCATGGCGGTCTTCGCCGTGCTGGGTGCGCTGGATCGCATTTTTGGCGGCAAATTCGGTCTCGGAAAGGAATTTGAGGACGGTATCCTCGCCATGGGTTCCCTTGCCATTGCCATGATCGGCATTATCACCCTGGCTCCGGTGCTGGCATCCATCCTGAAGCCGGTGATCGTGCCGGTGTATGAATTTCTGGGAGCCGACCCGGCCATGTTCGCCGGAACCATTCTGGCAAATGACATGGGTGGCGGCGCGTTGGCTCAGGAAATGACCGGCGACCCGCAAGCGGCACTTTTGGGCGGCGTGCTCACCGGCTCCATGCTGGGTGCCACCATCGTGTTCACCATCCCGGTGGCTATGGGCATTTTGTCCGAAGAAGACCGTCCCGCCATGGCAAAGGGCATTCTGTGCGGCATTGTAACCATTCCCATCGGCGTATTGGCAGGCGGGCTGGTGGCAGGCTTTCCCATTGTGATGGTGCTGCGCAACCTGGTTCCCATCGTTCTCATCGCCGCGCTGATCGCCCTGGGACTATGGAAAGCGGAAAAATGGATGATCAAGGGCTTTGGCGTTTTCGGAAAGATCATCATTGCGGTCATCACCGTTGGACTTGCCGCCGCAATCGTAAAAAGCCTGACAGGGTTTGAAATCATCCCCGGCATGGCTCCCATTGAGGAGGGCTTTGAAACGGTGGGTTCCATCGCCATCGTACTGGCAGGCGCGTTCCCGCTGGTATATGTGCTGACCAAGGTGCTGAAAAAGCCTCTTCTGAAGCTGGGGCATCTGCTGGGCATCAATGATACCTCCGCGGCGGGGCTCATCGCCAGTCTTGCAAATTCCATCGCCACCTTCGGACTGGTGAAGGATATGGACAGCCGGGGCAAGGTGGTGAATATCGCCTTCGCCGTATCCGCCGCCTTTGTATTCGGCGATCATTTGGGCTTTACCGCAGGTTTTGCTCCGGAAATGCTGCCTGCCGTTATCGTAGGCAAGCTGGTCGGCGGCGTGACCGCCATCGCCGTGGCTCTGTGGCTGACGAGAAAGGATGCACAAAACCGGTAAATTGTTGTTTAGCGGGCATGGCCCGCCGCAAATGCGTTACGAACGCTGGATGAAACTTTACCACCATTGGG
>CANBCW010000126.1 GCA_947367115.1 uncultured Clostridia bacterium | reverse complement strand
CAATGGTGGTAAAGTTTCATCCAGCGTTCGTAACGCATTTGCGGCGGGCCATGCCCGCTAAACAACAATTTATCTTTTGAAAACAATACTGAAGGAGGTAATCAATATGGAAGTGAAAAAGGAAACGGAGGTAGGCTGCGGCGGTGTGCCCACAGCAGTTCAACTGGAGGCCATCAATGCGCAGGCCAAGGGCAAGCTGACGGCAGAGCAAGTCTATGTATTCTCCCTGCGGCTGTGTGATGATCAGGTAGACCGAGATGGAGAGCGGTTCGATACGGTTGCCCTGCCGGAGCTGGCGAAGCTCTTTATCGGAAAGACCGGGATCGTTGACCATAAGTGGAGCAGCGATTCGCAGGTTGCCCGGATCTTTGCTGCGGAAGTGGTGAAAGAAGAAGGCATCAGCTACATCAAGGCATGGGCGTATATTCGCCGCGGCGGCCACGCGGATGAGGTCATCGCCGACATCGAGGCGGGGATCAAGAAGGAGGTATCTGTAGGCTGCGCCATGGGGCGCGCAGTGTGCTCTGTCTGTGGCAGCGAATATGGTACCTGCGGCCATGTGAAGGGCGAAAGCTATGACGGCACGGTATGCTGCGCCATTTTGAAGGAGCCGATGGATGCTTATGAATTCTCGTTTGTGGCGGTTCCGGCACAGCGGGAGGCCGGAGTGCTGAAGGCATTGGGCAGCCGCAGAACGCTGAAGGAACTGGCTGATGAGCTCGGCGTGCAGGCAGAGTACCGGGAGCTGTTTAAGCAGGCACAGTTGGGGACGCAGTACCAGAAGCTGCTGGGTGATGAGGTGATTCGGCTGTGCCTGTCGCTCAATCTCGGGATGGAAGAGCCTGTGCTGCGCAGCATTGTCAGCAAGGTTTCCGCTGAGGAGCTGATGAAGATGAAAGCGGCGCTGCAGGCGCGGATGGAGGAAATGTACCCGGTAAGGTGTCAGCTCCCCGGTGCTGCTGTGCAGGACATTGGTGTGGAAAGCGGGTTTATGATTTGAGATGGTAAATTGTTGTTTAGCGCACTAAGATACACTGTCATTGCGAGGAGCGTGTTGCAGAGCGCAGCGAATTTCGAATCAAGCGATTGCCAGTGGCAATCGCACAATATAAACACGCGACGTGGCAATCTCCTACGGCGATGCGCAAATGTTACGATTACCACCAAAAATGCCGGAAGAACCGGGGGATTGCCACGCCAGTGTGCGCACTGGCTCGCAATGACATACTTCTTTTTTAGCGCGCCAATAATCCCGCAAACAACAATTTATCTTACCACAGGTACGACCGGCGGAGGCCGGTGACCATATAATTTACACTAGGAGGAAAATGAAAATGGGTTACGACAATCTGAGACTGGAAAAGGGAATGTACCGTCAGGAGGGAATGAGCTTCACGCAGGTGCTGGAGTCGCTGGATCCCAGTGAAAACTACCGCGGCACTGCTCTGGAGGGTACGGATGCGTTCCAGCGGCAGCTGAAGCGTTTCGGTATCCGCGCCAAGGGTGCCGGTTCTTCCACGGTGGAAAAGTTCTTCCGCACCATGGACAGCGCCGTGCTGTTCCCTGAGTACATCGCTCGTACCGTGCGGCAGGGCATGGAGGAGAATGACATTCTGCCTGCCATCACCGCAACCACCACGGTGATCGACTCCATGGATTACCGCTCCATCTATTCGGTTCCCACGGATGATGACAAGGCACTGCAGGATGTGGAGGAAGGCGGCACCATCCCCGAGACGGAGGTCAAGTCTAAGGAGCATTTGGTGAGCCTGACCAAGCGGGGCCGCATGCTGGTGGCTTCCTACGAGGCCATCCGGTTCCAGAAGCTGGATCTGTTCAGCGTCATGCTGCGTCAGATCGGCGCTTACATCCAGAAGCAGCAGCTCGCTGACGCGGTGAAGGTTCTCGTCGAGGGCGATGGCAACGACAACGCCGCAGTGCAGTATTCTGTGGGCACCAGCCCTATTTCCGGTACTGCGGGAAGCCTGGGCTATGATCAGCTGGTGGAGTTCTGGGGTCAGTTTGATCCTTACACCATGAATACCATTCTGTGCTCCACCGGCACCATGACCGGCCTGTTGAAGATCCCCGAACTGCAGAATCCCATGACCGGCCTGAACTTCCAGGGCACCGGCAAGGTCGGTACGCCTCTGGGCGCGCAGCTGCACCGGACTTCCGCAGTGGCTGACGGTGTGATCATCGGTCTGGACAACCGCTATGCTCTGGAACTGGTGCGTGCCGGCGATGTGCTGGTTGAGTATGACAAGCTCATTGACCGTCAGCTGGAGCGTGCCGCCATCACCTCTATCTCCGGCTTCGGCAAGATCTGTGACGGCGCAGCTGCCGTGCTGAATGTATGACCGTAGGAGAGCAGGTTTACGCGCAGGCGCTGCTGCTGGCAGGGGAGCTGGATGAAAAGCAGGAGGCGCTGCTGACTCTGCTGTGCAGAGGAACGGTATCCTCTTTGACCGCGCGGCTCCGGGATGGACTGACACCGGAGGACTGTAAGGCGGATTTTATCGCCGCAGCCAGTCTGTATGCCCTGGCGGCTATGTCCGGCAGTACCGATATGGATCGTTTGGAGCAGATCACCGCGGGCGACATCACCCTGAAACGCTCCGGCTCTGATGCTGCCGCCAACTGCCTGCGCTATCAGGCAGAGCTGATGATCTCTCCATACCTGAAGGATCGGTTTGCCTTCAAGGGGGTGTGATATGCGGCAGATGATCAGCAAGATTCTGCGATACTACGGTGTTCCGGCGGTGCTGGAGCATGAGGGAGAGCGTGTAGAGCTGCGGATCTTCTTTCAGCCCAGCATGTCCAAAAGCTGGGACAGCATGGATCCCATTGTCGGCCCCCTGGGACAGCTTCCCGGGGGCCAGTACCTCTATATCGGCCCGGCAGAGCAGGAGATCAGCCAGGGGGATCAGGTCAGCGTGGGCGAAAATGACTACATGCTGCGCCGGGTGGAAACATATCTGGATCATAACGGCCCCATCTATCGGTGGGCGCTGTGCGTGCGAAAAGGCGGTGAGGATACATGGGGTGTTTTAGTGTAGGGGATGCCATCGTGCATCTGCACGCGGCAGGGATCCGGGCAAAACGCGGCTATCCCGGTTCGCTGATGCCCCAGCTGACTGGGGCGGTGGCTGCTGTAAACGTCTACAAGGAGGAGCCGGGGCGGACAACCCTGATCGCAGAAGTTTGCGCGCCCATGAGTATGGGGGTTTACGCCTGCGAGGATCTTGCGGCGAAGGTGGCTAAGGCTTGGAACAACGCCGGGGCTGCGTGTTCTTACGGCAATCATAAATTTGATGGCCAAAGTGGTATTTACTATCTAACGGTTCTCGGCGTCTGGGAAGACAGCACAGAGTAAACGGCATAATTAAGAAACGGTGCTTGCAGCTTGGCAAGCACCGTTTTTGAGTTGGAACGATAAATTGTTGTTTAGCGGGCATGGCCCGCCGCAAATGCGTTACGAACGCTGGATGAAACTTTACCACCATTGG
>CANBCW010000125.1 GCA_947367115.1 uncultured Clostridia bacterium | reverse complement strand
AGATCTGAGCGCTTCGTTACCGAGTGACCCCCAACGGTGGTAAAGTTTCATCCAGCGTTCGTAACGCATTTGCGGCGGGCCATGCCCGCAAACAACAATTTATCATTCCATCGAAATTTCTCGACATTCTCGCATTATACAGCAGTCCTCCGCCATAAACAAGTGGTTTTTTTCTAAAGAAGGGTAGAAATCCGCCGCCAAGGCTGGTATAATAGGGTATTAGTGAAAATATCCGCGTCCCAAACCACAGAAAGAAGGAACCGCATTATGGGTCTATCCGCTTCTGCCCCTTGGCTGAAATATTACGGCAGCACCCCTGCCTCCCTTGATTATCCCCGCAAGACCATGTACCAGCTTCTTTGCGACACCGCCCGGAAATACCCCAAAAACATTGCCTATCACTTCATGGGCAAAGAAACGACCTTTGATGCCTTCCTGCGCCGCATCGACGCGGCAGCCAAGGGTCTGACTGCCATGGGACTTCGCCGGGGCGATCGTGTCACCATTTGCATGGCCAATACCCCTCAGGCACTGGACTGTTTCTACGCCTGCAACCGCATCGGCGTGATCCCCAATATGATCCATCCCCTGTCCGCAGCCAAGGAGATTGCGTTTTATCTGAATTTTTCCAAAAGCAAGGCTATTCTGACACTGGATCAGTTCTATCATAAGGTAGCCCAGATCGTGCCCGAATTAGAAAACCCCACCACCATTCTAATCGCCAAGGTAGCCGATGAGCTTCCTTTTCCCTTAAATCTCGTTTACCCACTGACCAAGGGAGGCCGGCATCCTCTGCCTAACACCGGCTATACCCTGTGGTATAACATGGTCAAGGCAGGCAAGGACACGGTTCTGCCCGCTGATGAAGGGAAGTTCGATGACTGCGGTGCCATTCTCTACTCCGGTGGCACCACCGGCACCACCAAGGGCATCCAGCTCAGCAACCAGAACTTCAACGCGCTGGGTCTGCAGACCATCGCCGCTTCCGGCTTTGGCAGTGTTGCAGGGATGAAGATGCTCTCTATCATGCCTGTGTTCCATGGCTTCGGCCTCGGCATCGGCATCCATACTGCCCTGATCGGCGGCGCCACCTGCATCCTCATCCCGCAGTTCAGCGTCAAGGTTTATGCCGAAACGCTGCTCAAGCGCAGACCGGAGCTGATTCCCGGCGTGCCCACCCTGTTTGAAGCTCTGCTCCGGGCGGACGCGCTGAAGAATGCCGACCTGAGCTTCCTGAAGGGGATCTTCTCCGGCGGCGACAGCCTGAGCCCGGAACTGAAAAAGAAAGTGGACTCCTTCCTGAAAGAGCACGGCTGCACCGAGCAAATTCGGGAAGGCTACGGCACCACCGAATGTGTCACCGCCTCCTGCCTGACACCTAAGGATTATGCCCGCAGCGGCTCCATCGGCGTTCCCTTCCCGGATACCTTCTACAAAATTGTCAATCCCGGCACCACAGAGGAGCTGCCCGCCAACCATGAAGGTGAGATCTGCCTGTCCGGCCCTACGGTGATGCTGGGCTATATGGATAACCCCGAAGAAACACAACAGACCCTGCGCAGCCACGGCGATGGACGCATCTGGCTGCACACCGGCGATCTGGGGCACATGGACGAGGATGGCTTCGTCTACTTCCGCCAGCGGCTTAAGAGAATGATCGTCACATCGGGCTACAACGTCTATCCCTCCCAGCTTGAAAATATCATCGACGGTCACGAAAAGGTGCTGCTTTCCTGCGTCATCGGCGTGAAAGATGATTACCGGGGTCAGAAAGTCAAAGCCTACGTGGTACCCATGCCCGGCATTGCGCCCACCGAGGAGCTGAAGCAGGAGCTGCTTGACTACTGCTCCAGCCGCATCGCCAAATACGCCATGCCCCGGGAGATCGAATTCCGCACAGAGCTTCCCAAGACCCTGGTAGGCAAGGTCGCCTACCGGGTGCTGGAAGAGGAAGCCAACGCACAGGAGGCTGCCCAGTGAAAAAACGCGTCTGGGAACTGGATGCCTTCCGCGGTCTGTGTATCATCGGCATGGTGATCGTTCACCTGGTCTATGATCTGGTGGATCTTTATGGGATCGCAGCGTGGAAGTACCCCGCGTGGTTCTCCTTTATCAAGGATTGGGGCGGACTGCTGTTCCTGATCCTCAGCGGCATCTGCGCAACGCTGGGCTCCCGGTCTATCCGGCGGGGACTGATCGTCTTCGCCTGCGGCCTTGTTTGCACCGCGGTCACCTTCGGCATGTATAAAATGGAGCTGGCAGACAAATCCATTATCATCTATTTTGGTGTGCTGCACTGCCTGGGCACCTGCATGCTGCTGTGGCCCACCTATAAAACTATGCCCTGGTGGGCGCTGCTGATTCACGGTGTGCTGCTGGCCGCTCTGGGTCTGTATCTGGACAGCCTGATCACCGGGCGGCTCCTTTCCGTCACTACGCAGTGGCTCATGCCGCTGGGGCTTTATTGGCCGGGCTTCGCGTCCTCCGACTATTTCCCCCTGCTTCCCAATCTGGGCTACTTCCTCGTGGGCGCGGCCATTGGTAAAACAGTCTACCGCAGGAAGGAAAGTCTGCTGCCCAAAGTGAACGAAAAAAATCCCATTCTGCGCTGCCTGCAGTTCTGCGGCCGCCATTCCCTGTGGATCTATCTGCTGCATCAGCCGATTCTCAGCGGCATCTGCATGCTGCTGGTCAAGTGATCCTTTGAAGGAGACGATCATTATGAAAAAGTATCTTCACCCGAAATATCTTCCCATTCTGATCCCCATCGCCAGCCTGCTGGGTCTGGTTCTGCGGCTGTGGACCATGGGTTCCGGCCCGGATCAGGAAGGACTGTACGAGCCTCAGCCTCTGGCCTGGGCGCTGCTGTGGATCGTTACCGTGCTGACCCTGGCAGCCATCGTGCTGCTGAGCGCACGGCTGAAAAACCCCGGCAAATACTTCGACAATTTCCCGCCCTCTCTGGCAGGCGCCGTGGGCACCGCTCTGGCTGCTCTGGGTATCATGGTAGCCGGGCTGAGCCTGCTAACCTCTTCGTCAGGTTGGCTCACCACCCTCACCGGTCTTTTGGGTGCAGCCAGCGCTGTCGGCCTGATCGTTGTGGCCTTTGCCCGGTATCATGGTAAGAAACCCAGCTTCATACTGCATGCCCTCCCCTGCCTGTTCTTCGCGCTGCGGGTCTTTGAACGGTGCAAGGCCTGGAGCAACATCCCCCAGATCAGCGTTTTCCTGTTTCCGTTCCTGGCTTCCATTTGCGTCATGCTGGCCGTCTACCAATTTGCCTGCTTTGATGTCAATCTGGGCAGACGCAGAACCTCTCTGTTCTGGAGCCTGTCCGGTGTGTATTTCTGTCTGCTCTCCCTGCCCGGTGGAGAAGAGCCCCTGTTTTACGCCGGCATGGCTGCATGGCTGCTGACAAACCTGTGCTCCGTTCGTCCCCTGAAGGCTCGCAAACCTCAGCAGGCCGAACCGGCTCCCGAGGCCGCACCGGAAGCTGCCCCGGAGGCGGTCGAACCCGCTGCCACAGCTGACGAAGTCCCTGCCTCCCCCCAGGATCTTTCCCTGGACGAGCTAATGGACTGGCTGGATAAAGAATGAGCAGATAACGATAAATTGTTGTTTATAGGGCTTGATAATGGCGGCGGCCTACGGCCGCCGAGCGCCGCCATGCGGCGCAAAATAGC
>CANBCW010000124.1 GCA_947367115.1 uncultured Clostridia bacterium | reverse complement strand
ATGGCGTAACGATACCTGACCAGCCGAACACGAATCGTCCGCCGGCACTGCCGGCAAACAACAATTTATCTTATCAAAGGAGGTATCAAAGTGGCGAGATTATCCGATCCCATCACTATTCTGAAGGGCGTAGGCCCCACAAAGGCCAAGCAATTTGAAAATCTGAACATCTACACGCTCCGGGATCTGATCTGCCATTTCCCGCGGGGGTATGAGGATCGCACCAAACTGGTCACAATCGACCAGCTGGAAGCTGACCGTCCCGCCTGCTTTAAGGCTATGGTCATGAATACGCCCCGCACCGCCCATATCCGTAAGGGACTGGACATGACCAAGGTGCAGCTTGCGGATCACACCGCCCGACTGAATGTGACCTTCTTCAACAACCGCTATGTCACCGACCAGCTTCAGTATGGCAAGGAATACATTTTCTATGGTGCCATCAATGGAGATTTCGGGGGTTACGGCATGACCAACCCCACCTTTGAGGCACTGGATACTGCCCCGATCACCACCCGGCGTGTCTTGCCGGTCTACCCCCTGACCGCCGGACTCAGCAACGCCAGTGTGCTGAAAGCCGTCCGGCAGGCACTGGCCATCTGTGATGTACCCCCGGAGATCATCCCCGAGGAAGTCCGGCGGCAGTATGGGATCTTGCCTGCAGAGCGGGCGTATTACGCCATCCACGAGCCTGCGTCCATGGAGGAAGCGGAGCTTGCCAAGCGGCGGTTGGTGTTTGAGGAATTTTTCGTGTTCTCTGCCGGATTGTCCCTGATGCGAGCTGCCAGAGCGGGTAAAAAGACTGCGCCATATGACAGTGTGGATATGAAGCCGTTCTATGCCGCTCTGCCCTTTACCCTCACCGGAGCGCAGCAGCGGGCTATTGAGGAGATCCGCACCGATGTCCGCCGGGGCGTGCCCATGAACCGCTTGGTTCAGGGCGATGTGGGCAGCGGTAAGACCATGGTGGCTGCCGCGGCGGCTTACCTTGCTGCCAACAATGGCCGTCAGGCGGCGCTGATGGCGCCCACGGAAATTCTGGCGGAGCAGCATTATCAATCGCTGTCCAGATTATTTACGCCCCTGGGGCTCCGGGTGGCGCTGCTAACCGGCTCCATGAAGGAGAAGGAGAAGCGCCAGGCGCGGGAGCTGATCGCCGCCGGCCAGATCGATCTGGCGGTTGGCACCCATGCGCTGCTGACCGATGCCACGGTATTTCATGATCTCGGTATGGTCATCGCCGACGAGCAGCACCGCTTTGGTGTGGCGCAGCGCTCCAAGCTGTCTGCCAAGGGCAGCGATCCGCATGTGTTGGTTATGTCCGCGACCCCGATTCCACGGACGCTGGCGCTGATCATGTATGGGGATCTGAATGTGTCCATTCTGGACGAACTGCCCCCGGGACGGCAGACGGTGGATACCTTCCTCGTCGGAGAGAGCTACCGGGCTCGGATCAATGCCTTTATCCGCAAGCAGGTATCCGAGGGACACCAGTGCTTCGTGGTCTGTCCGGCGGTGGAGGAAAACGAGGAATTGGGCATCAAATCGGCGGAGGTTTGGGCGGAAACACTGCAAAAGACCGTATTTCCTGACCTGCGGGTGCTTCTGCTCCACGGTCAGATGAAGGGCGCGGAGAAGGAAGCGGTGATGGCCGCCTTCGCGGCCGGAGCAGGGGATGTGCTGGTGGCTACCACGGTCATCGAGGTGGGCGTGGATGTACCCAACGCGACCCTGATGGTCATTGAGGACGCGGATCGGTTCGGCCTTTCCCAGCTTCACCAGCTCCGGGGGCGGGTAGGCCGGGGCAGTGCCAAAAGCTACTGCATCCTGACCACCCACAACCGCAGCGCGGAGACCCTCCAGCGTCTGAAAGCCCTGTGCAAGACCACCGACGGCTTCCGGATCGCGGAGGAGGACTTGAAGCTGCGGGGCCCCGGCGATTTCTTCGGTGCCCGGCAGTCCGGCCTGCCAGCCTTCCGGGTGGCGGATCTGAGCTATGATCTGCAGACTCTGAAGGATGCCCAGACCGCTTCGGCAGAGTGGATCGACCACAGCGGTACCAGCGATGCCCCGGAGGCCTCCGCCCTGCGGGAGCGAATCAATGAACTGTTCCACCGCGCGGAAGGAACAATGAATTAAGGGTGTTTCTAAGATAAATTGTTGTTTGCGGGCATGGCCCGCCGCAAATGCGTTACGAACGCTGGATGAAACTTTACCGCCGTTGGGGGTCACTCGGTAACGAAGCGCTCAGATCTCGCAGATAAAACGATACCGAGCGGTACCCAATGGCGTAACGATACCCGACCAGCCGAACACGAATCGTCCGCCGGCACTGCCGGCAAACAACAATTTCTCTTCCCATCGCGCGTGGGACGATTTCAAAAAACTGTAACAGAATGTCTGTTTACATTTTTTCAAAACGATGATACAATGGACGTTACCAAAGGAAAGGGGGCGGGGAAATGCGCCGCGTGTTACAATCGATCTGGAACGTGTTCCGCAGGGGCGATCTGATTTTGCTTCTGCTGTGCGTGGTGACCTCAGCCTTCGGCTGCCTTGCAGTTGCAAGTGCCACCAACCATCAGGATACATTGCGTTATGTGATCATTCAGGCCGGTGCCATCGTGCTGGGCATCATCTGCTATGTGGCAGTGTCCGCTGTGGATCTGGACTTTGTCTCCGAGCATCGTACCGCGCTGGTTCTGTTCAATATGTTCCTGCTGCTGCTGCTGATTCCGTTTGGTGTGGACTTTAATTCCGGCAACAAAAGCTGGCTGGATCTGCCTTTGATCCCGGTCAGCATCCAGCCTGCGGAGATCTGCAAGATTACTTTCGTTCTCATATTGGCATCGGTCATGTCCGCCCATCAGCAGCGGATATCTTCGGTAAAAAGTGTGCTTACAATGGCGTTCCACCTGATCCTGTTGGTGGGTGTCAACATCCTGCTATCCAAGGATGCGGGCGTGTCGCTGATCTTTGTGTTCATCTTCATCGGAATGGCGTTTGCCGGCGGTGTCAGTTTCGTCTGGTTCCTGATTGGCGGCGGCGCGCTGGTTGCGGCAGCGCCGCTGATCTGGACGAAGATTATGAGTGAGCGCCAGCGCAAGCGTTTTGAGGTTCTGTGGAACCCGAATATCGACCCCCTGGGCATCGATGAACGCTACCACAGCGTCCTCAGCTTAAAATCGCTGAATGGCGGCGGCCTTACGGGACAGGGGCTGTTCAACGGAAACCGTACCCAGATCGGCGCGCTGCCTGCCCAGCATACGGACTATATCTTCTCCGCCATCGGCGAGGAGATGGGCTATATTGGCTGTATTCTGGCGCTTGTGCTGCTGCTGGCGATCATCGCCCGGGTCATTTATGTGGGCACCAGAAGTCAGAATTATCTGCGCCGCATGGTCTGCTTTGGCTCTGCAATGGCGTTGATCTTCCAGGTCTGCAGTAATGTGGGCATGTGCATTGGTGTGACTCCGGTTATCGGTCTGACCCTGCCCTTCATCAGCTACGGTGGCAGTTCCATTGTGTCGCTGTATGCCATGCTGGGGCTTGTGTCCGGTGTCTTTGCTCGTCCGGCGCCCAGAAGCCACGAGCTGTATGTCCGGCCTTATTAAGTGAATCGCGACAGGGCGTGAAACACCACGCCCTGTTGTTTTTTTGAGCGATGTTAAGCGAAATTGTTGTTTGCCGGCAGTGCCGGCGGACGATTCGTGTTCGGCTGGTCAGGTATCGTTACGCCATTGGGTACCG
>CANBCW010000123.1 GCA_947367115.1 uncultured Clostridia bacterium | reverse complement strand
AGGCCGCCGCCATTGGCAAAACCCCTAGACAACAATTTATCGTACCAAGGGAGATACTGAAAAAGGCGGCTGCCATTTGGCAGCCGCCTTGTCGTTTAGTCCTCGAAGGTCAGAATGTCCTTGTACTTCTCCTTAAAAAGATCGTACACAGCGTTCAGAAGAACCTCGTCGTTGACGGAGAGGTAATTCTCATTCTCTTCATCCACCGGTTCGATTTCCAGAATGACGATCTCTCCGGACTCATCGTCTGCGGGCAGCAGGATCAGATATTCCTTGCCCTCATACTCGATCACATCCAGATACTCAAAGGTGGTTTCCTGACCGTTCTCATCAGTCAGGCTCAGCAGATTGCTTTCTTCCTCTTCGGGAATCAGATTTTCGTTATTTTCCATTGGGTAAACCTCCAAATAAATTATGCCAGATAGATCGCTTTGCAGGCCAGCATGGTCATGTAGCAGTCCAGCTTGCTCACCAGTTCCAGGGGAGCGTGCATACTCAGTACCGGAACACCGGCGTCCACAGTGACGATATTGCGGTTTGCCATGTAAGCAGCCACGGTGCCGCCGCCGCCCTGATCCACTTTACCCAGCGTGGCGATTTGCCACTTGACACCGGCGTTGTCCAGCGTGGTGCGGACATGACCCATGGCCTCTGCGGAAGCGTCGCTTGCGCCGCCCTTGCCCCGAGAGCCGGTGTACTTGCAGATGGCAACACCGTAGTTCAGCATGGAATTGTTCCGGCGGTCGCTGACCTCAGGGAAGTTGGGATCCAGCGCGTTGGACACGTCAGCGGACAGGCAGAAGGAATTTGCGAAGCAATCCTCCAGCTTGGCACCCTGCGCATCGCACAGGCCGCCCATGAAATGCTCAAAATACATGCTCTGCATGCCGGAGATACCCACGGAACCGATCTCCTCCTTGTCCGCAAGGATGCAGACAGCGGTCTTGGCGGGCGTGGGGATGTTAAACAAAGCCTCCAGCTCCGCGTAGGCGCAGACCCGGTCATCGTGACCGTAGGCGGCAATGAGGCTCCGATCCAGACCCACATCACGGCACTTCCCGGCGGGGACAATGGTCAGTTCAGCGGATAGGAAGTCGGCTTCGATGATGCCGTATTTCTCATTGAGGATCTTCATGATGTGCAGCTTCACAAGGTCACTGCCCTCGCCCTCCAGAGGCTCACTGCCCAAAATGACATTGAGCTGTTCGCCGGAGATGCCCTCAGAAAGCGTCTTCTTCATCTGATCCGCTGCCAGGTGGGGGAGCAGGTCGGAGACCATCAGCACCGGGTCGCTGTCATCCTCGCCGATGGTGACGGTGACAAGGGAACCGTCCTTGCGGTACACAACGCCGTGCAGCGCCAGGGGCACGGTGACCCATTGGTATTTCTTGATGCCACCGTAGTAGTGGGTCTTGAAATAGGCGATCTCAGAGTCTTCGTACAGGGGGCTGGGCTTCACGTCCAACCGGGGAGAGTCCACATGGGCGGCGCAGATGTTGGCACCAGCGCTCAGAGGCTCCGTCCCGATGACCGCCAGAGCGATGGCCTTGTCGCGGTTGTTATAGTAGATCTTATCACCGGGTTTTACGGACATGCCGGGCTGGAAAGGAACGAAACCGTTCTTCTCAGCCATGGCAACAGACCACGCGGTCGCTTCCCGCTCGGTTTTGCATTCATCCATAAAAGCGGTGTAGCGCTTGCAGTAATCTTCCATTTCAGTGCGCTGCTCAGCGGTCAGGGCGGCGTAGCCATTCTTGGGCGCGGCCAGCAGAGCTTCGCGCAGTTCTTCGTTGGTCATAGTCGTTCTCCATTTCTTTCGAGATGCGATAAATTGTTGTTTGCCGGCAGTGCCGGTGGACGATTCGTGTTCGGCTGGTCAGGTATCGTTACGCCATTGGGTACCGCTCGGTATCGTTTTATCTGCGAAACCTGAGCGCTTGGTTACCGAGTGACCCCCAACGGTGGTAAAGTTTCATCCAGCGTTCGTAACGCATTTGCGGCGGGGCATGCCCGCAAACAACAATTTTCTTTATGCTTTCATTATACCCAACTCTGCAAAAAATGCAAGGCATTTCGCTTGGAACGCGGCTTTGTCGCCGTCATTTTTCAGCACATAGCCGCATTTTCCGCGAAACCAGCTGTCCGTGTGCTGCGCATGGATACGGCTGCGGGCGTATTCTTCAGAGATACAGTCCCGCGCCATGAGCCGCCGGACGCGGACTTCTACCGGAGCGGTGACGGCAACGGTCACGTCGCACAGTTCAGCAAGCCCGCTCTCAAACAGGGCGATGGCATCAATGGCGGCAAGGGCGGGGGCGGATTCCAGCCGCCGCAGGACTTCCTGCTTTACAGCGGCGTGGGTGATGCGGTTTAGATCCAGCAGGGCGCTTTTGCTGGAAAAAACGGTGGCACCCAGCTTCTTGCGCTGCAGCTGGCCGTTTTCCACTGTGCCGGGAAAATGGGCTTCAATGTCGGAAAGCAGCGCGGGATCGGTTGCCAGAAGCTGATGATAGATCTCATCACAATCCAGAACGAGGCCGCCCAAATCGCGGACGATTTCCAGAAGGGTCGTTTTGCCGCTGCCGGTGCCGCCGGTAATACCAAGGATCATAGCTCTTCCTCCGCGTCCACAATGTGAAAGGCCGCGGCTTTTTTCAGCCGGTTCTGAACGGCATAGGCCACACCGCCGCCTACCGGGCAGCGGGCGTAGACCTGATGGATCTGGGGATTGTCCAGCTCCCGAAGCGCGGCGAATAGTCCTGCCGAAAGGGTGTTCACGTCGGCCTCCTGACCATAGGACAGGGGAGCGCAGTCCGCGTACAGGGGCAGCTCTTCCTCAAAGCACAGCACCCGGTCACCGGACTCAAAATGGCGGTGGATGTATTCGGCAGCCTTTTCCCGGGAACCTGATACGATGACCACCGGTTCCTGAGGGGCGTAGTGGCGGTATTTCATGCCGGGGGCTTTGACGACTTCGTCCTGATTCACCTGAGCGGTGACGGCCTTATCCACCACCAAATCACCCAGCACGGCGATCAATTCCTCCGGGCCAATTCCACCGGGGCGCAGCAGCCGGGGGCGTTCCTCGGTCAGATCCACGATCGTACTTTCCACGCCTACCCGGCATGAGCCGCCGTCTACGATCATGTCGATCTTGCCGTCATGGTCATGAAGGACGTGCTGCGCCGTGGTGGTGGAGGGCTTACCGGAAATATTGGCACTGGGAGCCGCAATGGGCACGCCTGCCAAACGGATGATCTCCCGAGCCGTATCGTGATCCGGGCAGCGGACGGCCACGGTGGAAAGACCGCCGGTGGTGCGCTTGGGCACGCATTCCTTGGCAGGCAGCACAATGGTCAAAGGGCCGGGCCAAAAGGCCTCTGCCAGATCATAGGCCTTCTGGGGGATATGATGGCAGAACAGCTCGATCTGCTCCGGGCCGGAAATGTGGAGGATCAGAGGATTGTCCTGCGGGCGGCCCTTGGCTTCAAAGATCTTCGCGACGGCTTTTTCATCCAGACCGTTGGCACCGAGACCGTAAACGGTTTCGGTGGGGATGGCCACCAGACCGCCGTTTTTTATGATGTCTGCCGCGATCTGGGCTGTCTCCGGCGCACCGGCGGATAGATATTTCGTTTGCATACTGATTACCTCCAATCCTGGTGGTTGGTAAGATAAATTGTTGTTTGCCGGCAGTGCCGGCGGACGATTCGTGTTCGGCTGGTCAGGTATCGTTACGCCATTGGATACCG
>CANBCW010000122.1 GCA_947367115.1 uncultured Clostridia bacterium | reverse complement strand
TCGGCTCCTGCCGCCTGTGGGCGGCATTTTGTTTTGGTGGAGAATAAGAGAGGGGAATCGAACCGATCCAATGCAACAGTCCAGTGGACTGTTGCTCGCTGCGGGCTGGACCGCAGCGAAACATAGATTGAATCAATTCCCCTCGGCTCCTGCCGCCTGTGGGCGGCATTTTGTTTTGGTGGAGAATAAGAGAGGGGAATCGAACCGATCCAATGCAACGGATTTATCCGGTTTTCCCAATACAGGCAGACTGAAAAACAATAGTTGAATTATTATGTATTTGGTGTATAATATTCTTGCTTTTTATTGGAAATGAGGCGGAAAATGAGCATTGTTAAATTTTATCGCGGCGATCCAAAAAATGCGCCGAAAACCACGATGGGTGCGCATTTGGGTGCGAATGCCATTATCACATGTAATGGAAAACTCCTTCTTGAAAAAAGGCGGGACAGCGATGTATGGGGTCTGATCGGCGGCGGTGTCAAGAACCACGAAACGGAAGTGCAGGCCATGGCCAGAGAGGTTCATGAAGAGCTGGGGATCCGCGTATCCAAGGATCGGTTTCGCAAGCTGGCTGTTTATGGCGAGCCGGGGAGAATTGCTTCCTACTGTGACGGCAGTGTCTGGCGAATGGTCATTGTGGTATTTGAATTGGAACTGGACAGGCAGCCAGAGCTGAGGGTCAGTGCGGAATCGAAGGAGCTTCGTTTCTTTTCAAAGGATGAATTGAAGGATATTGAAATTGTGATCACCCATTCCGACATCGTGGAGGATTGGTTTATCAACGGGAGGGAGCAGTATGACGAAGCAAGAGATTAAAGGCCTGTTTATGAGCAGGGGAGCGGAGCTGTGCGGCATTGCCAGCATAGACCGTTTTCAGGATGCCCCTGCTGGCTTCCATCCTTTGGATGTTTTGCCCACATGCAAAAGTGTGATATCATTTGCGTGCCGCTTTCCTGCGGGATGTTTGAGCTGCAAGACGGATGTTCCATATACGCTGATCCGGAATACGCTCACACCCAAAATGGATCGCATTGCGGTTGAGTGCTGCATTGAGCTGGAGAAAGCCGGCATCCTTGCGGTGCCTGTGCCAACCAACGACAGCCGATTTGATGATTCAACGGGACGTTTTCGCAGTATCGTATCACAAAAGCACGCGGCACAGGCGGCCGGGCTGGGGACGATCGGTCGGCACAGCTTATTGATCACACCGGAATTAGGCAGTATGGTTTGGCTTGGCTGCGTTTTGACAGAGCTTGAACTGGAGCCGGATGAATTAAAAGAAGCGGTTTGCGATGATTGCGGTCTATGTGTATCGGCATGTCCGATCAACGCGCTGAAATGCCCGGAAATGAACCAGCGGACTTGCTGGGATCATGCGTTCGGGGATTATGAAGGAACATGGCAGATTCACTGCCACCGCTGCCGTGATATCTGCCCTTACAATTTGGGGGCTTGGAATGTCGGGATGAAACGGTAAGACAAGGAAGTACATTTATGATAGAAAGAAAAAAATGGGTCAGCGTATGGGGCAATGCGGTGAGTATTGCAGAGAACCGCCCAGAGCGCTACGCAAAGGATATAACAGTTCGTTATCCCATTCACATTCCCTTTGCGGGCGACGCGGTGCGGCTGACCTTTGACAATTACTGCGGCACGGAACCAATTACACTCAGCAAGGTAACAATCCTATACGGCGGGCGGTTTTATCCGGTGTTATTTCAAGATAAGCGCAGTGTGACCATTCCCGCAGGAGAAAACACGGTTTCAGATCCCCTTTGTGTACGGCTTGCGGAGGGGGAGGTCATTCAAGTCAGCTTTTACTTGCAGGATTTTACGCAGATGCGCAGCGCTGTATTTGCTTGCGGGCCGCTTTCCGAGGGTCTGTATGCCAACGGTGATGAAACGGAAACCATCCATATCGACATCGATACCTCGCGTACGACGCATTTATTTTACTTTTTGAGCAATGTTTCGGTCTACACGAGGGCAGAAAATCGAACCATCGTTTGTTATGGCGATTCCATCACGGCGCAGGACTGGCCAGATGATCTGGCACTGCGCTGCTTCAAGGAGGGCTATCACCGTACGGCAATCATCCGCCGGGCGACCTCTGGCTCCCGAATTCTGCGGGAATACCATTGTCTGACCTACGAATCCTATGGACTCATGGGGAGCAATCGGTTCCATCACGAGGTGCCCACCGACGGCGCGGATACGGTGATCATCCAGCAGGGCATCAACGATATTATCCACCCGGTAGGGGAGAAGGTCAATGTGTTTCGGCCAATGAGCGACCTTCCCACAGTGGAGGAACTGATCGAGGGCTTAAAAAAATACATCGTTCAGGCAAGGTCGTACGGTTACAAAGTATATGTAGGTACGCTGCTGCCTATGGGCGGCTGGCGCACGGACGCGCCGTTCCGGCAGGAGATGCGGCACACCTACAATGATTTCATTCGTACCACCGATCTGATCGACGGCTGCATCGATTTCGATAAGGCTCTGCGGGATCCGGAGAATCCGGACTGGTTTTTACCTGAGTACGATTCCGGCGACCATCTTCATCCCAGTGCTGCCGGTTACCGAAGAATGGCCATGGAGATTCCGGCCCAGCTGCTGCGATGAATGGTTGGGATCCATGCAAAACGATTGACAACTAAGCTTAACAGCGTATATAATAATGATTATTAATTTGAAAGGAAGTTTGAGCATGAAAAAACTGATTGCGCTGCTTCTGGCAGCGATCATGTGCCTGTCGCTGTGTGCCTGTGGAAAGGACGCTGAGGACAGTCAGGGCGGTAAGAACGATGGCGGCAGCTCCTCCAGTGCGTCCAAGGAGCCCACCGTTAAAGAGGAAAAGGAATTTGTCCTCTGCCGGGAGTGGCGAAATGTCAAAAGCGGCAATTCCGTCGTGTTCAAGGAGGATGGCAATTATACCTCCGGCGATAGCACTTTCTCCTATACATACAGTGCGGAGAAAAATGCCGTTTGGCTCGATGGCACCAAATTCGATATCGTACAGCAGTACGGTGTGTATATGCTGGTATTCAATGAGGATGAATATTTGGTTGGTGCGGACAATTATGAAGCCGTGCACGCCATTTTCGTCAAAAATGGCCGAGAGGAGATCGCAGCCAGCGGCACCATCGTTAAGGTCGGCGACACCAACCGTCTGAAATGCGGTGCGTATTTTACGCTGGATAAGGTAGAGCTGGACAAAGAAAATACCATTTTCTATGTCTATCTGACCTGCAAAAACGGCAACGACGAGGGATGTACAGAGTTCGGCTCTGTCAAGGGAAACTGGACCAGCCTGAACTTGGGCTGCCCCTTTGAGCTTTCCACTGAAAACGCCTATGTGGATGCGCAGTATCCTACAAGAGAGATCTGCCTGGCGTTCCAGACCACCCGCCTGACGGCGGATGAGATCCAGACCCGCAGCGCCGATTCCTACGGCTATTTCAGACTGTATTTCTCTGCTGGCAAGGAAGCCTTCTACATTGATATCGACCAGTTCTTTGACGCAAAGTAAACCATAGAGGCGCGGATTTATCTCCGCGCCTTTTTTATGTGCTGCAGGTTGTTTGGACGGCGCTTACATGTGTGTGGTTTTGCAATTTTGCCGAAGAATATTCAAAGTATTCATTTTCCACTTGAATATTCAGAATATCTATGATAATATACATTTCGACGGTGCAGTATCCTAGTCGGAGTGGCCATCTTCCAGGAAGGGCCTAAAAATCCTTTGAAGGGCACATCGATGAAGTCCCTGGTGTCTGCTTTTTACGCCCAGTTTAG
>CANBCW010000121.1 GCA_947367115.1 uncultured Clostridia bacterium | reverse complement strand
CAACATTCATTATTCATTTGAGGACAGGATTTTCTTAATGAATAATGAATGATGAAGCCGCTTCGCTGATGAATAATTCATGGTATCCCCTTGGGGGATGATTATAAAAAACGAGAGAGTTCGAACCCCAAAACAAGACAGCTTTGACGCATGGTGTTTACAAAAAAGACACAGAACTCCAACCGTTTGCCGTCGCAATCACAGGAAAAACATTGACAATTCCCGCATTATGAAATAAAATTAAAATTGGCGAAAGCTAATTCTTACATAAGGAGAGAAAACATGAAGACTGCGGCAAAGGTTTTTATTATCATTGGCATGATCGCCGGTTGCTGGTATATTCTGCCCCTGGTTTTCGGCTTCATCGCCCTGAGCAAGATGAAGAATAACCAGATGACGACCGGTTGGAAGATCTGCGTTCTGCTCTTTGTTAACATCATTGCGGGTATCCTCCTGCTCTGCATGCCCAACGAAGAACCCGCCTCCAATGTCGTCGAACAGGCAAACTAAGTGATGACCAATCAAAAAATCCTGCCGCTCCGGCAGGATTTTTTGATTGCGTTTCATACGCCCCGCCTTTCCCGGACAGAACGGCGAAACAGAACCGGCCTGTCTGCATGTATCATAAAATATACCGCCCAGCGCACAAAATTCTTGACAAATACTCATTTCCTCTATAAAATACTCGTATAAATATGCAAGGCGTTTGAGCAGAAATCAGTACCCTCTTCCGGTGTTTCAGAGAGCTGTTGTTCGGTGCGAAACAGCAACGCGGGAACTGGCGAATTCCTTCTGCAAGCTGTGGGCTGAAGGCATGGGCTGCGTAGGCTTTACCGGTGGCGACCGTTATTTCGCAAGGGTGTGTTTGCACCTATTGAGGCTCTTTTCGTGAGAAAAGGGCGAAGCAGAGTGGTATCACGGTCTATTGGACTGTCCCTGTTTCCTTATCAGGAAACAGGGACTTTTTGTTTGTAGGTTTTCATGGTCCCCGGGATCATGCGAATTATATTTTATCAAAGGAGAACCGAATATGAAAAAGATCGTATCTCTCGTTCTGGCGCTGGCTCTGTGCGCCGGCTGCTGCCTGGCCTTCACCGGCTGCAACAGTGAAAAGACTGACTTCACCGTTGGCATCTGTCAGCTGATGGAGCACGAATCCCTGGACAAAGCCACGCAGGGCTTTATCGACGCGCTGACCGCCGAAATGGAGAAGGCCGGTAAGACTGTTGAGTTTGACACGCAGGTGGCAGGCGAAGCCGATCTGTGCACCACCGTGGTCAATACCTTCACCGCCAAGAACGTTGACCTGATCATGGCCAACGCTACCCCCGCTCTGCTGGCTGCCGCCAACGCGACCACTACCATCCCTGTGCTGGGCACCTCCGTCACCGACTATTCCGACACCTTCTCCGGCAATATCCCCGCCAATGTCAGCGGCACCTCCGATGCCGTTCCCTTTGACGAGCAGGCTCAGATGATGATTTCTTCCCTGGGTCTGGCGGAAGGCGACCAGGTTGGCGTGCTGTACTGCACCAACGAGTCCAACTCCGTCATTCAGTACAACGCCGTAAAGGCTCTGTTTGAGGCCGAGAAGATCGTGGTGAAGGCTTACACCTTCTCCGAGACTACCGAGCTGCAGGCTCTGGTCACCACCGCCGCCGGCGAGTGCAAGGCTATTTACGTTCCCTCCGACAACACCGTGGCCGACAACGACACCGTCGTTGGCACCATCTGCAGCGAGAAGAAGATTCCTGTTTACACCAGCTACGGTGGAGCCATCTGCTACGCCAGCCTGGCCATCGACTATTACCAGCTGGGTGCCGAGACCGGCAAAATGGCAGCCGAGATCCTGCTGGGCGGCAAGAAGCCCGCGGATTTCGATGTCAAGACCCTGACCCCCACCGTTAGTTACAATGAGGAGCTCTGCGCAAAGCTGGGCATCACCGTTCCCGAGAAGTAATCTGATCATATGACCGTTTTTTTAAATGCCTTACCCGGTGCCATCGCCCAGGGTCTGATCTGGGGTCTGGTGGCCATCGGCGTGTATATCTCCTATAAGATTCTGGACATTGCCGACCTGACGGTGGAGGGTTCCATCTGCACCGGTGCGTGCATCTGCGCGGTGATGCTGGCAGGCGGCAGTCCTGTGTGGCTGGCTGTTCTGGTTGCATTCCTTGCGGGCGCAGCTACCGGCGTGCTGACAGGCCTGCTGCATACGGCGCTGGGTATTCCCTCGATTCTCGCGGGCATCCTGACCCAGCTGATCCTGTACTCCGTGAACCTGTCGATTTTGGGCAGCAAGTCCCTGATCGCCATTGATCCCCGGGCAAATCAGCTTTGGGTACATATGAGCAACAATCCCGGTTCCATCCTTTCTGCCGCGGTGATCATCACAGCGGTGATCATCGGACTGTGGCTGTTCTTCTACACGGAAGTGGGTCTGACCCTGAAATCCACCGGCGACAACCCGGACATGAGCCGGGCGCAGGGTGTCAATGTCAAGTTCAACAAGGTTTTGGGTCTGGCCATCTCCAATGGCATCGTCGCGCTGGCCGGAGCGCTGTTGGCTCAGTATAAAGGCTCTGCCAACATCAATGACGGCCGCGGTGCTATCGTCATCGGCCTTGCCGCAATCTTCATCGGCCTGTCCGTGTCCATGAAGATCAAGCCCAACTTTGTGGTGAGCCTGATCGGTGTCGTCGGCGGCGGTATCGTGTACTACATCATTTATAACTTCGTGATCCTGCTGGGTCTGAAGACCGATTACCTGAAGATGCTCTCTGCCATCATCGTGGTGCTGTTCCTTGCGGTGCCGTATCTGAAGGGTGAATATTTCAAGAAACAGAAGCCTCTCCCTGTCCAGACAGGGGAACCCAATGGGGGAGGTGAGGGCAATGCTTAAGATCACCAACCTGCAAAAGACCTTCAATCCCGGCACCGTCAACCAAAAGACCGCCCTCAGCGGTCTGAACCTGACCCTTGCGGACGGCGATTTCGTCACTGTCATCGGCGGCAACGGCGCGGGAAAGTCCACCATGCTCAACGCCATCGCCGGTGTGTGGAAGCCGGATTACGGCACCATCGAGATCGACGGTGTGGACGTGACCAACATGCCGGAGCACAAGCGGGCAAAGTTCCTGGGGCGTGTGTTCCAGGATCCCATGAAGGGCACCTCGCCGGACATGGAGATCGCCGAGAATCTGTCCATCGCAAAAAGACGCGGAACCAAGCGCAAGCTGGTCTGGGGCATCCGAAAGCCGGAGCGGGAGCAGTATAAAAAGCTGCTTGCCACCCTTGAACTGGGTCTGGAAAACCGGCTTTCCTGCAAGGTCGGCCTGCTTTCCGGCGGTCAGCGTCAGGCGGTCACCCTGCTGATGGCCACCCTGAACCGTCCGAAGCTGCTGCTTCTGGACGAGCACACCGCCGCCCTGGATCCCAAGACCGCGGCGAAGGTGCTGGAGATCACCGACAAGCTGGTCACCGAGAATAAGCTGACCACCCTGATGATCACCCACAATATGCACGATGCCATTGCCTACGGCAACCGGCTGATCATGATGCATGAGGGACGCATCGTTGTCGACGTATCCGGCGAGGAGAAGAAAAAGCTGACCATCAGTCAGCTTCTGGGTCTGTTCGAGCAGGCCAGCGGCAGCGCACTGACTGATGATAAAGTGATCCTGTCTAAGTAAAAACGCACGGAGCAGTTCGGATGAACTGCTCCGTTTTACTATGCTGTTCACGCAAAAATGCCAATCAAAGGCACTCTTTTCCTCGTGTCCCTCCTCCTTTGGAATGATAAATTGTTGTTTGCGGGCATGGCCCGCCGCAAATGCGTTACGAACGCTGGATGAAACTTTACCACCGT
>CANBCW010000120.1 GCA_947367115.1 uncultured Clostridia bacterium | reverse complement strand
CCGCTCGGTATCGTTTTATCTGCGAGATCTGAGCCCTTCGTTACCGAGTGACCCCCAACGGTGGTAAAGTTTCATCCTGCGTTCGTAACGCATTTGCGGCGGGCCATGCCCGCAAACAACAATTTATCTTTCCATTTCGAATCGGCACAAGTGATTGACAACTCCCGCGGTTTATGAGATAATATGTGGATGAAATTAAAGAACAGAGAGGATCAAAATATGTTCCAATCCAGAACCCATAACTGCGGCGAGCTTCGGCTCAGCAACGCAGGCGAAAATGTCACCATCGTCGGCTGGCTGGAGAACGTCCGGGAAGTCGGCTCCAACTTTGCCTTCTGCGTCCTGCGTGATTACTACGGCACCACACAGGTAGTCATCGAGAACGAAGAGATGATGAAGGTGATCAAGCCCATCAACAAGGAGTCCACCATCTCCGTCACTGGCACAGTCCGTGAGCGGGAGAGCAAAAACACCAAGATCCCCACCGGCGAGATTGAGGTGGTTCCCTCCAAGATCGAAATTCTGGGCAAGTGCCGCCACAATCAACTGCCCTTTGAGATTAACAAGTCCAAGGACGCGGACGAGAATACTCGTCTGAAGTACCGCTATCTTGACCTGCGTAATCCCGCGGTCAAATCCAACATCATCCTGCGCTGCCAGGTCGTTGCTGAGCTGCGCCGCCTGATGACTGAGAAGGGCTTCCTGGAGATCACCACGCCCATCCTGACCGCTTCCTCCCCCGAGGGTGCCCGGGACTATCTGGTACCGGCCCGGAACCATCCCGGTAAGTTCTACGCCTTGCCTCAGGCTCCCCAGCAGTTCAAGCAGCTGCTGATGACCTCCGGCTTCGACCGCTACTTCCAGATTGCCCCCTGCTTCCGTGACGAAGATGCCCGCGCTGACCGCACCCCCGGCGAGTTCTATCAGCTGGATATGGAAATGGCTTTCGCCACGCAGGATGATGTGCTGTCCACCTTGGAGGATGTGCTGGTTCCCGTGTTCCAGAAGTACGGCAAGTACAGCCGTGTATCCCCTGCCCCCTTCCGCCATATTCCTTTCAACGAAGCCATGGAGCGCTACGGCTCCGACAAGCCCGACCTGCGTATCGATCTGGAAATCCAGGATGTGACCGCGGTCGTTCAGGGCTGCGGCTTCGGCCCCTTCGATGGTAATACCGTCAAGGCCGTTGCCGTTGACGATTTCACCCAGGCTCGGAAATGGATCGACAAGCTGCTGGTGGATGTAGAAGTCCAGACCGGCAACAAGGCCTGCTGGGTCAAGGTGGACGAGAACGGCGAGCTGACCGGCGGCATTTCCAAGTTCCTCGTGAACTGTAAGGATGCCTTTGTCGAGAAGCTGAATCTGAAGCCCGGCAGCTTCGTCTGCATGGCAGCCGGCAAGAAGTCCGCCGCACAGAAGACCGCCGGCGTGATCCGCACCATGCTGGGTAAGCGTGTCCCCGGTCACTTTGACGAGGATCAGTACGCCCTGTGCTGGATCGTGGATTTCCCCATGTACGAAATTGGCGAGGAATCCGGCGCGCTGGAATTCTGCCACAACCCCTTCTCCATGCCTCAGGGCGGTATGCAGGCACTGCTGGATGCTGAGGGCGATACCGAGAAGCTGCTGGCCATCAACGCCAACCAGTACGATCTGGTGTGCAACGGCTACGAGTCTGCTTCCGGCGCTGTCCGGAACCACGACCCCGAGATCATGGTCAAGGCCTTTGAGATGGTCGGTCTGGGCGAAGAAGATGTCAAGGCCAAGTTCCCTGCCATGTACAACGCATTCACCTACGGTGCGCCTCCCCACGCCGGCGCAGCCCCCGGTGTTGACCGCCTGATCATGTTGCTGACCGGCGAGGAAAGCATCCGCGAAGTCATCACCTTCCCCATGAACAAAAACGCTCAGGATCTGATGATGGACGCGCCCACCTCCGTGGAACAGCATCAGCTGGACACCGTGCATATTGCACTGAACATCAAGGAATAATTGTGAAAACGCTGTGGACTGTGGTCTGCAGCGTTTTTTTACTTGACAACGGCGCACAAATGTGCTTTAATGGTGTAAACCGTTGAAGATGTGTAAGTAAGCATACGTCCAAAGTCACAGAGAGTCGCCCATTGGTGGGAGGGTGGCACGGAGGAGTACGCCGAATGGGCATCCGAGGGCGAGCCGAAGTAAGTAGGTAAGACGGAGACGGCACTCCGTGATCAAGGCCAGCGTATGATGGTACGCATCAAAGTGGGCGCGCAGATGCGCCAAGCCGGGTGGCACCGCAGGATCGTCATAACCGCTCCTGTCCCAGCATTTTTTGTGTGGGACAGGAGCGTTCTGTTTTTGTCCCCCAGTTAGAAAAGGAGGAAATATTATGTCAACCCAAAACATCCCTTACAAGATCTATCTGGAAGAGAGTGAGATGCCGAAGGCCTGGTACAACGTCCGCGCCGATATGATCAACAAGCCCGCTCCCCTGCTGAACCCCGCAACCAAGCAGCCCATGACCCTGGATGAGCTTTCCACCGTCTTCTGCCGGGAGCTTGCCAAGCAGGAGCTGGATGACACCACCGCTTATATCCCCATCCCGCAGGAGATTCTGGATTTTTATAAGATGTACCGTCCGGCACCTCTGGTCCGAGCCTACTGCCTGGAAAAGAAGCTGAACACGCCTGCCAAAATCTACTATAAATTTGAGGGCAATAACACCTCCGGCAGCCACAAGCTGAACTCCGCCATTGCCCAGGCCTATTACGCCAAGCAGCAGGGGCTCAAGGGTGTGACCACCGAGACCGGTGCCGGTCAGTGGGGCACTGCCCTTTCCATGGCTTGCGCCTATCTGGATCTGGACTGCAAGGTATTCATGGTCAAATGCTCCTATGAGCAGAAGCCCTTCCGCCGTGAGGTCATGCGCACCTACGGTGCCTCCGTCACCCCTTCGCCCTCCATGGAAACCGAAGTCGGCCGGAAGATCAACGCCGAATTCCCCGGCACCTCCGGCAGCTTGGGCTGCGCCATTTCTGAGGCAGTTGAGGCCGCGAGTCAGGATCCCGGCTACCGTTATGTTCTCGGCTCTGTGCTGAATCAGGTGCTGCTGCACCAGTCCATTATCGGCCTGGAGACGAAAGCCGCGCTGGATAAATACAATATCAAGGCAGATATCATCATCGGCTGCGCTGGCGGCGGCTCCAATCTGGGTGGCCTGATCTCCCCCTTCGTGGGTGAAAAGCTCCGCGGCGAAGCGGATTACCGGATCATCGCCGTGGAACCTGCCTCCTGCCCCAGCCTGACCCGCGGCAGCTATGTTTACGACTTCTGCGACACCGGCAAGGTCTGTCCCCTGCAGAAGATGTACACCCTGGGCAGCAGTTTCATTCCCTCCTCCAGCCATGCCGGCGGCCTGCGCTACCATGGCATGAGCGGCGTTGTGTCCCAGCTGTACCACGATGGTCTGATGGAGGCTGTTTCCGTAGAGCAGACCAGCGTTTTTGCCGCCGCTCAGGAATTTGCCAAAGTGGAGGGCATCCTTCCCGCTCCCGAGAGCAGCCACGCCATCCGGGTTGCCATCGACGAAGCAATGAAGTGCAAGGAGACCGGCGAGGAAAAGACCATCGTCTTCGGCCTGACCGGCACCGGCTACTTCGATATGGTGGCCTACCAGCGGTTCAACGACGGTCAGATGGGTGATTACATTCCCTCCGACGAGGAAATCGCTGCCAGTCTGGCCAAAACCCCTCAGGTTTAATAAAGATCCTGCCGGGCGTGCGGACGCACGCCCGGCATTCGTCGGCATGGCAAATTGTTGTTTGCCGGCAGTGCCGGCGGACGATACGTGTTGGGCTGGTCAGGTATCGTTACGCCATTGGGTACCGC
>CANBCW010000119.1 GCA_947367115.1 uncultured Clostridia bacterium | reverse complement strand
TTGCCTTGTCACCGGTGCCCAGGGTCACGGCGTTGATCTTGCCGCTGTAGGCTGCCGTCTTGGGAACGAAAGACATTTTGGTAATCCCCCTTGATTAAAAGATATGAGATATTTAGATATAAGATATAAGATATTGCCCTATATCTTTGTCTACGGTTTGATTACAGACCGATGGTCTGCATGATACCCTTCAGGGCAGCTTTCATAGGTGCGCTGTCCGGCAGCTTAGCAGAGGGCTCGCCCTCGCAGTCGCAGCGGTACACGCCCTCGTCATGGGGCAGAACGCCGAACAGCTCTAAGCCGTGCTTTTCGATCTCGGCTCTGATGCCGTCGTCCAGCACACCGCCCGGCGCGCGGTTGACGATCAGACCCATTTTTCCGGGCTTTAAGTCCATTTCCTGCACCATTTCGGCAATTCTGGCCACAGCCTGAATGCCCCGGCGGGAACAGTCAGAGATCAGCAGCATGGTGTCCACATGGGGCAGCGTGCCTCTGGCAACGTGCTCCAACCCCGCCTCGTTATCCATGACCACATAAGAATAATTGGGCACATACTTGTCCATCTGGCGCTTGAGCATGCTGTTGACATAGCAGTAGCAGCCCTCGCCCTGCGTCCGGCCCATGACCAGCATATCGAAGTCATCTTCCTCGATCAGCGCCTGGCTGAACTTCATTTCAGCGTAATCGCCCTTGGTCATGCCCGCGGGGATGGTCTTTTTCAGTTCTGCCTGCGCCATTTCCTCACGGATCTGGCCAAGGCTGGTCTCCAGCTCCACGCCCAGAACTTCATTGAGGTTGGAATTGGCATCGGCATCCACCACCAGCACCGGGCCATCGCCCTTCTTGCACAGATAGTCAATGATCATGCCGCAGGTGGTCGTCTTCCCCACGCCGCCCTTACCGGCGACTGCAATGGTATGAGGCATAAGTTTCGGTCTCCTTTGGATATTGCGAAGTCGTACCGACGAATGGGCGCACTTCGCCCATATCGATACAACGATATCGTACCACAGATACCCCATAAATTCAAGGCTCAATTTCAACAAATTCAGCCACCCCAAGTTGTGCAAACAACAATCTAACCCAGCAAAAAGGACGCTGCCGAACCGCAGCGTCCCCTTTCATCATTTCACCATTTGCTTTTTACCCAGTCCGATGACCGTCCCCGCCATTCCGGCCAGTACCGCCAGTCCCAGCAAAACCCAGCCCCAGCCGGGCACAGCTTCCAAAATCCGCGCCACAGGGGCCAGCCTTCCCGAATCCAACTGAGGGCCGCCCAGACAAACCGCCATCCACAGGAACCACAGCGGAGCCATGGCTTTCTTGCCGAAGTAGCTGTACAGCGCTCCCACAAACATGGAGAACACCGTCACACAGGGCAGCGCCGCGGCAAGAAAGCCCCAATCCGTCAGGAACGTAGGATCCGCCTCCAGCGGCCACGGGGCGAACAGCTTGCTGCCAGCTGCCAGCTCCACCCGGTACAGAATGAGAAGCAGCGCATATCCCGCCGCCAGCCACAGCAGCGTCCGCAGGGCATAGGAGAACAGAAACGACGCTCTGGTGCGGCCCATGGAAAGAGCCAGCATGAACTGCTGATAATATCTGCCGAAGGTCAAAACTGCGCAGAAGATCAGACTGAAGAATGCCATGAACGTTCCAAAAGTGACCCAGGTGCCGGGATCATCAATGACGAACATGATCAGGCTGCAAAAGCCGAACCCCAGCAAGAAACACGCCGGCACCACGCACAGGGGCATCAGAAAGTCGCTTTTATGTAATTTTATATCCAAACAAAATTGTTTCAGCATACGCGGGCTCCTTACAGCTTCACATTGTACTTGTAGATGGTTTTGTATTCAGGAATGGCGATCAGCGCGTACACCACCAGACCCACCGCCGGGAAAATCGCCAGGCTGCTCCCGCCAAGGGTGTCCCCACACAACGTAAGCAGGATGATCGTTGCGGCGATCACTGCGGAAATGATCAGACCCGCGATCACGCTCAGAATCACCACAGCAGTCTTTCCAAAACGAGTACTGATCATACCCATTACAGCGCCCATGGCGTTCAGAACCAGCATCAAGCTAATACCGATGGGTGCAAATACGCGCAGTTCAGCCATGGCTTCCTTACCGGACAGCAGATACAGCAACGCCGCAGCGCCCAGCAGTACCACCATAAAGATCAGCCGGTAGCACTGCATACCGATGAAAGCCTCCTTCCGGGTGGAGCCAAAGCCGATGGCCGCCGGAAGTCCCACCTTATACACGGACATATTGAACACCATGCCCATACCGGCACCGAACAACAGCATATAAATGGCGGTCATGGTCAGAAAGTCTTCCGTTTCCGAAGTGCCCATCAACACGCCGTATATAGCCGAGCCAAGTATGACCGCTCCGGCATATTGCAGGCCGGTCACGATCCAGTCCTTCAGTCTCATGATTTGACCTCCTCACCGCACAAGGAAACGAAGATCTTCTGCAGATTGACGCTCTGGACGGTCACATCAAAGCCGGGGTTCAGATCCTGACCCTCTTCCAGCAGGACGGTCACACCCTTGCTGCGGCCCATCTTCTCGGCGTGGTGCTGCTCAAGGCCATCTACCGCGCCGTCCACCTGATCCGCAAGGCCGGAAACATACCGGGCAGAGTCGACCAGTTCCTGTGTATTCTCGTGACGGATGATCCGGCCCTTATCAATGATAATGACCTCCTCCATCACATCGGCGGCTTCCTCGATGATGTGGGTGGAGATAACGAAGGTGCGGCCTGTTTCGGTATACTCGTCCAGCAGCAGCTTGTAGAACTGCTCCCGCGCCACCACGTCCAGACCCGCCACAGGCTCGTCAAGGAAGGTAAACTCCGCCTTGCTGGCCAGCGCCACGATGATGGTCACCATGGACAGCATGCCCTTACTCAGCTTGTTCAGCTTGGTTTTGGGATTCAACTCGAACAGCTCCATGAGCCGCTGAGCCATTTCCTTATCCCAGTGAACAAAATAGCAGGCGGCCGCCGCCAGATATTTCTTCACCGTGTAGGCGCCCAGACCGCTTTCGGCGGAGATATTCAGCTCCCGGGAGAAGCAGATGCGATCCAGCGCCTTGCGGTTTTCCCAGATATTCTCGCCGTCCAGGGTCACCATGCCGCTGGTGGCGGGGTTCTGGTTGGACATAATGGACAGCATGGTAGTCTTGCCCGCGCCGTTACGTCCGATCAGGCCATAAATCTTACCGCTTTCCAGCGTCAGATTCAGGTTTTCCAAAACGGTTTTCTTTCCATAGGTCTTGGTCAGGTTTTTGCAAATCATCTTGCTCATAATCATTTCTCCTCTTTTTCGATCTGTTGGATCAGTTCCTCTTTGGTAATGCCCAGGCTTCTGGCTTCACTCAAAAGCTCCGCAAGGCGCACCTCGTAAAAAGCCTGCTTTCTCCTGCCGCGGATCTTTTCCGCCGCGCCGGTGGATACAAACATACCGATTCCTCTTTTCTTGTACAGGATTCCATCGTCAACCAGAATGTTGACACCCTTGGCCGCCGTGGCCGGGTTGATGGTGTAGAGCTTTGCCAGTTCATTGGTGCTGGGCACCCGCTCCTCCTCCAGCAGAATCCCACGGAGGATGTCGGTCTCGATCATCTGGCTGATCTGCAAGTAGATGGACTTATCATCCGTCAGCCGCTGCTGCATCAAATCACGCTCCTTGGTTATGTGGTTCATTACTTGTGTAACTAACCATATAACACATTCCCCAATTTGTCAAGCATTTTTTGAGTAATGCGAAAAATTGTTGTTTATGTTTTTTTCGATGGCGGCGGCCTACGGCCGCCGAGCGCCGCTATGCGGCGCAAAATAGCTTCCCCCGGGGGGAAGCT
>CANBCW010000118.1 GCA_947367115.1 uncultured Clostridia bacterium | reverse complement strand
TTTACCTGAAATGTCAACGAAATGCGTAGATTCCTCGACTCGCTGTCGCTCGCTCGGAATGACATATCTTTTACTGCTTACTTTAGATAAACAACAATTTATCGTTCCCTCTGGGGGAAAACGAGCCTGCCGCATTCGCGGCAGGCTCGTTGAATTTTTAGATGCCCGCCAGCTTCAGCAGCTCAGGAACTTTGGCTTCCCAGCCCAGAGCCATGATGTGCACACCCTGGCAGTAGGGACGGCACTCCTTGATGATCTGAGCGGCGATTTCCACACCGGTGATACCGGCCTTGGCCCGCTCCTTGTCGGCGGCCAGCGCGTCGATCATGTGCTGGGGCACATGAACACCGGCCACGTTGTTGTTCATGAATTTTGCCATGCCTGCGGACTTGGGGATGATGACACCCAGCTGAACAGGCTTGCCGAACTGCTTAGCCTTCTCCATGAAGCTGATGAACTTCTCGGAGTCGAACACGGCCTGGGTCTGGAAATACTCCGCACCGGCCATGACCTTGCGCTCCATCTTGGCGAGCTGTGCGTCAACAGAGTCGGAGCAGGGAGAAACGACAGCACCCTTGGCAAACTTGGGTGCCTCACCCACCAGAGGATTGCCCGCCAGATCGCTACCCTTCTCCAGCTGGCACACAGTGTGCAGCAGGGAAACGGAGTCCAGATCGAACACGGGCTTCGCACCGGGGTGGTCACCCATTTTGGTGTGGTCGCCGGTTAGGCACAGGATGTTGTCAATGCCCAGCATGGCGGCACCCAGCAGCTCAGACTGCAGAGCAATACGGTTCCGGTCACGGCAGGTCAGCTGCAGGATGGGAGTCAGGCCAGCGTTCTTCAGTGCCACACAAGCGGGAAGGCTGCCCATACGCATGACGGAGGACTGGTTATCGGTGACGTTTACTGCGGTGATGCCGCTGAGGTACTCCTTGGCTTCGGCTACCACATGGCTGGCATCGATGCCCTTGGGAGGGCCGACTTCCGCGGTAACGACAAATTCACCGTTATCAAATAATTCGGTAATTCTCATTATTCATTACTCCTTTATTTTACTTCATCATCGGTGGCGTAGTTACGCACCTGAACAGGGCATTTCAGAACATCCAGACGGCCGATCTGGGTCAGGCGGCGGATGATCCGCTCCCAGCCGCATTCCATGTTGGGGTCGACCTCGCACTTGCCGTTCTTGGCACCGCCGCACTGGCCGTTGACCAGACTCTTGGAGCAGGCAGTGATGGGGCAGATGCCGCCGGTCAGGTTCAGGTAGCATTCGCCGCACTGCTTGCAGTCAACTTCCAGCGGCGTCACGCCCTGGAAGCCCGGCAGCGCGTAGGTATCACAGCCAGCACAGACCCGCTTGCATGGGAAAAGGTCGGCCACGGTCTGCACGCCCACGCCGCAGGAGAATACCAGCACCATGTCAGCGGCTTCAATCTCTGCTGTGTACTTTTCCAGCCGCAGCTTCAGATTATCAGGATTGCAGATGTAATCAGTGGTGATCACACCGGTCACATTGCCGGAGACGATCAGCTCCTTCTGCAGTTCCTCCGCTTCCTTTTCGGGGAAGGAGATCTCCTTACAGCCGTGGCAGTTGATGATGAATACCTTGCCTTTGATCAGGGAAAGGATGGTTTCCTTCGCTTTCAGTTCGGTGATCAGCATATCACTTCATCCCCCTTACGCCGTTTTTGCCCATCTTGATCATGGTGACCAGCGGGAGCTTGGAAGAGCAGATGTATTCGCAGCATCTGCATTCCATGCAGTCCATGATGTTCATATCCTTGCAGCCCTGCCAATCCTGCGCGCCTACCAGCTTGAAGTAGTGCAGGGGCTTCAGCTCCATGGGACAAACGTCCACACAGCGGCCGCACTTGATGCATTCCTGAGGCTCGGTGTGGTCGGTATCGATGGCAATGATACCGTTGGAGCCCTTCATAATGGGCACATTCAGCTCGGTCTGGGGGAAGCCCATCATGGGGCCGCCGGCCTTGACGGTCACATCCGTGCCGCTGATACCGCCGCAATAGTCGATCAGGTCGGCGGTATTGGTGCCGATCTTGACGATGAAGTTGCCGGGATTGGGGATGTACTTGCCTGTGACGGTGGTGACGCGCTCAATCAGGGGCATACCCTTCTGGATCGCGTCGGAGATGGCCTTGACAGTGGAGATGTTGCTGACCACCGCGCCCACATCGGCAGGCAGGCCACCGCTGGGCACGCTGCGGCCCAGAGCCCGCTTGATCAGCATTTTTTCACCGCCCTGGGGATACTGGGTGGAAACCTCCAGAACTTCGATGCCTCCCAGTTCGGCGGTTTTCTCACGCATCAGGGCGATGGCATCGGGCTTGTTTTCCTCGATGACGATGATGCCTCTGGGGGCGTTCAGGGTCTTCATCATGGCCTTCAGGCCGAAGATGATATCATCAGCAAACTCCAGCAGCACTCGATGGTCGGCGGTGAGCAGGGGCTCACATTCGCAGCCATTCAAAAGAACTGCTTCGATAGGCTTATTAGGCTTCAGCTTGACGTAGGTGGGGAAGCCCGCGCCGCCCATACCGACGATACCGGCATTCTTGACGATTTCGATGATCTCGTCACCGGTCAGCTCGTCCAAGGGCTTGTTGGGCTTGATGTTCTCATCCAGCGTGTTCAGACCGTCGGACTTGATCACCACGGACAGGCAGGTGCCTCTGGTAGCATGGGGGCACTCCGCAATGGCGATGACCTCGCCGCTGACACTGGAATGGACAGGAGCAGAAATGAAACCGGCGGCCTCGCCGATCTTCTGGCCTACCTTGACTTTGTCGCCCACTGCCACGATGGGAGTCGCAGGGGCACCCAAATGCATGGACAGGGGGATGATCACGCTTTCCGGCTCCGGGAAACGAACCAGGCTCAGGTGCTCAGTGGGTTCCTTGCCCTCTACAGGGTGGATTCCACCGTACCAGCCATCCAGACGCTTTTCCCGGATGGATTTGACATAGTCGTTGATGACCTTGAAGTTGACCTTGGAGTAGTCGCGCAGCTGGATGGGCTGAGCGGTCAGCTCGGAAAGACGACCCTGAGCGGCCAATCTCTGCTGGATCTTTTCCCAGGCGCAGTCCTTGCTGGGGTCAACCTCGCACTTGCCGTTCTTCGCGCCGCCGCACTGGCCGTTGATCAGGCTCTTGGAGCAGTCCACGATGGGGCAGATGCCGCCGGTGATATTCAGATAGCACTGCGCGCAGGCATCACAGGCCTTTTTGGTCAGAGCCATGCCGTGATGACCGGTGTAGTTCAGGGAATTGCTGGCTGCGATAACAGGCATGCTGACCACGTTAGCCACGGTCTGAATGCCCAAACCGCAGGAGATGGCTACCACGTTCTCGGTGCCCGCGGGGATCATGCCGGGCAGACCCTTCTGAGCCTTGGTGGCGTTGCAGAGGAAATCAGCCTTGGCGGTGCCGGTGATGGTCTTGCCGCGTTCAGTGGCAAATTTCACAAATGTTTCGCAATCAGGCTCGTTCGTGGTTTCGAATTCCTTGAAACACTTGTTGCAGGCGATCACGAAAAGGTTATCCTTACCGTTCAGCAGCTCCTCCAACTCACGTTCGGCCTTCAAAGCGTACTTAGTATAGTTTTCCAATTGCTCACCTTCCTTACAAAATCGTAGTTGGAAATCATACATTGTCAGTATAGCACATATGATTCGCATTTTCCAGTCCGAAAATAACATTATTGTATAAAAAATGGGGAATGCGGAAAAGTACTTCGAATAGCAAAGAATAGCACGGTAAATTGTTGTTTGCCGGCAGTGCCGGCGGACAATTCGTGTTCGGCTGGTCAGGTATCGTTACGCCATTGGGTACCGCTCGGTATCGTTTTATCTGCGAGATCTGAGCGC
>CANBCW010000117.1 GCA_947367115.1 uncultured Clostridia bacterium | reverse complement strand
CGGCGCTCGGCGGCCGTAGGCCGCCGCCATTGGCAAAACCCCTAAACAACAATTTTCCTTACTAACAGCCCAATTATAGCACAGTGGCTGCAGCAAAACAAGCCGCCCGGGGTGGGCGGCTTGAATTATAATAAAAACTTAAACTTCCTTGCTCTTGGTCGCGATCTCCAGCAGGCACTTGGACAGGAACTCCGCGGGAGTCATGGCGCCCAGATCCTCGCCCTTGCGGGTGCGGACGGAAACGGTGCCGTTTTCCATATCCCGGTCGCCCACCACCAGCATATAGGGGATCTTCTGCATCTGCGCCTCGCGGATCTTATAGCCCAGCTTCTCGCTGCGGCAGTCAACCTCAGCACGGATGCCCGCGTCCTTCAGCTGCTGGGTCAGACCCTTGGCATATTCGTGCGCACGATCCGTGATGGGCATAACCTTGACCTGCGTGCCCATGAGCCACAGGGGCAGGGCACCGGCATACTTCTCGATCAGCAGCGCCAGCGTACGCTCATAGCAGCCCATGGAAGTGCGGTGGATGATATAGGGAATCTTCTTCTGACCATCGGAATCCGTATACTCCATGCCGAACTTCTGTGCCAGCAGCATATCGATCTGAATGGTGATCAGGGTATCCTCTTTGCCGAAGACATTCTTAATCTGGATATCCAGCTTGGGGCCGTAGAACGCTGCCTCGTCAATACCGACCTCATAGTCGATGCCGATGTTATCCAAAATGGTCTTCATGGTGGACTGCGCCAGCTCCCACTGCTCGGGGGTGCCCTCATACTTGATACCGGCCTTGGCAGGATCCCACTGGGAGAACCGGAAGGAGCAATCCTCCTTCAGACCCAGCGTCTCCAGACAGTAGTTGGCCAGATCCAGACAGCCGCGGAACTCTTCCTCCAGCTGATCGGGGCGCAGAACCAGGTGGCCTTCCGAGATCGTAAACTGGCGGACACGGATCAGGCCATGCATCTCACCGGAATCCTCGTTGCGGAACAGGGTAGAGGTCTCACCGTAGCGCAGAGGCAGGTCACGGTAGGAGCGCGCCTTGCTCAGATAGACCTGATACTGGAAGGGGCAGGTCATGGGACGCAGTGCGAAGCATTCCTTCTCTTCATCATAAGGGTCGCCCAGAATGAACATACCATCCAAATAGTGATCCCAGTGGCCGGAAATGCGGTACAGATCCCGCTTTGCCATCAGAGGGGTCTTGGTCAGGATATAGCCCCGCTTCTGCTCCTCGTCCTCAATCCAGCGCTGCAGCAGCTGGATCGCGCGGGCACCGTTCGGCAGCAGGATGGGCAGACCCTGACCGATGGACTCGACGGTGGTGAAGTAATCCAGCTCACGGCCCAGCTTGTTGTGGTCACGCTTCAGCGCTTCCTCCTGCTTCTTCAGGTACTCGTCCAGCTCATCCTTGCTGGGGAAGCCAATGCCATAGATGCGCTGCAGCATCTTGCGGCTGCTGTCGCCGCGCCAGTAAGCGCCGCAGGATTTGGTGAGCTTAAAGCCGTTGTGCTTGACCCGGCCGGTGTGATCCAGATGGGGGCCGGCGCACAGGTCGGTGAAATCGCCCTGGGTGTAGAAGGAGATGACGGCATCAGCAGGCAGATCGTTGATCAGCTCCACCTTGTAGGGCTCGTTCTTCTCTTCCATGTAGGCAATGGCCTCGGCGCGGGGCTTTTCACTGCGCTCCAGGCGGATGCGCTCCTTGCAGATCTTCTTCATCTCGCCCTCGATCTGGGTCAGATGGTCGGGCGTGAAGGAGAAGGGCGCGTCAAAGTCGTAGTACCAGCCCTCGTCGATGGCGGGGCCGATCGCCAGCTGCACCTCGGGCCACAGACGCTTCACAGCCTGCGCCATGATATGCGAGCAGGTGTGCCAGTAGGTCTTGCGGTATTCGGGGTTTTCAAAGGTGTACAGGTTTTCGTTTTCCATAATGTGTTCCTCCTTTTGATTAAAGGAAATGAAAAATGAATGATGAAAAATGAAGAATTGAGGTGTGCCTCCGGCACATATTTCAAATCATCCGCGAAGCGGATACCTCCACTATTCACTATTCATTATTCACTTTTCATTACCCTCCCGCTGGGATGGGTATAAAAAATCCCCACCCCTGACGAAATCAGGGGTGGGATACAAGTCGTTCTCATATTCCACGGTTCCACCCTGGTTACGGCCGGAGGCCGTCACTCATTGACGCTTTAACGGGCGCACCCGGCGCGGAATTTCCTCACACGCGGCTCAGAAGTGGTATCATCTCCGGCAGGGGTACGAAATTCTTTCACCAAAATGAATTTCTCTCTGAGAATCTTTCCGAAAATGCTTGTCTTCGTCACAGCCTTTCTGATAGGCTGAATTTATCACAGTTTCATCCGATTGTCAATCCTTTTTACCGGTTTATTGGCGAAAACTTTCGGAAAACCGGCCAAAATCCGGTGTATCCCAATGATAACAATAATGATGTTTTTATGTAAACCATATAGGGACAAACCACAACCCATTGTGGTCAATGTGCACAATAAGCCGCATATTTTGGATAAATGTTTACATAATTTGATTAACATAATTAGATAAAAAGTTGCCGGAAATTACACTTTTGAGGAAAATGCTTGACTTTTTCTAAAAAAATGTTATAATGCATACGGTCATACGAATGTCAATTCAATTTGTAACCCGATTGTAACCGCCGACGATACCGGCGTATAGCATCCACACTTTCAGAAGGAGGTTCCCGCAATGCATTTTCTGAATGCGATCTTCAAAAGAGATTCCCTGTTTGTCCGCATTACCGCGCTGTCGCTGACAGTTGTTTGCGCGGTGATGGCCATGTCTCAGACTGTCTTTGCCAAAACCACCTATGTGATCACCGACGGCGACCAGGTAACGGTACATAGCACCTACGCATCCGACCCCGCCGATGTTCTGAATGAAGCCGGCTTTCAGCTGGACGACAGCGATACCTTCGTCACCGAGCCCGGCAGCGGCGATACGGAAATCACCGTCCACCGCGGCATGGATATCGTGATCAACTACTTTGGCGAAACGATTCCGGTCGTGTCCTACGGTGAGACCGTGGGCGAACTGCTCGACCGGCTGGGGCTGAGCGTCAGCTCCGACGCGGAAATATCCGCGCCCCTGAACGCGCTGGTGGCAGAGGGAATGATCATCCGCGTTTTCACCACCGTTGTTTCTACCGATACTTACACCGCTGAAATTCCTTACGAAACCGTTTATCAGCAGACCGATCTGCTGAAGGCCGGTACTGAGGTCATTCTGACCCAAGGTGTCAACGGTCAGAAGGTCTGCACCGCGGATGTCACCTACATCAACGGCCAGGAAGCCAGCCGCAACGTTCTGACCGAGGAAGTGATCACTGAGCCTGTGACCCACGTGGTTGCTGTCGGCACCGGCGACGGTACGGTAAAGAACGGCAAGCCCATCATTGGCGACGGCGTGATCATCGCCCCCAACGGCGATGTGCTGACCTATGACAGTGTAGAAAAATTCACTGCCACCGCGTACACCCATACCGATCCCGGCTGCACCACCATCACCGCCACCGGTACCAAGGTGCATATCGGCACCGTAGCCGTTGACCCCAAGGTCATTCCATACGGAACCCGGATGTTCATTGTCACCAAGGACGGCCACTACATCTACGGCGTATCCACTGCCGAAGACTGCGGCAGCTCCATTAAGAACAAAAAGGTCGATCTGTATTTCCCCACCTATGACCAGTGCATTCAGTTTGGTGTCCGTGATGTCTACATTTACTTCCTTGGCTAATTGAAGATTGCAAATCCGCCTTTCTTCTGGTATGATAGCAGAAGAAAGGCGGATGTTTGTTGATCAGATAAATTGTTGTTTGCCGGCAGTGCCGGCGGACGATTCGTGTTCGGCTGGTCAGGTATCGTTACGCCATTGGGTA
>CANBCW010000116.1 GCA_947367115.1 uncultured Clostridia bacterium | reverse complement strand
CCGAAATTCGGCACCTCCGGCTCCTCATGCAGCTGCGCGCCTACGCCGTGACCTACGAAGGACCGCACAACTGAAAAACCGTTAGACTCCACATACGTCTGGATGGCGTGGGAGATATCGGACACACGGTGTCCGCGTGTCGCGAAGCGGATCCCCTCAAAGAAGCTCTGCTTCGTAACGTCAATCAGCTTTTGGGCTTGGGTGCTGATGGCACCACAGGGGAAAGTTGCCGCACAATCGCCATGAAAACCCTCATAGTACGCACCCACATCAACAGAAACGATATCCCCTTCTTTCAGGACGTAGCCGCCCGGAATTCCATGAATAACCGTGTTGTTGACAGAGATACAGGCACTTGCAGGGTAGCCGTGGTAGCCGAGGAACGACGGTTTCGCGCCCTGGGCCACGATAAAATCGTGCACAGCTTTGTCGATCTGCTTGGTGGATACGCCCGGTCTTACCATCTCCCCTGCCAAAGCACGGGCTGCCGCGGTAATCTTGCAGGCCTTGCGCATCACATTGAGCTCACGTTCATTTTTGATTGCGATCATACTTCCGCCCCTATTGCCACGAGAATATCCCGATTGGCGCCCTCAATGGATTGATTACCCTCAATGATCCGGAGCTTGCCGGCCTTGGCGTAATAATCCTTAAGCACTTCGGTGGACTCATGATAGACCTGCAAGCGCTTACGTACCGTTTCCGGTGCGTCATCCTTGCGGATCACCAGCTCACCGCCGCACTGATCACAGGTGCCCTCGGTTGCAGGCGGATTGGCGGTGATGTGATAGCTGGCACTGCACTTGGCGCAGACCCGCCGGCCGGTCATCCGGCCCTCGATCACAGCATCGTCGATCTCAATGGACACTACATGGTCGACGCGGACACCCTTTGCGTCCAGCGCTTCAGCTTGGGCCAGGGTGCGTGGCACCCCGTCCAAGATGAAACCATTCGTGCAGTCAGGCTGCTTCACGCGCTCCGCAACGATGCTGAGGATCAGATCATCGGGAACCAGAAGTCCGCCGTCCATGTATTGTTTTACTTCTTTGCCCAAGGCAGTGCCATTCGCGATGGCCTCCCGGAGCATATTCCCGGTAGAAATGGCGGGGATAGAGAGCTTTTGCGTCAGCATCTCAGCTTGAGTCCCCTTACCAGCGCCGGGCGCGCCTAGTAGGATAAGATTCATCCTGCCAACCTCCTAAGTCTTAGTCCAGGAAGCCCTTGTAATGCCGCATGAGCATCTGGGCCTCCAAAGCCTTCACCGTCTCGAGCGCAACACCCACAACGATAATGACGGAGGTACCACCAATGGCCAGGTTCTGGAAGTTGGGCATCAGGATACCGGCGATCATAGGCAGCAGAGCCACGATTGCCAGGTAGATGGCGCCAAACACCACAATCTTGCCGATGACCTTCTTAATGAAGTCGGAGGTGGGCTTACCGGGACGGAAGCCGGGGATGAAACCACCGTTCTTCTTCAGGTTGTTGGAAATCTCCACCGGATCATACTGGATGGAAGCATAGAACCAGCTGAAGAAGAAAATCATCAGGAAGTAGAATACAACATAGGGCCACTTAGTGGACTGGAACAGGTTCAGGTAAGCCCAGTTCTTGGTCCAACCAAAGAAGGTGCAGACCGTAGCAGGCAGGGAGCAGATGGACTGGGCGAAGATGACGGGCATAACACCGGACATGCTCACCTTGATGGGCAGGTTGGTGCTCTGGCCACCGTAGATCTTACGGCCAACCACACGCTTTGCATACTGAACAGGGATACGACGCTCGGCATCATTGACGAAGATGATCAGCACAACCAGAGCAGCCACGCCAATAATGGCAATGACGGCCTGCCACCAGGTCTTCGCAGTGAACATGGAGAAGATGGCGGTAACACCTCTGGGAATGCCGGAGATGATGTTGGCGAACAGGATCATGGAGATACCGTTGCCAATGCCGTAAGCAGTGATCTGCTCACCCAGCCACATAACCAAAGCGGAACCGGCGGTGAAGGTCAGGATGATGACCACAGCAGCCCAGAAGCCATTGTCGGTGACAATGCCGGCCCGATTGCGAACCATCATATAATAGGCCCAACCCATCAGCAGCCCAAGGGCAACAGTGGAGATACGAGTAATCGTCTCGATCTTCTTCTTGCCTTCCTCACCCTGATCCTTCGCCATCCGCTCCAGAGCGGGAATGGCAATGGTCAGCAGCTGAACAATGATGGATGCGTTGATGTAGGGCTGGATGGACAGCGCAAAGACGGTTCCCATAGAGAAGGCAGAACCGGACATTGCGTTGTACAGGCCCAGAATGGTGTTAGACAGCACGCTGTCAAAGTAAGCTCCCAGAGTTTCCACATCGATATAGGGAACAGGGATCACGTTGCCGATCCGATACAGCAGCAGGATCAGCAGCGTGAACATGAGCTTTTTCCGCAGATCGGGAATCCGCCAGGCGTTTTGCAGTGTCTTGAACACTTAGACCACCTCGGCCTTTCCGCCTGCCTGCTCGATTTTTTCCTTAGCAGACTCAGAGAAAGCCGCGGCTTTGACAGTGATCTTCTTGGTCAGATTGCCATTGGACAGGACCTTCAGACCATAGGGGCAGTTGGCGATGACACCGGCCTCGATCAGAGCGGCAGCATCCACAACAGCGCCGTCTTCAAAGCGGTTCAGAGCGGCCACATTGATGGCGGTCAGGGGCTTAGCGTAGATGTTATTAAAACCACGCTTGGGGACACGGCGGGACAGAGGCATCTGGCCGCCTTCGAAGCCGACGCGGATCTTACCGCCGGAGCGGGCCTTCTGACCCTTGTGACCACGGCCACCGGTCTTGCCGTTGCCGCTGCCATGGCCGCGGCCCTTGCGCTTACCTACGTGGGTAGAACCCTCGACAGGAGACAGCTTAGACAGTTCCATAGTTCGGTTCCTCCTTATTCGACTTCAGTGACCTCGAGCAGATAGCCGATCTTGGCGATCTTGCCGCGGGTCTGGGTATTATCAGGCTGGATGGTCACATTGCCGATCTTCCGCAGGCCCAGAGACTCAGCGGTGGCAATGTGCTTTTCCAGACGGCCGTTCAGGCTCTTAACAAGCTTAATCTTCAGGTTTGCCATGTTAATTGCCCTCCTTAACCAACGATTTCTTCCACGCTCTTGCCACGAACAGCAGCAACCTGCTCGGGGGAACGCAGAGAGGTCAGACCGGCCATAGTGGCCTTGACCACGTTCTGGGGGTTGTTGGAACGCAGGCACTTGGCACAGATGTTCTTGATGCCAACAGCCTCCATGACGGCACGGACAGCGCCGCCGGCGATAACGCCGGTACCCTCGGGAGCGGGCTTCAGCAGGACAGTGCCAGCGCCGAAGATGCCGATCACATCGTGAGGAATGGTGGAGCCAGCCAGAGAAACCTTGACCATGTTCTTCTTGGCATCAGCGATGCCCTTCAGAATAGCCTCGGAAACCTCAGCGGCCTTACCCAGACCGTAGCCGACAGTGCCCTTGCCGTCGCCAACGACGACCAGAGCGGAGAACTTCATGACACGGCCGCCCTTAACGGTCTTAGAGACACGGTTCAGGTAAACGACCTTCTCAATGAACTCAGGAGCTTCATTGTTGGAAGCCTTATTGTAAGCCATTTCGTTTTCCTCCTTACACTTAGAACTTCAGGCCGGCTTCGCGAGCGCCCTCAGCCAGAGCAGCGACACGACCATGGTAAACATAGCCGCCGCGGTCGAACACGACCTCTTCGATGCCCTTTTCCTTAGCACGCTCGGCGATCATAGCGCCAACCTTCTTGGCAGCCTCGGCGTTGCCGGTGGCGCCCTCAAAGCCCTTTTCCAGCGTATTGGCGGAAACCAGAGTCACGCCGTTCACGTCATCGATGATCTGTGCGTAGATGTTCGCGTTGGAACGGAACACGTTCAGACGGGGACGCTCGGGGGTGCCGGAGATCTTGCCACGAACGCGGACATGCCGCTTCAGGCGCAT
>CANBCW010000115.1 GCA_947367115.1 uncultured Clostridia bacterium | reverse complement strand
TGGTGGTAAAGTTTCATCCAGCGTTCGTAACGCATTTGCGGCGGGCCATGCCCGCTAAACAACAATTTACCTTACCAACTGGCCGCAAAAAGGGCTGCTGTGATTAACAGCAGCCCTGCGTTTATTGGGTCAGATTGCGGATCCAGGAACCCCTTCGGATCATGGTATAGCCAATGATACACTTGAGCAGATCTGTGCTCTGACAGATGAAATACAGGGGCATAATAGCCATTGCGGTGAACCGGCTCAGGCAATAAGCCATAGGTACACACAAAACCCAAACAAAAACGCTGTCAAATAGGAATGTGACCAACGTCTGACCGCCGGAGCGCAGGGTAAAATAGGCGGCATTGGTATAGGCATTCAAAGGCAGCATGATTGCCGAAACGCAAATGAGCTGTGCCGCCAGTACCCGAACTGTGTCGGAAGTCTTGTAAAGCATGGGGAACAGGCCGGAAACTGCCGCCATCAGACCGCCGAATATCAAACCGGAGGCCACGCTGATGGCAATGAGCTTGCGGTTGGAATCCCGAATCTCCGCTTCCGCATGGCTGGCTCCCAGCATTTGCCCCATAATGATGCCGACGGCATTGCCCATGGACAGATAAACCACACTGCCTAGATTGTACATGGTGCTGGAGATGTTCATAGCCGGAACCACATCCAGACCGCAGGTAGAATAGCACTGGTTCATGACTGCCATGCCGGTAGACCACAGAAATTCATTGATCATCAGGGGCATGCCCTTGATCACGATGCTCCGCAGCAGAGCACCCGGAATGTACAAAGAGCGGAACGCGCCCCGGATAAACGGATTTCGGCTGCCATGCAGATGTGTCCAGCCTGCTACGATGGCCAGCTCCACATACCGGGAGATCACGGTCGCGATGGCGGCACCTCGTACCCCCAGACCGGTGCCGGGGCCGAAGTGGTCGAAAATCAACACATAGTTCAGCGCCAGATTCACAAAAACCGCTGCAATTCCGGCAATCATAGGCACCATGGTCTGCCCGGTTTCCCGAAGGGTGCTGGCATAAGCGTTGCTCAGGGCGAATGGCAAAAGCCCCAGCAGCATGACCTTCAGATAATCCAGCCCAAAGCCAAGCGTAGCAGCTGCTTCGGCAGGATCACCCTCACCGGTCAAATACAGACCGATCAGCGTCTTGCCGCCAATGAGAAAAATGACGATGCCCAGCAGAGTCAACATGGTGCTTGCAAGAATTTTAAAACGGAAGGTGTGGCGCACGCCCTCTTGATCCTGGGAGCCGTGGAACTGGGCGGTGAAAATGCCCGCACCGGAACAGGCACCAAAAACACAAAGGTTGAACACAAACATCAGGCCGTTGACGATGGAAACACCGCTCATTTGCAATGTTCCAACCTGACCGACCATGATATTGTCCAGCAGGGAAACAAAATTAGTAATGCCGTTTTGAATCATGATGGGCACGGCAACACCCAGGACACGGCGGTAGAACGCCTTATCTCCAATATATCGATTTGTCATAGGCTTGTTTTCATATGGTGAAATAAATGGTTGTATACAGGGTTTGATAATGGCGGCGGCCTACGGCCGCCGAGCGCCGCTATGCGGCGCAATCTTGGCCCCCGCTTTTAAGAGGGTAGTGAATCGATTCCAAATCAGCAATCGCCGGTGGCGATTGCTCAATGAAACTATGTGTCAAATTGCCGATCTTAGGCAATTTGACTGGGGGAGTTCGAGATAATCTACGTTTTTTCGCTCCCCCCGACCTCGCTTACGCTCGGCCACCCCCCTCATAAATGCGGGGGGCAAGGGGGGTGTTCTAATCTCGTAAACAACAATTTATCTGCCCAACATCAAATTTCTGTACCGGCCAGGAACACCCGCTTGCAGGAGTAATCGGCATTGCAGACAACGAAGTCCGCGATCTTGCCGGTTTCAATGGAACCGACCAGATCCTGCGCGCCGATGGCACAGGCGGGGTTATAGGAGGCGGCGCGGACGGCGTTCTCCTCGCCAACGCCAAAGGAGATAGCGTTTCGCATGCAATTAAACAGATTGGTAGCGGAGCAGGCGATGGTGCCGTCAGCCAGTTTGGCAACGCCATTCCGCAGCCATGCGTTCTGACCGCCCAGCTCGAACTGGCTGCCCTCAGGCAGACCCTCGCAGCGGCCGGAATCGGAAATCAGGATCATCCGCTCACCGCCGAACATGGAGAAGGCCAGCCGCACAGCGGCGGGGTGGATATGGTAGCCGTCGGAGATGATCTCAGCCCGGACACCGGCAGTCTCCACGGCGGCGGGGATCACACCGGGGTTGCGGTGATTGATGCCGGGCATGGCGTTGTACAGGTGGGTCAGATGGGTGGCACCGGCATCGAAAGCCGCACGAGCATGGTCATAGTCAGAGTCGGTATGCGCCACGGAAACGGTGCACAGCTTGCTGGCTTTTTCTACGAAATCGGCGGCACCGGGCAGCTCCGGAGCCACGTCTACAATACGAACCAGGCCGCCGCAGTCTTCATACAGCTTCCGGAAACCCTCAAAGTCCGGCTCCTTCAGGTAGTCGGCGTTCTGAGCACCGCGCTTTTTGTAGGAGAAGTAGGGGCCTTCCATCTGAATGCCGCGCAGGACGCTGCATCCGGCGGGAGCTTCCTCCACCAGCTTTTTGGCGGTGGCAAAGGCCTTGGCCAGTACATCGTAGGGCAGGGTCATGGAAGCGGGGGCGAAGGAGGTGATGCCCTCCTGGGCGTAGTGCTGAGCCATGCGAACCAGGCCATTGTAATCACCATCGGAGAAGTCCGCGCCGGAGTTGCCGTGGCTGTGGACATCGATGAGACCGGGGATAACGGTAGCACCCTGGAGGTCAATGGCATCGGCAGGTACAGTCTCGGGCAAAACCGCACCGAAACGGCCGTCCACTACCTCAAAGGCACCCATGTGAAACTGAAAATCGGAACCAAAAATTCTGGCGTTCTTGTAAAACATATTGAAAACTCCTTTAAGAATGGGCGTGTTGCGTATGGCAACACGCCCTGTGTTTTAGTGGATATCGGGCAGGCTGGCGGCGGCGACAGACTGACCCACACGGCGGGTCTTTTCGTCGGGTAGCATGACCTGAATCTTTTCGTACAGAGCGGGGAACTCGTCTTTCAGCACCAGTTGGCAGTTAGCCAAAATGGTCTCGCCGCCCTTGCCGGACATGACGCGCCCCAGCACCATCATGCGATGGATGTCATAGAACTTGGAATACAGCACCACCGTGTAGGCCAGGTAAATGCCGATGGTCTCGAACACGGCCTGGGCTCTGGGATCGTCCTTCTCCATCAGCTCCTGCACGGCCTTCAGCTTCTCGGCGGGGGTCAGGTCGGGATCCAGCTCGATACCGGCGCGGGGGGCCAGCTTGATGACAGCATCCTGAGAGAAATACTTGCAGCCTACGCCAATGTCGGTGGACCATTCGTCGGCCATGGCTTCCTCGTTCAGATCAACGGGAGCGAAGGCTAGCTCGCTGATCCAGCCGAGAACGTTCTTGTCCTTATCGACATAGCCAACGGCCTCACTGGTGCCCATAGCAAGACCCATGATGGAGCCGCAGTCCATGCCCATAGCACCGGCCAGGGCGGTCACGTCACCGTCGTTGGCGACAACGACCGGTACATTGCCGATCTCGGCACCGGCTCGGTCATAGATGGTCTTGACCTCATCCCAGCGGGAGCGGGGAACCTTGATGAACAGGCTGGAGATCATAGGGGCGTTGCCGATGAACACACCGGCGGAGGAAACACCGATGCCGTCCACCCGGGGCATCTTGGAAGCCGCGGTGCGCAACGAGTCCAGAATACCCTCAAACTGGTACTGGGGATCGGACTGGGTCTTGGGATGCCAGACCACCTCCTCGGAATACACGCACTCGCCGTCGATGACCGCGGAGACCTTCCGGTCGGAACCACCAGCATCAAAGCCAATGCGGCAGCCGTCCATATGACCGCCGATGGGGCGGGGAGACTCGTTGGG
>CANBCW010000114.1 GCA_947367115.1 uncultured Clostridia bacterium | reverse complement strand
GTACCCAATGGCGTAACGATACTTGACCAGCCGAACACGAATCGTCCGCCGGCACTGCCGGCAAACAACAATTTATCGTTTCATTTGATGCGCAGAAAAGCGCCCCTGCTTTCGCAGGGGCGCTTTGTTACGTATGGAATTAGGCCTCCAGGTTGATGCCGGTCTCCTTGTTGAAGACATGGCAGACATGGCCGCCGAAGTTGAACTTCACATCAGCGCCGGTGTGCAGAGCAGCAACCTCAGCGCCGGTCATGTTCATGGTGGACACGACCACGACAACGTCACGACCCATGGCGGTAACGTGCAGGTGGACGGAGGAGCCCATCATTTCGGACACGTCGACCTTGGAGTCGATACCGGTGCTCTCCAGCGTGATGTGCTCGGGACGAACACCCAGAACGATCTCCTGCTCAGCAACATTGTTGGCAGCCAGAGCCTTCTGCTTCTCGTCAGACAGCTCAACGGTCAGGTTGGCCAGCTGCACGGCGTACTTGCCGTTGGCCTTAACCAGCTTGGCATCGAACAGGTTCATCTGAGGAGTTCCGATGAAGCCAGCGACGAACAGGTTGTAGGGATGGTTGAAGACCTCCTGAGGAGTGCCGATCTGCTGGATGAAGCCGTCCTTCATGATGACGATACGGTCGCCCAGAGTCATAGCCTCGGTCTGGTCGTGGGTAACATAAATGAAGGTAGTCTGGATCTTCTCACGCAGCTTGATGATCTCAGCACGCATCTGGTTACGCAGCTTGGCGTCCAGGTTGGACAGGGGCTCGTCCATCAGCATGACCTGGGGCTTACGAACGATAGCACGGCCGATGGCGACACGCTGACGCTGACCACCGGACAGAGCCTTGGGCTTACGGCCCAGATACTGCGTGATGTCCAGAATCTCAGCGGCTTCCTTAACAGCCTTGTCGATCTCATCCTTGGGAGTATGACGCAGCTTCAGAGCGAAAGCCATGTTGTCATACACGGTCATGTGGGGGTACAGAGCGTAGTTCTGGAAGACCATGGCGATGTCACGATCCTTGGGGGGAACGTCGTTGACCAGACGGTCGCCGATGTACAGCTCGCCCTCGGAGATATCCTCCAGGCCGGCGATCATACGCAGGGTGGTGGACTTACCGCAGCCGGAAGGTCCGACCAGAACGATAAATTCCTTGTCAGCGATGTCCAGGTTGAACTCCTGAACCGCAACGACACCCTTATCGGTGATCTGCAGGTTGACCTTCTTCTCAGTCTCTTCGCCCTTCTTCTTTTTCTTGGACTTCTTGGCGTCATCGCCGTTGTGGGGGTAGATCTTCTTGACGTTCTTCAGGGTTAAGCTTGCCATAATTTTTCGACTCTAAGTATGCCGAGCCTTTCGCGCATACTCTCATTACTGCCGGGTATAACAGCAGTAACATTACGACAGGTCTCCACACTGCCGCACCGTGAGTCCTACGGTTTTATCCTCCTTTATTTTAGCGGATGTACGTCTATTTTTGTGGAGTAGGCGCAATCCACCTGGATACCGATATGATACCACAAAAGTAAAGATACCGCAATGGTGGGTTGTTACAGTTTTCACCCCTTGAATTTGGATATTTTGCTATTCGGCGTACATACAACAGATTTTTATGGTCATACTATTTCCGAAAAGGCGGTGAAAAAATGCAATGTTTTTCCTGCGGAACGCAGATCATTTCCGGCTCCGGCGCAGTATCCTCGCTGAAGAGTATGGCCGTGGGGCGGCTTCTGGTCGTGACGGATCCTTTCTTTTATCAAAACGGCACCGCACGGCGGATCGCCGAAGGGGCGGCACCAGCCGCGGCGGAATATTTTCATAAGGTCGCGCCGGATCCCTCCGTGACTCTGGCAGCAGAGGGCACGGCAGCCGTACAGGCCTTCCAGCCTGACACCGTTTTGGCGCTTGGCGGCGGCAGCGCTATGGACTGTGCCAAGGCCATGGTCTATTTTTCCGGTACTAAAGCGAAGCTGATCGCCATTCCCACCACCTCCGGCTCCGGATCTGAAGTGACGGATTTCGCCATTTTGACCTACAACGGTGTCAAGCACCCATTGGTAGACGCACGGCTGCGGCCGGACGTGGCGATCCTCGACAGTGATTTATTGGCAGAGCTTCCCCCGCCCCTCATCGCGGACGGCGGTTTTGATGTGCTGACTCATGCGCTGGAAGCCTATGTGGCACGGAATGCCGGAGCCATCACCGATGCGCTGGCGCTGGATGCCTTCGCCACAGCCTTTCGGCTGCTGCCCCAGTCTTACGCCGGAAAGCGGAGCGCGCGCCCGGGCGTGCATCTGGCGGCCACTATGGCAGGCATGGCCTTTACGCAGGCCGGTCTGGGGCTCTGTCACGCCATCGCGCACAGCCTGGGCGGGGAATTTCACATCCCCCACGGACGGCTCAATGCCATCCTGCTCCCGGCAGTCATCAGCCGAAATGCCGTCACCGCCGCCGACCGTTACGCTGCCGCCGCCCGGGCGGCAGGGCTGGAGGGTCGAGCGGATTCGGTGGGCGTGCGGAACCTGCGTTCGACGCTGATCCGACTGCGCCGGGAACTGAATCTCCCCGCCACACTCGTTCAGGCTGGGATCTCCCCGGCTCAGGTTCGGCAAAAGGCGGACAGTATTACAAAAGCGGCTCTTGCCGACCCATGCTGCGCCACCAACCCGGTACCAGTCACTGAGGGGATGATCCGGGAAGTTTTGGCAGAGGTCACCGGACATGGCTGAGGTCTTACGCAGTGTGGGGCTGGATGTGGGAACCACCACAACTCAGCTCATCGTATCCGAGCTGACCATTGAAAACAAGTCCAGTGCCTTTACCGTACCGGAAATGACCATTGCCCAGCGGCGCATTCTCTATAAAAGCCCTGTGCATTTCACGCCGCTGCTGGATGATGCCCATGTAAACGGCGATGCCATCCGGCAAATTGTCACGGCGGAGTACGAAAAAGCAGGTATCACCCGGGAAAGTGTGGACACCGGAGCCATGATCATCACCGGCGAAACCTCCCGGAAGGAAAACGCCCAGGCGGTTCTGGCCGCCCTGTCGGACTTTGCCGGAGAATTTGTGGTCGCCACCGCAGGCCCGGATCTGGAAAGCATTCTGGCCGCCCGGGGTGCCGGTGCAGTGGACTACTCCGCGAAAACCGGCAAAACCGTGCTGCACATGGACATCGGCGGCGGCACCAGCAACCTTGCCCTGATTGAAGACGGCAGGATCACCGGAACCGGTTGCCTGAATGTGGGCGGGCGGCTGCTGAAATTGGACGAAGCAGGCAATATCACCTACGTCTCCCCTGTGCTTTCAGGGCTTACCGATCTGCGGATCGGGCAACACGCCACGCCGGAAAAGATTGCGCAGCTCGCACAAAGATTGGCACAGGCACTGGAAATGGCGGCAGGATTGACCGAGCCAACGCGGCTGCTGGACTGTCTGACCACCCGGGAAACTGTCGGTGCGCTGCCACCTATGAAAGCCGAGGTAATCTCGTTTTCCGGCGGTGTCGCGGACTGCATCAAAGACGAGCACCCGCCACTGTCCTTCGGGGATATAGGCCCCGCATTGGGCAGCGCCATACGCAGAAGCAAACTCTGTCAGGGTGAATACGTTCTGGGTCAGGAGACGATCCGGGCCACGGTCATCGGTGCCGGGTGCCACAGTGCCCAGCTCTCCGGCAGTACGGTTTATCACCGAAACGTCATATTCCCCCTAAAAAATCTGCCTGTCGTTACCGTTTCCCCATCAGAGCAGGAGCAGCCCAATCTGCCTGACCTGATCCGCAGCCGGTTTGCCGCTCAGGACACGGCTGCCGTTCTGGCTCTGCCGGGCTTTTCCCCGGCAGAGTATCCACGGATTGTCACTCTTGCGGAAAAAATCGCCCAAAGCATCCCGGATGGGCCTGTGTATCTGACGCTGGAACCGGACATGGCCAAGGCTTTGGGACAGGCTCTGGCGCTTCGGATGCCTCCGGGGCGGCCTCTGCTGTGTCTGGACAGGCTGCGGTTGGAAGACGGCAGCTATCTGGATGTTGGCGCGCCGGTAGGCCCCGCCCTGCCGGTGGTCATAAAAACGCTCATTTTGGCAACGCATTAGGGAGATAAATTGTTGTTTAGCGGGCATGGCCCGCCGCAAATGCGTTACGAACGCTGGATGAAACTTTACCACCATTGGG
>CANBCW010000113.1 GCA_947367115.1 uncultured Clostridia bacterium | reverse complement strand
TTGGGGGTCACTCGGTAACGAAGTGCTCAGATCTCGCAGATAAAACGATACCGAGCGGTACCCAATGGCGTAACGATGCCTGACCAGCCGAACACGAATCGTCCGCCGGCACTGCCCGCAAACAACAATTTATCTTACCAACTCAAGGAGTGATCGAATGGAATTTGACAAAGACTTATCCGCCCGGCAGGAAGCCCGGCTGCTGTGCCGACAGGCTGAAAAAGCGCAGGAGCAGCTGCGTGCCATGAGCCAATCCCAGCTGGATGCCATTACGGAGTCCATCGCCAAGGCCTTCCAAGAAGTGGCGGCAGAGCTGGCGGATCTGGCTGTCCGGGAAACCGGCTTCGGCAACGTAGACGACAAGATAACCAAAAATCAGTTTGCATCCCGCACGGTGCTGAACGCCATCCGGGAGATGAAAACCGTGGGCGTTCTCCGGGAACACCCGGAGGAAAAGCTGTGGGAAGTAGGCGTGCCGGTGGGTGTTATCGCCGCCATTGTGCCCAGCACCAACCCCACCTCCACCATCTGCTACAAAGCCATGATCGCCCTGAAAGCAGGCAACGCCATCGTTTTTTCGCCCCACCCCAAGGCACTGGAATGCTCCTTGCGGGCGGCGAAGATCGTGGCTCAGGCGGCGGCAGCCGCGGGTGCGCCTGTCGGAAGCATTGGCTGCCTGAGCCTGGCTTCCATGGCGGGCTGTCAGGAACTCATGTCCGCCCCGGAGGTTCGTCTGATTCTGGCTACCGGAGGCCCCGGCATGGTCAAAGCTGCCTACAGTTCCGGCAAGCCCGCCATTGGCGTAGGCGCAGGCAACGGCCCGGCCTACATCCACCATTCGGCGGATATCAAGCACGCCATTGACTGCATTCTGCGCTCCAAGAGCTTTGACAACGGCACAGTCTGTGCTTCGGAACAGAGCATCATCGTGGAAAAAGATATGGAGGAGCAGGTTCGGCAGGAGGCTCAGCGCCGGGGCTTTTACTTTATGGATAAAGAGGAAGCCGGACAGCTTGCGAAGCTGCTGTTCCGTCCTGGCGGCGCGCTGAACCCGGAGATCGTAGGCAGACCCGCCACAGCGCTGGCGCAGATGGCAGGCTTCAGCGTTCCCTGCGGCACCAAAATTCTGGTAGCGCGAGAGCAGGAGGCAGGCCCCACCCGCCCCTACTCCATGGAGAAGCTGTGTCCGGTGCTGGCATTCTTTGTAATGGACAGCGAGGATGCCGTGCTGAAAAAGGCCATTGAGGTTCTGACCCACGAGGGCAGCGGCCACACATTTGCCATGCACTGTACGGACGAAACGGTGATCCGAAAATTCGCCCTTCAGATTCCGGTTTCCCGGTTCCTAGTGAACACCCCGGCGGCCTTGGGCGGCATCGGAGCCACCACCGGACTGTTCCCCGCCCTGACTCTGGGCTGCGGCGCGGTAGGGGGCAGCAGCTCGTCCAACAACATCTCCCCTCTGGATCTCATCAACATCCGCCGGGTGGCCTGGGATCAGAGTGCGCCCCGATCCGAAGCCCCCACAGTGGACGCTTCCCTGGTGGAAATGCTGACCGCAAAGATCCTGGAACGATTGAGTTAGGAAGATAAATTGTTGTTTACGCGCCCACCGTAGGGGCCGATGACCACATCGGCCCTGCGGTAAAATGTTGCAAATATGCACCAGCAATGGGCAAAAAGCGCCTTCGGCAAGGGTCGATGTGGTCATCGGCCCCTACGGGCGCGTTTGTTTATTAAACCCGCAACCGACAATTTATCTTTCCAATTCGTTATTGACAAATCCCCACGTTTCAGGCTATAATGTCCGCATATAGTGGATAAAAGCTGTGAAGAGAAGAGTACGCTTAGCGATCCGGTCAGAGAGCCCTGTCAGGTGAGAGTGGGTACGGTGGAGGAAGCGGAACATGGTCTCGGAGCTGGGCCGTCGATAGGTAGGCGGTCTCGGGTGCGCCCGTCACAGCGCGAAGAGGCAAAAAACTGTGTCATTGCGAGCCAGTGCACACACTGGCGTGGCAATCCCCCGGTTTTTTGTAAAACAAGGTGGTACCGCGTCAATTTTTGTCGCCCTTGAGCAGTTCAAGGGCGGCTTTCTATTTTGAGAGGAGAATTTCTATGTGCGAAAAATGCAAGGGTAATTACTACATTACCACCCCCATTTACTACCCCTCCGCCAACCTGCATATCGGCCACGCCTACTGCACCGTAGCGACTGACACCATGGCTCGCTACAAGCGGCTGCAGGGCTACAACGTCAAGTTCCTCACCGGCACTGACGAGCACGGCCAGAAGATCGAGGATAAGGCCAAGGAGGCCGGTGTGACCCCCCAGCAGTTCGTGGACAACATCGTGCTGGGTGAGAAGGGCGTGCTGGATCTGTGGAAACTGATGAACATCAGCTATGACCGCTTCATCCGCACCACCGATGACTACCACGTTGCCGCCATCCAGAAGATCTTCAAGAAGATGTACGACAATGGCGACATTTACAAGGGCAAGTATGTGGGCAAGTACTGCAAGCCCTGTGAATCGTTCTGGACAGAGAGTCAGTTGGTGGACGGCAAGTGCCCCGACTGCGGCCGGGAGGTGCAGGACGCTGAGGAAGAAGCCTACTTCTTCCGTCTTTCCAAGTATGCAGACCGGATTCAGGATCTGCTGGAAAACACAGACTATCTGGAGCCCCGGAGCCGGGTCAACGAAATGGTCAACAACTTCATCAAGCCGGGTCTGGAGGATCTGTGCGTCAGCCGCACCAGCTTCACCTGGGGCGTACCGGTGGACTTTGATCCCGGCCATGTGGTCTACGTTTGGATCGATGCTCTGTTCAACTACATGACCGCTTTGGGCTTTGAAAACGACAAGTATGATGATCTGGAAGCTTTCTGGCCTGCCGATGTGCATTTCGTGGGCAAGGAAATCGTCCGGTTCCACGCAATCATCTGGCCCGCCATGCTGATGAGCCTGGATCTGCCCCTGCCGAAGAAGGTCTACGGCCATGGCTGGCTGAATTTCAACGGCGAAAAAATGTCCAAATCCCGGGGTAACGTGGTGGATCCCTACGTTCTGAGCGAGCGCTTCGGCGTGGATGCCCTGCGGTTCTTCCTGCTGCGAACCTTCCCCTTCGGCTCTGACGGCAACTTCACCAACGAGCTGCTGATCAACACCATCAATGTGGATCTTGCCAACGACCTGGGCAATCTGGTCAGCCGCACCACTGCCATGAACCAGAAGTACTTCGGCGGCGTGCTGGCTGTGGGCGGCGAGTCTGCGGAGCTGGATAGCGAGTTGAATGCGCTGGCCGAGGAGGTCATGGCAAATTACGAAAAGCACATGGAGGCTTTCCAGTTTTCCAACGCTCTGAGCGAGGCGTTCCGTCTGATCGGCCGCGCCAATAAATATATTGACGAGACCGCCCCCTGGATCCTGGCAAAGAGCGACGAAACCAAGCCGCGCCTGCTGACCGTCATGAAGAACCTGTGCGAGTGCATCCGGATCTCCGCCATTCTGGTCAGCCCCATGATGCCCGATTCCGCTCAGAAGATTCTGGATCTGCTGGGCGTACCGGAGAACAGCCGCGGCTGGAACGCCCGCTGCTACTGTGCGGACAGCGAAGCCGTATGGAACACCTCCACCGGCGCTCCTCTGTTCCCCCGCATCGATATGGAGAAGGAGCTGGCTGCCCTGGAGGAGCTGAGCAAGCCTGCCAAGCCCGCGCTGGAGATCGAGCCCTACGCCGAAGAAACTGTGGATTTCGACACCTTCTGCAAGAGCGATTTCCGCGCTGTGAAGGTTAAGGACTGCAAAAATGTCAAGAAGAGCGACAAGCTGCTGCAGTTTACCCTGGACGACGGCACCGGCACGGATCGCCAGATCCTTTCCGGCATCGCCAAGTTCTACAAACCCGAGGAACTCATCGGCAAGACGCTGGTGGCCATCGTGAACCTGCCGCCCCGGAAGATGATGGGTCGTGAGAGCTGCGGCATGCTGCTTTCCGCCATCCACACCGAGAATGGTGAGGAGAAGCTGAATCTGATCATGGTGGATGATGCCATCCCCGCCGGCGCAAAGCTGTGCTAAGTTAAAATACTGGGCGCGTTGCAAAGCCACTTTGCAACGCGCCCTTTTGTTGTCTTTTGTGCGATAAATTGTTGTTTATAGGGCTTGATAATGGCGGCGGCCTACGGCTGCCGAGCGCCGCTATGCGGCGCAAAATAGCTT
>CANBCW010000112.1 GCA_947367115.1 uncultured Clostridia bacterium | reverse complement strand
CCCCAACGGTGGTAACGTTTCATCCAGCGTTCGTAACGCATTTGCGGCGGGCCATGCCCGCTAAACAACAATTTACCTTATCAAGCCGCAAAAACTGCCGCACGTTCGTGCGGCAGTTTTTTGATAGAACCTATTAACCGAAAACGCTCAGCAGGAAGCCTGCTTCGCAGTCTTTCTGCCACGTTTGTTCTGAAAATGTGCATGATCCCCCGCCATAAGGCGGGGGATCGGCATATTTAACCGAAAACGCTCAGCAGGATACCTGCGGCGATGGCAGAGCCGATGACACCGGCCACATTGGAGCCCATGGCGTGCATCAGCAGGAAGTTGGAGGGGTTGTTCTTCTGACCCACGGTGTTGGAAACACGGGCAGCCATAGGAACAGCGGACACACCGGCAGAACCGATGAGGGGGTTGACCTTGCCCTTGGTCAGCTTGCACATGATCACACCGCCCAGCATACCACCGGCAGTGGACAGGCCGAAAGCCACAACGCCCAGCACCACAATGGACAGGGTCTGCACGGTCAGGAAGTTAGTGCCGACCATGGTCGCGCCAACAGCAGTGGACAGCAGGATGGTGACAATGTTCATCAGAGCGTTCTGAACGGTATCGCTCAGACGGTCGGTCAGACCGGTCTCCTTGAACAGATTGCCCAGCATCAGACAGCCGATCAGTGCGGCGGTATCAGGCAGCAGCAGCGCCACGAAAGCAGTGACCAGGATGGGGAAGATGATCTTCTCAGCCTTGGAGACCTTGCGGGTCTGAACCATCTTGATCTTACGCTGCTCGGGCGTGGACAGCAGATTCATAATAGGAGGCTGGATCAGCGGGATCAGCGCCATGTAGGAATAAGCCGCTACGGCGATGGCACCCAGCAGATGCGGAGCCAGCTTCGTTGTCAGGAAGATGGCGGTGGGGCCGTCGGCGCCGCCGATGATGCCGATGGAGGCAGCCTCGGGGCCGGTGAAGCCCAGCTCGGGGGAGATCAGGTTCAGAGCCACAGCGCCGAAGAAAGCGGCGAACACGCCAAGCTGAGCCGCAGCGCCCAGCAGCAGGCTCTTGGGATTGGACAGCAGAGGGCCGAAGTCGGTCATGGCGCCAACGCCCATGAAGATCAGGCAGGGGTACAGGGAAGTCTTAACGCCGATGTAGAAGATATCCAGCAGGCCGCCCTCACGCATGATGGCACCGTAGGAGTGGTACGCAGCGTTATTGGGATCCATGAAGGCCTGCCACAGCTCATCGTGGTACAGACCGCCCATAGGCAGGTTGGTCAGCAGGCAGCCGAAAGCGATGCCGCACATCAGCAGGGGCTCGAACTTCTTGACGATGCCCAGGTAAAGCAGCACGCAGGCGATGATGATCATCACCAGGTTCTGCCAGCCACCGGCGCTGAAGCCGGAGAATATGTAGGCAAAGCCCGAAGAATTCCACAGGTTCAGAAGAACCTCACCAATATTGATCATTGGTCCCCCTCCTTAGCCGATGACGACCAGAGGAGCGTCGGTATCCACGTTGGAACCCTTCTGCACCAGCACCTGAGCGACGGTACCAGCCTTGGGAGCCATGATCTCGTTCTCCATCTTCATGGCCTCCAGAACCACCAGCACATCACCGGCCTTGACAGCCTGTCCGGCAGAAACGTTGACCTTCAGGATGTTGCCGGGCATGGGAGCCTTGACGGTCTCACCGGCAGCGGTAACAGCAGGCGCAGCCTCAGGAGCGGCAACCGGAGCAGCCACAGGGGCAGGAGCGGGAGCGGCCACAGGGGCAGGCGCAGCGGTCACAACCGTGCCGCCGATGGCAACCAGCAGAGCGCCGGTATCAACGGTAGCGCCCTTGGAAACAGGAACGGCGCTGACCGTGCCGGAGCAGGGAGCGTAGATCTCGTTTTCCATCTTCATGGCTTCCAGAACCACCAGCAGATCGCCCTCCTTGACGGTCTGACCGACGGAGACGGCAACCTTCAGGATGTTGCCGGGCATGGGAGCGGTAACGCTCTCACCGCCGGACACGCTGACTGCGGCAGCGGCAGGAGCGGCAGCCACAGGGGCAGGAGCGGCAGCAGGCGCAGCCACGGGAGCGGCCGCAGGGGCAGCAGCAGGTGCGTATGCCTCGTATTCAGCAACGCACATGGCCTTGCCGAGCTCGACCTCCACCTCGTAGGTGCGGCCGTTCAGGGTCACTTTATATTTCATTTTTACTTGACCTCCTTGATGGAAATGAAGCGCAGCTCGTTCAGGGGCTTGCCCATCTTATCGGCTACGATGGCCATGATCATGGCAGCGGTCTTGGGGGGTGTATCGTACAGCTTCAGCTGACCGGCAGTGCCGGGAGCAGCGTCCGCCGTGGCAGAAGCGGCAGGTGTCTCCACGACAGGCGCGGAAACAGCGGGAGCCTCCACAGCAGCGTTCTTCTTATTCTCATCCTTGGAGAATACCTTGCCCAGCAGAATTACAACGATCATCAGCAGGATCAGGCCGAAGAACACGACCGCGTAGCCCAGCAGCGCAACGATACCGGCGTTCAGGAGACTAATGTTCTCCAGATCCACTGCGGTCTGCGCGGCAGCAGCAAGAAAATTCATAGTCCTGCCTCCTTATCAGCACTCCACGATGGAGTAGGTGGCAACATTCTCTTCCTTGGCCTTGCGTTCCTCCAGGAACTTCTCAGCCAGATTCGGGAACGCGATGTAGCTCAGCACGTCCTCATCGGTCTTGGCCAGATCACCCAGCTTCTTGCGAGTATCCTCGACCACAGGCTTCAGGGAGTCGGCGTAGCGGCCGGTCAGAGGCTTCTCGTCGCCCAGAATCTGCTTCTGGATCTCAGGGTTGATGGGAGCGGGGGTCTTGCCGTACTCACCGCGGCAGTAAGCCTTGATCTCCTTGGAAACGGTCTTGTAGCGCTGGCCGTCCAGCACATTGCGGACTGCCTGAACGCCGACCATCTGGGAGGTAGGCGTGACCAGCGGGGGATAACCCATATCGGCACGAACCTTGGGTGTCTCAGCCAGCGCCTCATCGAAGCGATCCAGCGCGTTCATCTGCTTGAGCTGGCTCAGCAGGTTGGAGAGCATGCCGCCGGGAACCTGATAGGTCAGGCACTGGGTATCGGTAGCCATGGACTTGGGCATCAGGGTGCCGTCCTTCACGAAGTCATCGCGGACGGTCTTGAAGTAGTCCGCCATCTTCTTGGTGCAGGCATCGTCCAGATCAACCTCGTAGCCCAGCTGACGCAGCGCGTAAGCCAGTGTCTCGGTAGCGGGCTGGGAAGTACCGCCGGAGAAGGGAGAAATGGCGGTATCAATGATGTCCACGCCAGCCTCAACAGCCTTCAGGTAGGTCATGAAGGCCAGACCGGTAGTGGAGTGGGTATGCAGGTCGATGGGCAGGTCAACCGCATCCTTGATAGCGGAGACCATATCGTAAGCCTCCTGAGGGCCCATGATACCGGCCATATCCTTGATACAGATAGTAGAAGCACCCATTTCCTTCAGTTCCTTGACCATCTCCACATACTTCTTGTGGGTGTGGACAGGGGATGTGGTGTAGGAGATCGTGCCGGAAGCGATGGCACCGGCCTTGACGGTGGCCTCCATGGCGACCTTCATGTTGGTAACGTCGTTCAGCGCGTCGAAGATGCGGATGACATCCATGCCGTTTTCGACAGCCTTCTGGACGAACAGGCGGACAAAATCATCGGGATAGTGGGAGTAGCCCAGAACGTTCTGACCGCGCAGCAGCATCTGCAGCTTGGTGTTGGGCATCTTTGCGCGGATCTTGCGCAGACGCTCCCAGGGGTCTTCGTTCAGGTAGCGCAGGCAGACATCGAACGTAGCACCGCCCCAGCACTCGGCGGCGTAATAGCCGGCCTTGTCGATGGTCTCGAGCATGGGCTCGAACTTGTCGTAGGGGAGGCGGGTCGCGATCAGAGACTGGTTGGCATCACGCAGCACAGTCTCCACAAACTGAACTTTTCTTGCCATTTTTGTATGTAACCTCCGTAGAATGGATTTTTTATGGATCTAAAGACAGGGTCTCGGCAACTGTCCCCGGTCAGAATACACCCGCCGGGCATGTCCGCTCAAATCCCAATCTTCACCAAATACATCATAGCATATCATTTTAAAAAAGTAAATACATTTTTCACCCGATTTGTCTATCCGTTTTCCCATTGCGGATGATACGATAAATTGTTGTTTGCGGGCATGGCCCGCCGCAAATGCGTTACGAACGCTGGATGAAACTTTACCACCGTTGGGG
>CANBCW010000111.1 GCA_947367115.1 uncultured Clostridia bacterium | reverse complement strand
CCAATGGTGGTAAAGTTTCATCCAGCGTTCGTAACGCATTTGCGGCGGGCCATGCCCGCTAAACAACAATTTATCTTCTTAAAAATCCGGGATAAACACCGCGTCGGCAGCGGTGCGCTCCTGTGTGAAGCCTTCCAGATCGTTGAGCATCATCCAGCTGAGCACCGCGTCATATTCCTCATCGGTAATGGGACGGTCAAACGGTGCCGGCAGCCCCGGCATGGGGGTATACTGCCGCATCAGGCTCACCAGCACGTCGCCGGGGGCAAAATGCTCCCCGATCCAATCCAGCACCTTCAGGGAATTTTCCACATGCCCCGGCAAAATGAGATGGCGAATGATAACACCTTTTGTCACCTTCTCCCCTTCCCACTGCACCGCCCCCACCTGGCGGAACATCTCGGTAATGGCCTGCGCTGCCACCGGGAAATAATCCCCCGCCCAGGACAGCCGTGCCGCAAGGCCGTTGTCGGCGTATTTCAGATCCGGCAGGTAGATATCCACCTTGCCCTCCAGCGCCCGGATCGTCTCCACACGCTCATAGCCGCCGCAGTTGTACACCACCGGCACCGGTAATTTCGGCTCCAGCGCCGGCAGGATCGTGGGTAAAAAATGGGTCGGTGTTACCAGATCGATATTCTCCGCTCCCTGTGCGATCAGCTCCTCCATCATCCGGCGCAGTGCAGCGCTGTCTGCCCTGTTTCCCGCAGGGCCGCCGCTGATGGCTCGGTTCTGGCAGTATTGACATTTCAGGGTGCAGCCGCCAAAAAAGATGGCACCGCTGCGTCCATTCGGAGCCAGCGCAGGTTCTTCCCATTGATGGATCATGGTCTTCGCCACCAGCGCCTCATCCGGGCAGCCGCAGAAGCCCAACTGCCCCGCCGTCCGGTCTACGCAGCACCGCCGGGGGCACAGTTCGCAGTTTACATAATCCATACGGTCACACACGCTCTTTCACCAGCATCGGTGTCAGCTTAGGCTTATGATAGCGGTCGATAAACCGTGCGCACTTCACAAGGAAGGCGTAATAGATGTTATAGCCGCAGCCCAGCAAGGTTTCGGCATTTCCCTGCCCCTTGGAGATGATCACGTCCGCAGCGTCCAGCGCCGCCTTCGCTTCATCACTCAGCAGTGCCAGATCCGTCCCCGCCACGGTGTTGCCGTTGTCGATAACCGGGAACGGAATGCCCACGGCGGCAGCATCTTCCCGGGTGGCATCGTTCTGAGCCGGGCCGCCCCGGACGCAGAAGGTGATCTGCAAATGGGGGTACGCCTTTTGCAGCTGCTCGGCAAATACCCGGTCAAAGCCGATCTCTCCGGCGTTGTCTGTCAGATACAGCAGCCGCTTCCCTTTCGCCAAATCATCGCAAAGGGATGCGTAGCTCTCCCGATCCAGCTCCATTTCCAGCGCCTTTTCCAGCATTTCGTCCAACTTTTCAAAGCTGACTTCCCCCTGCAGGGCAGAAAAATCGATATAATTGCCTAAAACCGCCATTTGCAGGCCAGCGTACACCGGGTCGGGGGCGGCTTCCGTCCGGCGGCGAATCTCATCGATCCGTTCCAGCACAAAGCGGTTTGACGCGATCTTTTCCTGACGGAAGCGATCCGGCTCCAGACCGTAGAACCGCTGGAACAGCTCATTGGTTCCCGGCCCCACAGAGGGGGATGCCTTATCATCCGGCATGGATAAATACAGTTCCATCAGTGCCTTGGCAAAGGCCGTAGCAGTCGATTCATCGCCCAGACTCCGTGCCGTCTCCACATTCCGCCGAAAGTGGCACAGCAGGCACTGGGCATCCATTCCAATACTCATAACTACTCCTGTTCATTCGGTATGCTAAATTGTTGTTTAGTGTGGTAAATGTGTCGCCCCGATGGGGCGACAGCGCCCTACGGGCGCCTCGGCTCCCCCTCTGGGGGAGCTGGCAAAAATCTCTGATTTTTGACTGAAGGGGTGTCATTCGTACGATAGGACACTCCCCCAGTCACGCTGTTCGCGTGACAGCCCCCTCAGAGATGGGGCCAAGGGTGGTGCTTCGCGCAGCGAATCCAAATAGGTCGATTGCCGGGGGCAATCGCTCCTTTACTATCGGCTGCGCCGCCGGCGTATTTAATCTCGTAAACAACAATTTACAACGCCAACAAATCTTCAAATTTTTCGATTTTCGCATCCCAGCGTTCCGGCTGGCCGAAACCGTAGGCGGCAAAAATGAAGGGAATCCCCGCCTGCACGGTGGCATCCAGATCTCCCTGCGTATCGCCCACATAGGCAGCGCTGCGAATGCCGTATGTTTCCATCAGCTGGCGAATGGTCTCGCCTTTTTCCGCGCCGGTATCACCAAAGCACAGGTGACCGGCAATGTAGTCCGCCAACCCCAGCTTGCTGATACACAGCTCCGGATAGCCGCACTGGCTGTTGCTGACGATGAACAGGCGGTATTTTTTCGAAAGTTCCGCCATGGTCTCCCGGATGCCGGGATAGCCGATCTGGCAGGGATGATCGTGCAGGTACCGGTTTTCCGTTGCCATACAGCGATCCATGAGCGCGTACCGCTGACTGACCGGGATGGCTGCAAAAATGACATCCGCGATCTGTGTCATGACCTTGCCGAATAGGGGCTTCAAGTCCTCGGCCGTGACACACAGATGCGCCAGCCCCTCGGCGCGGAGCTGGATGTTATACCCTTCTGCCACCAGCGCCCGGGAATCCCACAGTGTGCCGTCAATGTCAAAGATCAGACTCTCAAACTTCATTGCTTTCTCCCTTCAGATGCCGCTGGATGCGCCCCATGATCAGATCCAGAGCCACAGCGTTTTTGCCGCCCTCGGGCACCACGATATCCGCAAAGCGTTTGCTGGGCTCCACATATTTTTCATGCATGGGCTTCACCGTCTGCTGGTATTGCAGCAGCACGGATTCCAGCGTCCGTCCGCGCTTGTTCACATCCCGCTTGATCCGGCGGCACAGGCGGATATCCGCGTCCGTATCCACAAAAATACGAATATCCATCAGGTTTCGCAGCGGCTCATTTTCAAAGATCAGGATGCCCTCCACGATGATGACCCGCTGGGGTATCACGCGGATGGTTTCATCACTGCGGTTATGGACGGTAAAATCGTACACCGGGCAGTCGATGGCCTCGCCCCGGCGCAATTGTTTCAAATGGCGTGCCATCAGATCCGTCTCCAGCGCGCCGGGCTCGTCGTAATTGAGCTTTTCCCGCTGCTCAAGAGGCAGCTCATCATGACGCCTATAGTAATTATCGTGACTCAGCACCGTGACCGCGCCGCCGAATCGCTGGATGATGTTCTTCATCAGGGTGGTCTTGCCGCTGCCTGTGCCTCCCGCAATGCCGATTACCAAGATATCATTCATACGCTATTCCTCCAGCAGCGACCAGCACAGTTCCACTGTCCGGGCGCAATTCAGGCTGTTTTCCACCACGATCTCGCCGGGGCCGTCATGCAATAGCCCTGCCGCAGTCAGTCGGCGCTTTGTCTCCCGGGCTGTGCCGGGGCCGCCCTCCAGCAGCACGGTATCCGGGCCAAGCAGCCGTGAAATCGTCCCAGCCGCAAAGGGATAATGGGTGCAGCCCAAAACCACAGCGCTGAGTTTTCCATAGAGGGGCTCCAGCAGCGGTCGCAGCAGTTCTTCCGCTTCGATGCCGTTGCCCTTTCCTGCCTCCACCAGCTCCACCAATCCTGCCGCGGGCAGCTTGACCACCTGACAGTGGTCGGCAAAACGGTTCAGCAACCGGGCGAATTTTTCCTCCCGCAGTGTCGCCGGAGTCGCCATGACGCCCACCATTCCGCCCGGGAACCGGTCAGAAGCTGGCTTCAGAGCAGGCTCAATGCCGATGACAATCAACTCCGGATACCGCCGCCGCAGATCCTCAATAGCGGCAGAGGTCGCCGTATTGCAGGCAACCACCAGTGCCTTCAGCCCGCGCTCCATCAGCTTTTCCGCCGCGGCAAGGGTCAGATTCCGTATTTCCCCTGTCGGCCGGGTGCCGTAAGGCGCATTGGCAGAATCCCCAAAGTACAGAAACCGTTCATTGGGCAGTTCCCGCCGCAGATGCCGCAGGACACTGATCCCGCCCACACCGGAATCAAATACGCCGATATAATCTTGTTTGGTGTTCATGTCTCTCACCAGCCATTCTGTCTCAATGGTGCGGTAAATTGTTGTTTGCGAGCATGGCCCGCTGCAAATGCGTTACGAACGCTGGATGAAACTTTACCACCGTTGGGGGTCACTCGGTAACGAAGTGCTCAGATCTCGCA
>CANBCW010000110.1 GCA_947367115.1 uncultured Clostridia bacterium | reverse complement strand
CGGTACCCAATGGCGTAACGATACCTGACCAGCCGAACACGAATCGTCCGCCGGCACTGCCGGCAAACAACAATTTAGCGTTTTTTCAAAACGCTCAAAAATGCGCCCTGATTTTCACAAGGACGCATTTTTACGAAGCATTCTTCCATTTAATTAAGAATCAATCATCTTCCGAAACCGGATGCACAAGTGACAATGCCTCTTCATCTGCCACAAGGATAAAATCCGAATGAAGCTGTAAAATGGACGCGGGCACCTCGGGATGTACAGGGCCGCAAATCATATCTCTAACAGCCTGCGCCTTTCCGCGCCCCATGGCGATCATCACAATGCGCTTTGCCTGCAGGATCCCCATGATTCCCATAGTATATGCCTGCCTTGGAACCTGATCCGGGCTTTCAAAGAACCGCGCATTGGCCGAAATGGTCGCATCGGACAGATCTACGCAATGCGTCCCCCTTACAAATTCTCCACATGGCTCATTAAAACCAATATGTCCGTTTGGACCGATGCCCAAAAGCTGCAGATCAACACCGCCGAGACTGCGGATAATGCGATCGTAGCGTTTGCATTCCTTTTGACAGTCTGTTTCCAATCCGTTGGGAATGTGGGTGTTGCTCCGATCGATCCGGATATGGTCAAACAGGTTGTGACGCATATACCACGCATAGCTCTGGGGGTGGTCGGCGCCCAAACCGATATACTCATCCAAATTCACCGTCCGAACCTGTGTAAAGTCCAGCTCCCCCTTTTGGTACCGATCGATCAGGTCGGCGTATACACCGATGGGAGAGCTGCCTGTGGCAAGACCCAGCACACTATCCGGCTTTAGAAGCACCTGCGCAGCGATCATATTGGCTACCATGTGGCTGGCCTCTTCACGGTTCTTCGTACATATTACCCTCATACAAATATCACCTTTTTCTGTCTCTCATAATACAATTTCCAGACCATCACAGGAAACCGTGAACCCCTTCTCCTGTGCCAGCGGAGCCAGCTCATCATAGCCCGCGCCTCCGTTGTGTGAGAAGTGATTAAGTACATGAATCGTTCTGCTGTCAATTACACCAATTTCCATCAGACGATCACGCATGATCTCATTCCCTTTCAGTCCCATGTGGTGCCTGTTATCCCACTCCAGAAGAACATTGGTGCAGTCATACGAAACCAGCCCCAGACGGACATCAACTGCCTTCAGGTACTCTATGGTTTCCTCGGGGAAAAATCCTGTATCATGGGCATAGAGCATCGCCTGCCCATCTTTCTCGATCAGATAGAAAACAGGCTGCTGCGTCCAATGATCTGCCTTGAGCGCCGTGATCCAGTAGGCACCCACCTCGAACGGAACAAAGGGCTCGATTCTGTTCATATGCAGGCACCCTTCCCGCTCCAGTTCCGCCGTAAATTCCCCTTTTTGTCGAATCGCTTCCAGTGTGCTGTCCACACCATAAATACAAAACGGCTTTTCCTGTTTCATGTGCGCTGCAACAGGACTGCGAAAAATTAATTCATTGGGGCACAAATGGTCGCAATGGGGGTGTGTGATCAAGCAGGCGGTCAGGCTGCACAGCTTGATATTTTCCCGGAGGGTGTGCATATAAGTGTCCGCAGGCAGATCGATCAGCATACAGTCATCAATCAGCGCTTGGCTTCTGGTTCTGATATTTCTTCCACCTTTTTGGCGCGCATTCTCGCATACCTGGCATTCACAAAAGGGGGCTGGTACTCCCTCTGCGGCTGCCGTTCCCAGATACTTAATCTTCATATTTTCAACTTCCTGCAAACAGATCCGGCTTATGAATCTCTTACCGGGTATTTCGATTTCGTTACGGAATAGGGTGTTTCGACTGCGTTGCGAACCGCTTCACTGGTAACGGTGAAGTGATCACTCAGGCTTGTGTATCCAGCTGGGAACCACGTCACAGCTTCCGGGGAGCCTCCTGTGATGGCGGCATACCACGCCAGGGCGGCAGTATAGCGGCCATGGGAATGATTGAGATGATGCCCGTCAATGGTCATCGTATCCCCGATGTATGAGGTACGTAAATTCTGAATAGCCGTGCCCGCAGGAATCACGCCTGCAATCCCATCGTTTGTCAGGATCTTTTCCCCAACAGTATCCACGATGGCGTTGTACATCGCCATCTGATCTCGGTTATACTTTGGAAAATCCGGATGTGTGCTGTTCGCCTGATACGCCCATGTCATATTCCACAGGATCTTGGCATTGGGGTTTGTTTTCCGAGTCCCGATAAAATGAAGGATCTTATCGAGATTTTCATAGGTATCCGGTATGCCGCTGCTTCCACTCACCTGCTGAATCACGATATACTGTCCCTCATCATCCAGCAGCAGGAAGGTATCCACACAATCCATAGACAGCTCCGGATTGTTGATCGCAAAGGTGCGGCGGATGCTGTCAAGGAAGGCCGCATTGGCTCCGTTCCAGGTACAGAACACGCTGCCGCCAAAGAACTGGGTGCTGGCTTGGTTCACCTGCAGGTTCAGATAATCCGAGTTGATAAAGCCGGCATCGTACATTTTCTTGAACCACTGGATGCCTTTGATGGTATCCGGATCGGCAGGTGCGTACTTATACTCGCCTGCCTCACTGTCGTAATAGAAGTTCTTTACAGGAGTACTGCTCATGTAGGGAGAATACTGGTACAGGCCGTACTGCATAAACTGATCGGGCCAAATATGGCTTGCGACCTGGACATCAGGGAACTTCGCCTGAACCTTCTCAAACATGTCATACATTTCCTCGATGGTGTAGGCATCCTTGATGGTAACGCCGGCGGCCTCTGCCATATCCTTGCGGTAGATCATCATATAGCTGTAATCGCCGCTGATACCGTTTAGATCCATGGAGCGGGGGATCGCCACATATCCACCGTCGACCTTGTAGGAATCCTTTGCCGTCACAGAATTCATGTTGCGCATGATGTTTGGATACTTCTCCAGCATTTCCTCCGGGATCACCTTCAAACCGCCCATCTCCGCATACAGCCGGAATTCGCGGGCATCCATGTTCATCAGGCTTAGCGCCACATCAGGCATATTGTTGCCGCCAATCATAGCGCGCAGCTTATCTGCCATAGTGGCCGCGTCGCAGGCGATATAGTCAATGCTGAGATCGAATCTGTCCATGATCAATTGCCACCGCTCATCATACAGGACACTTTCCGGGTCGATGACCTCATCGGTGGACAGCAGATAGCTGCTCCACGGATAAAGCATGGAAACACGAAGCTTTTCTCCCGGTTGACGCGGTTGATCAGTTGTTGGGGTGCAGCCTGCCAGCATCAGCAGCGCAAGCACCAATGCCAGCACCTTGTACAGTTTTTTCATTCTTATTTCTCCTTTCAGATGAATACTGTGTCGGTTTTCCTGTACCTGTTACTCCTTTACACCTCCGATCAAAATGCCTTTCACGAAATACTTCTGCAAGAACGGATAGATAAACATAATCGGCAGCATCGTCACAACAACGGATGCCATGGTATAGCTTTGCGTGCTCAGCTTCTCGATATTCTGAAGGAGCAGGCTGGATGTGGAGGCACCGGAGTTAATAATCTCACGCAGCGCCAACTGCAGCGGCCGCTTGTCCGCGGAATTGATATACAGCATAGCATTGAACCAAGCGTTCCAGTAGTCGACCATCGTAAACAATCCGACTGTGGCAATGATCGGCTTGGACAGCGGCAGGATAATCCGGAACAGGATTGTCCATTCACCCGCTCCGTCCAGCATGGCGGCTTCCTTAATACTGCTGGGAATGTTGATAAAGAACGATCGCATCAGCAGCATATAGTACACCGACATGCCAGAAGGAAGGATCAGCGACAGCAGGTTGTTCATGAGTCCCAGGTTCTTAATCAGAATGTAGGAGGGGATCATGCCGCCGCCAAAAAACATAGTGAATACAAAGATATTGAAGATCAGGCTTTTCCCCTTAAAGTGTGGGCGGGAAAATCCGTAAGCGCAGGTCGCCGTGATAAACAGTGTATAGATCGTGCCAACGACTGTAATAATGATGGAGTTCTTGTATCCATTGAACACCCATTTGTCGCTGAAAATAACCTTGTACGCGTCCAGTGTAAAGCTGTCCGGCCAAATGCCGTTGAAATGAGCCAGTTCCTTTTCGCTCAGGAAGGAAATAATGATTGCATTGTAGAATGGGAACAGGATTATCAACGCCAACAGCACCATTAGAACATAGTTCAGAACGTCAAATATTCCGAACCGCATCTTCTTCCGTTGTTTGATTTTCGGCTCTTTCATCTTTATTTCCACCTCCCTAAATATTTTTGTTCAAGAGTACCAATGCCCCCGGAAATCCAGCAGTATTGGCAACATTTGTCTAGGTT
>CANBCW010000109.1 GCA_947367115.1 uncultured Clostridia bacterium | reverse complement strand
ATACCGAGCGGTACCCAATGGCGTAACGATACCTGACCAGCCGAACACGAATCGTCCGCCGGCACTGCCGGCAAACACCAATTTACCGTTCCCATGATGTTGTAAACTTTTTCTGAACCCCCTTGTAAAAGAATGCGCCGCATGCTAAAATAAAAGGTAGCAAGCTACATTTTTAAGGAGGTGTGTATTTGAAGCACTACTACGGTCCCCGGTTCCGGCTCCTGCACTGGTGCAACGATCAGATTCTGAATGATGCCCTCGCGCAGATGGATCTGACCGCCTCTCAGGGGCGCATCATGGGCTACCTCGTCCACCAGCCCCAGCCCCCCTGCGCGAAGGATATCGAGGCGCACTTTCGGCTCAGCCACCCCAGCGTTTCCGGCACCCTGAGCCGCATGGAGAAAAAGGGCTTCATTGAATTCCGCCCGGATGAGCATGACCGCCGCTGTAAGCGCATCCATATTCTGCCCAAAGGCGTGGCGTGCCATGAGCGGATCGAACAAGTCATCTCCGGCATTGAACAACGAGTAGTAGCCGATTTCTCGCCTGATGAACAGGCCGAGTTTTCCCGGCTGCTGGATCGCGCCCTTCAAAACATGGGGGCAGATCCTTGCAAACCTTTCCATAAGGAGGAACATAGCGAATGATCAAACGACTGGCCCGGTGTATCCGGGAATACAAATGGGCGGCGCTGCTCAGCCCCCTGTGCATGGCAGGTGAGGTCATCATGGAGCTGCTGATCCCGCAGGTCATGGCTCAGCTTTATGATTACGGCATTGCCCTGCAGGACATGAATACGGTCATCACCCGCTCCATTCAGCTGGTGCTGTGCGCGCTGCTGAGCCTGTGCTTTGGCGTGGCCTCCGCCACCTTTGCATCCAAAGCCGCTACAGGCTTCGCCAAAAACCTGCGGCATGATATGTACCACCATGTCCAGAACTTCAGCTTCTCCAATATCGACAAATTCTCCAGCTCATCCATCGTCACCCGGCTGACCTCGGACGTTGCCAACCTGCAGATGACCTTCCAGATGCTCATCCGCATGACCATCCGCTGCACCATGATGCTGGTGCTGGCGCTGGTCTTTGCCCTGCGGCTGTCCGTGAAACTCAGCACCATCTACCTGCAGGTCATGCCCGTTCTGGTGATCGCGCTGGTATGTCTGGTGCCTATGGTATTCAAGATCTTCGACCGGGGCTTCAAGATGCTGGATAAGCTCAACAACGTCATACAGGAAAATGTTCACGGCATCCGGGTAGTCAAATCCTTCGTCCGGGAACGGAAGGAAGAATCGAAGTTCACCAACATCTCCGGTGATCTGGAGAAGAGCTTCTCCAAAGCAGAACGGATCCTCTCTCTGAACTCGCCGCTGATGATGATGTGTGTCTATGCCTGTATGCTGTCTATCTCCTGGGTCGGTGCCCAAATGGTGGTAGCCTCCGGCAATAACCCGGATCTTGGCCTGACTACCGGTCAGCTTTCCGCCATGTTCACCTATACCACGCAGATTCTGATGGGTCTGATGAACCTTTCCATGGTTTTCGTTATGATGACCATGAGCCGCACGCCCCTGCGGCGCTGCTATGAAATTCTGGAAGAGCAGCCGGATCTCGTTTCCCCCGAAAGTGCCGTCACGGAAGTAAAAGACGGTTCCATCGATTTCGAGAACGTGTCCTTCCGCTACTCCGCTACCGCCCAGCACCGGGCGTTGAAGGAGGTAGACCTGCACATCCCCTCCGGAGCCACCGTCGGCATTTTGGGCGGCACCGGCTCCAGCAAGACCACGCTGGCTCAGCTTATCCCCCGGCTGTACGATGTATCCGAGGGCACGCTGAAGGTCGGCGGCGTAGATGTGCGCAATTATGATCTGGAAGTTCTCCGCGACAATGTTGCCATGGTGCTCCAGAAAAATGTGCTGTTCTCCGGCTCTATCAAGGAAAACCTGCGCTGGGGCAACGCCAATGCAACGGACGAAGAGCTGATCCACGCCTGTAAGCTGGCCTGCGCCCATGATTTTATCGAGTCCTTCCCCGATGGCTACGATACCCATATTGAGCAAGGCGGCACCAACGTCTCCGGCGGTCAGAAGCAGCGGCTTTGCATTGCCCGAGCATTGCTGAAAAAGCCCAAAATTCTGATTCTGGACGACTCCACCTCCGCAGTGGATACTCGTACCGATGCCCTGATCCGTCAGGCCTTCCGGGATGAGATCCCCGGCACAACCAAGCTGATCATTGCCCAGCGTGTCTCCTCCGTGCAGGATGCGGACATGATCATCATTCTGGACAACGGTCAGATCAGCGCCGTCGGCACCCATGACGAACTGATGCAGAGTTCTTCTATTTATCAGGAAGTCTTCTATTCTCAGCAGAAAGGGGGACTTGAATAATGCCTCCTGTTAGAATGAGCGGCGATGGCCGCATGGCTAAAAATCCTAAGAAAACGCTGGGTCGGCTTTTCCGCTATCTGATGAACTACAAGTTTATTCTTCTGATCGTGCTGGTGTGCATTTTCGTCACCGCCCTCGCGCAGACCACAGGCTCCACAGCCCTTGGACAATTGGTGGATGAATTCATCCTGCCTATGGTGGCCAGCGGCTCCACTGATTTCGGCCCCGTTTGGGATTTTATCGTTCGCCTCGCCTGCATTTTTGTGCTTGGAATACTGGCCAGCTTCTTCCAGAGTTTCCTGATGGTCGGCGTAACGCAGGGCATTCAGAAGAAGATCCGTGACGATATGTTCAAGAAAATGCAGACCCTCCCCCTGCGCTACTTTGACAGCAACACTGCAGGCAATATCATGTCCCGCTTTACCAGTGACATCGACACCCTGCGGCAGATGATCTCCCAATCCATTCCCCAGGCTGTATCCGCGGTCGTCACCCTTGTGGTGGTTTTCATCGCCATGCTGTGCCAGTCCTGGATTTTGACCATCGTTACCATGGTCACCGTTCTGGGTGTGGTGTTCGTCACAAAATTCCTGGCTGGAAAGTCTGCCAAGCACTTCATCGGCCAGCAGCGCTCCCTCGGCACACTGAACGGCTATATTGAGGAAATGATCTCCGGTCAGAAGGTGGTCAAGGTCTTCAACCACGAGCAGGCTGTCAAGGATGAGTTTGACCAGCTCAACGAGACGCTCCGGCAGGATGCCTATTCCGCCGGTAAATTCTCCAACGTCATGGGCCCCATCAACAACAACCTGGGCTATTTGCAGTATGCCATCCTCGCCATCGTCGGTGGTATTCTGTGCGTCTATTCCACCGATGAAATGCCTTTGCTGAGCCTGGGCAGCCTGATGGCCTTCATGACGCTGTCCCGCAATTTCAACATGCCCATCAATCAGATCTCTCAGCAGATGAATGCCATCGTCATGGCGCTGGCCGGCGCGGAGCGGATCTTTGAGCTGATGGACGAAGAGCCCGAGGTTGACAATGGCTACGTCACGCTGGTCAATGCCAAGATTGACGAGAACGGCAGCATCACCGAGACGGAGGAACGTACCGGCCACTGGGCATGGAAGCATCCCCACGGCGACGGTACCCTGACCTATACCGAGCTGAAGGGCGACATCGTCATGGACATGGTGGACTTCGCCTATGTCCCCGAAAAGCAGGTGCTTTACGATGTGACCCTCTACGCCCACCCCGGTCAGAAAATTGCCTTTGTCGGCGCTACCGGCGCGGGTAAGACCACCATCACCAACCTGATCAACCGGTTCTATGACATTGCCGACGGCAAGATCCGCTATGACGGCATCAATATCAACAAGATCAAGAAAGCCGATCTGCGCCGTTCTCTCGGTGTCGTGCTGCAGGAGACCAACCTGTTCACCGGCACCGTCATGGACAATATCCGATATGGCCGTCTGGACGCGACCGACGAAGAGTGCATTCACGCGGCAAAGCTCGCCAACGCCCACGATTTCATTACGCGCCTGCCCAATGGCTATGATACGGAGCTGACCGCCAATGGTGCCAGTCTGTCTCAGGGTCAGCGGCAGCTGATCGCAATTGCCCGGGCAGCGGTAGCCGATCCGCCGGTCATGATTTTGGACGAGGCCACCTCCTCCATCGATACTCGTACCGAGGCACTGGTGCAGAAGGGTATGGACGCTCTGATGCACGGACGAACCACATTCGTCATTGCCCACCGTCTGTCCACCGTTATGAACTCGGACTGCATCATGGTTCTGGATCATGGACACATCATTGAGCGCGGCACCCACGAAGACCTGATTGCCCAGAAGGGCACCTATTACCAGCTCTATACCGGTGCGTTTGAACTGGAGTAAGCAAAATACCGCCCTGGGTACGCATTTGCGCCCCAGGGCCTTTTGCTGGTAAGATAAATTGTTGTTTGCCGGCAGTGCCGGCGGACAATTCGTGTTCGGCTGGTCAGGTATCGTTACGCCATTGGGT
>CANBCW010000108.1 GCA_947367115.1 uncultured Clostridia bacterium | reverse complement strand
AAGGCGCTTTTTGCCCATTGTTGGTGCATATTTGCAACATTTTACCGCAGGGCCGATGTGGTCATCGGCCCCTACGGTGGGCGCGTAAACACCAATGTATCTCACCAGCCTATATTTCGAAAGGAGCCGTTTATGATATCTAACATTTTACAAAGTTTCCGTATGGAGCCCGGGATCTGGGAGATCTGCCTGCGGCTCCTGTGCGCCATGGTCGTCGGTATGGTCATCGGCACCGAACGAGAATACACGAACCGCCCTGCCGGTATGCGCACGCACATTCTGGTAGCCCTGGGTGCCTGTGTGGTATCCATCACCGGGCAGATGCTCCTGCATCAGTATGGCAGCGGCGACCCGGCGCGGCTCAGCGCGCAGGTAATCACCGGTGTCGGTTTTCTGGGGGCGGGCACCATCATGCGGGAAGGTGCCACCGTCAAGGGTCTGACCACTGCCGCAAGTGTGTGGACCGTTGCCTGTCTGGGCATCGCCGCAGGCTATGGTTTCTACGCCATTGCCCTTGCAGGGCTGGTATTCGCCTTTATCACCCTGACCATTCTGGAGCTGCTGCAGCACCATCTCCCGGGACGCACCCACACCAACGAAGAATACGCGCTGGAATGCGAGGATGTGACAGTCGCTCTGACGCTGCTCAACGAACAAGCGCAGGCGCAGCGGGCATACATTCTTCACACGCTGGCAGAAAAATGCGCCATGGGATATCAGCTCACCTTCCAGGCAGAATTTCCCGGTGCGGGAAGCAAGCGCCGCAGAGACCAGTTTTTCACCGCTTTGGCTGCTGCGCCGGAAGTACGTGCCATTCGCCGCGGTGTCGAGGGTGCCCGCCAAAAGACCCGGTGACCGGGAAGGAGCCATCACGATGAAAAAACTGTCTGCCATCCTTACCGGCCTGTGTCTGACACTGTGCCTGACAGCCTGCTCAGCAGAACCCACTCCCTCAGCAGCCCCCACGGAGCCTCTTTTCAAAACCGTCTACGTCCATACCTCCATCACACAGGAATTCGGCTCCACCGTCAGCCGTACAGAATTCCTGTTTGACGAGCAGGATCATGTCACCGAGGTCGTGGTCTATACCAACGATGCCGAAACCAAGCGTCACAGCGTGGAATGTGATGAAAACGGCAACTATATCAAATGGCTCTCCGACGGTTCCGTAACCGAATACACCTATGACGAGCAAGGCAATAGTCTCGGCGTATTCCAGTATCTGAATGACAAACTGGTCTCCGCCACCGAATACACCTGGGAAAACAACCTGCGTACGTCTGTAACCACTACCATGGCCATTCAGGGTATCTCCCAGCGAATCACCATGACCTACGACAGCAACGGCCACCTGCTCCGTCACGACAGCTATACCGCTGACACACTGAACAGCTATTCCATCTACGCCACCGGTGAGGATGGCCGGATCTGCTCCGTAACGGCCTACCAGCCTGACGGCACTCTGCTTTATACCAGCACCTGTACATGGGAGGGCAGCACGGAGACCATCGTCTCCGCACTTCCCGACGGCACCGTAAAACAGACCATGGTGCTTACCTATGACGAACACGGCAACCTGCTGACGCAGGAGAGCTATGACAGCGAAAATAAGCTGTACTCCAGGGAGATCCACACCTGGAAGGCAGTCGAAGTCGCTGCCACCTGTCCCCGCGCGTCTGTTTGAACCCATTTCCCCGGAGGTATCAATATGCCCATTTTCCCCCGCAGCGAAAAAACGCCCCTCGGCATTTATGTCCATGTCCCCTTCTGCCGCAGTAAATGCCAGTACTGCGACTTCTATTCCCTGCCCTGTCAGGATAATCTGCTGATGGATGACTACGTTAGAGCCATCTGTACACACATCAAGGAAACCGGATTTTTAGCTCCCGGCTACCGGGTGGACACCGTATACTTTGGCGGCGGCACCCCCAGCTTTCTCGGTGCTGACCGAATGGCTGCTATTCTGACCGCGGTACGCCAGAGCTTCGATGTCTGTCCCCGGGCAGAGATCACCTTTGAAGCCAATCCCGATTCTGTCACGCCCCGGCTTCTGCGCCGCCTGAAAAGCGAGGGGTTCAACCGGGTCAGTCTGGGTGTCCAGTGCGACAACGACAGGCTTCTGGAGCAGCTGGGCCGCCCTCATACCTACGATGACGCGGTCAACGCCGTCGAAAAGATCCGCAAGGCGGGGTTCAAAAACCTCTCCCTTGACCTGATGTACGGCCTGCCGGGTCAAACCCTGGAAAGCTGGCAGGATACACTGATCAACGTGCTCCAGCTCAAGCCCGATCACATGAGCTGCTACGGTCTGAAAGTCGAAAAAGGAACGCCCCTGTACGACTACAAGGACGTTTGCAATCTGCCGGACGATGACACGCAGGCCGATATGTATCTGGCAGCGGTGGAAATCTTGAAATCCCGGAACTACCGGCACTATGAGATCTCCAACTTTGCCAAAAAGGACAAAGCCTCCCAGCACAATCTGAAATACTGGACCGGCGGAGAATATCTGGGCTTCGGCCCCGATGCCAGCTCCGATTTCTCGGGCAAGCGGTTCGTTATGGTTCGAAATCTGCAGGATTATATTAACGGCATCCGCAATCACGGCCAAGTCATCGCCGACATTCAGGAAGTGCCGCCCCGGGAACGGGCGGGCGAATATTTGATGATGCGCCTGCGCACCTCAATCGGCATCAGCCGGGAGGAATACGAAAAGCAGTATCTGCTGCCCTTTGATCCTCTGGAAGAAATTCTGGAAGGCTGCCGTCAGCGCAATCACGCGCTCCGAAGCGACGGCCGCTGGCGGCTGACACCCGAGGGCATGCTCCTGTCCAACACCATTCTCTCCGACCTGCTTCTGGCGCAGGATCGTACCATCTCCGTATCCAAGCGGCTCTGAAAGGAGCATCCCTATGGCAAACAGAAAGAGAAAACGCAGCCACAACAGTATCCCCCGGCTGGTATTCGTAGGCATATCCGTGCTGTTTCAGATTGGCTGGATCCTGCTGCTGGTTCTGGCGCTCAACCAGCATTCCGCCTGGATCTCCCTGCTGACAAGCATCCTGTCCCTGACGGTGGTGCTGCGGCTGTACAGCAAGCATACCACCAGCGCCATGAAAATGCCCTGGATCATGCTGATCATGGCCTTCCCAATTATGGGGCTGAGTCTGTTTTTGCTGATCGAGGCATTCAGCGATCTGGGCAGAACCTATAAGCGGCTCAGAAAGATCCGCACCCACACTGAGCGGGCACTGGAGCAGGATCCGCAGTCCCTGAGCGGTCTGGAGGCAGCCGATCCGATGGCCGCCAATCAGAGCCGGTATCTGTGGAACCACGCCCACAGTCCAGTGTACCGCAACACCGGCGTGACCTATTACGGTGAGGCCGTAGATGCCTTTAACGCCATGAAATCCGCACTGGAACAAGCAGAATCCTTCATTTTCATGGAGTATTTTATCATTGAAGACAGCTCCTCGTTCGAGGAGCTGCGGCAGATTCTTCTGCGCAAGGCAGCCCAGGGCGTGGACGTTCGGCTGATGTATGATGATATCGGAAGTATAGGTTATGTAAACCTCGCATTTGCCAGAAAGTTGAACAGCGCAGGCATCCAGTGCCGCGTTTTCAACCCCGCCATTCCCATCGTCAACCTGTTTATGAACCATCGGGATCACCGGAAGATCACCGTCATCGACGGCAAAGTGGGCTTCACTGGCGGCTACAACCTGGCAGACGAATATTTTGGCCGGACAAAACCCTACGGCCACTGGAAGGATACCGGCCTGAAGCTGGAGGGCGAGGCGGTTCGCAGCCTGACCGCCATGTTCCTGGAAATGTGGAACGTGACCGGTAAACAGCAGGAGGACTGCTCCCAATTCCTGAACGTGACCCATTCCCTGCCTGATGCCTCCGGCTTCGTGCAGCCCTATGACGATGACCCTCTGGGAACGGAACGGATCGCGGAGAACGCCTATCTGAACCTGATCACCAGCGCCAAAAAGTCTGTGTACTTCATAACCCCCTACCTGATCATCACCGACGAAATGGGGCACAGCCTGGAGCTGGCCGCCAAGCGGGGCGTGGATGTGCGCATCGTCACCCCGGGCATTCCCGACAAAAAGACGGTCTACGCTGTGACCCGCTCCTATTACGCGGATCTGGTTTCTCAGGGTGTTCGAATCTATGAATATACACCCGGCTTCTGCCATGCCAAAATGTGCATCTGCGATGGTCAGGTCGCATCTGTCGGCACGTCCAATCTGGACTACCGGAGCCTGTACCACCATTTTGAGAACAACGTGCTGCTCTACGGCTGCGCCGCCGTAGAGGATATCGCAAAGGATTTTGAGGAGATCTTCTCTCAAAGCCGGGAGGTGACGGAGCAATACCGTCAGGGGCGCAGCGCCGCGCTGCGCATCTGGCAATGTATCCTCCGTCTGTTCGCCCCACTGATGTAACCAACAGCAGCCCTGCGGTCACCGCAGGGCTGCTGTTCTATACTTGTGTGATAAATTGTTGTTTAGTATGGTAAATGTGTCG
>CANBCW010000107.1 GCA_947367115.1 uncultured Clostridia bacterium | reverse complement strand
CCCTCCGAAAGAACAAACCGCCCCTGCAAGGATCGTCACTTGTCAAAACTATTGCAACTTGCTATTGCAATTTGCCATGAAAATCCGGTAAACTTTTGGTAAAGTATTTTTATAATCGCTTGCATCCGCAGCATAAACCATATATAATAGCATAACTTGATCGACAGCCTGCTGCCCATGGCGATAGGCTGCGATCGGTTTGTAATGAGGGAGTAATTCCGTACAGATCCAATCTGTGCGAAGCCCACCCGTCAGACCGGCCTAACCGCCCGGGGAGCTAGTAAGAATGAGACTCATGCACCGCTTTTTCGGAGTAGTGCATGAGTCTTTTTTATTATCATTTGCAAAGGGGAATACCTGATGAAGAAAATCTACACCCAATCCACCGAAGAAGTCCTCAACGGCCTCGGCGTGGGCGCTGAGGGACTGACCACCGCCGAGGCGCAGGCTCGCCTTGCCAAGTACGGCCCCAACAAGCTGAAGGAGGGCGAAAAACCCACTCTGCTGCAGCGTTTTCTGACCCAGCTGAAGGATCCCATGCTGATCATCCTGCTGATTGCGGCGGGTGTCAGCGCGCTGACCGGTATGCTGGCCGGTGAAAACGAATGGGCGGAAGTCATCATCATTCTGTCCGTGGTTCTGTTGAACGCCATTCTGGGCGTATTCCAGGAGAGCAAGGCCGAAGCCGCCATCGAAGCGCTGCAAACCATGACCGCCGCCACCTGTAAAGTCCTGCGGGATGGCAAGCTGGTCAGCCTGCACTCCGACGAGCTGGTTCCCGGCGATGTGGTCGTTCTGGAAGCCGGCGACGCTGTGCCCGCTGATGGCCGTATCATCGAGAACGCTTCCCTGAAGATCGAGGAAGCCGCCCTGACCGGCGAATCCGTCCCTGTCAACAAAGCGCTGGACGCGCTGGGTCTTGCCGAGGGGCAGGAGGATGTGCCTCTGGGTGACCGCAAAAACATGTGCTACATGGGCTCCACCGTGGTCTATGGCCGCGGCAAGGCAGTCATCACATCCACCGGCATGGACACCGAGATGGGCAAAATCGCCGGTGCGCTGGCTGCCACCGCCGAGGAGCAGACCCCCCTGCAGCGTAAGCTGGATGAGCTGGGCAAGCTGCTGAGCAAGATGGTGCTGGGCATCTGCGTATTCATCTTCGCGTTCAATCTGTTTATGGCACGGGGCGAGCTGTCCGTCCAGGGTCACGCTCTGACCGTCATTCTGGAGACCTTCATGGTCGCCGTTTCTCTGGCTGTTGCCGCCATCCCCGAGGGTCTGGCTACCGTCGTCACGGTGGTGCTCTCCATCGGCGTTACCAAGATGAGCCAGCGCAATGCCGTTATCCGCCGCCTGACCGCTGTTGAAACCCTGGGCTGCACCCAGGTCATCTGCTCCGACAAGACCGGCACCCTGACTCAGAATAAGATGACCGTGGTGGATCATATCGGTGAGACGGAACTGGTGGCCACCGCCATGGCGCTTTGCTCTGATGCAAGCCTGAACGAAGAGGATCAAGCCGAGGGCGAGCCCACCGAGTGCGCTCTGGTAAACTTCGCCTGCTCCATAGGTCTAAAGAAACAGGATCTGGAGAAGGCCGCTCCCCGCGTGGATGAGGCGCCCTTCGACTCCGGCCGCAAGATGATGTCCACCGTCCACGATCTCGGCGGCTCCTATGTGCAGTACACCAAGGGCGGCCCCGATGTGGTTCTGGCTCGCTGCACCCACTACTACGAAAACGGCAAGACCCTGCCCATGACCGATGCCAAGCGCGCTGAGATTATGGCCGCCAATAAGGCCATGGCAGACAAGGCGCTGCGTGTGCTGGCTGCCGCCAAGCGGGACTGGAGCGAAAAGCCCGCCGACAACACCCCCGAATATCTGGAGCAGGATCTGGTGTTCCTTGGCCTGACCGGCATGATTGACCCTGTCCGTCCGGAGGTTAAGGCCGCCATTGAGGAGTGCCGCTCCGCCGGCATCCGCGCCGTCATGATCACCGGCGACCACAAGGATACCGCCGTTGCCATCGCCAAAGAGCTGGGCATCATCACCGACGCTTCCGAGGCCATCACCGGTGCCGAGCTGGATGACATCTCCGACGATGAAATCTGCGAATTTGTCAAAAAGTACGGCGTTTATGCCCGCGTTCAGCCCGAACACAAGACCCGCATCGTGACCGCGTGGAAGGCCAACGGCGCGATCACTGCCATGACCGGCGACGGTGTCAACGACGCGCCTTCCATTAAGTCCGCCGATATCGGCGTGGGCATGGGCATCACCGGCACCGATGTTACCAAGAACGTTGCCGACATGGTTCTGGCAGACGACAACTTCGCCACCATCGTCTCCGCCGTTGGCGAAGGCCGCCGGATCTACGACAACATCCGCAAGGCCATCCAGTTCCTGCTGGCCTCCAACATGAGCGAGGTTCTGGGCGTATTCTGCTCCACACTGATGGGCTTTACGCTCCTCAACCCTGTCCACCTGCTGTTTATCAACCTGGTTACCGACTGTTTCCCCGCTCTGGCGCTGGGCATGGAAAAGGCAGAGCCGGACACCATGAACCGTCCGCCCCGGGATTCCAAGGAAGGCATCTTCGCCGGCGGCCTGTTCGGCGATATCGCCTATCAGGGTGTGCTGGTCACCGTTCTGACCATTGCGTCCTATATCATCGGCAACTGCTTTGAGGTTGGGAAATTCGCCATGCCCATGGGTGTCTCCGAGCACGGCATGACCATGGCCTTCCTGACCATGTCCATGTGCGAGATCTTCCATTCCTTCAACCTGCGTTCTCAGCGCAAGTCCATCTTCAGCCTGAAGGGTCAGAACAAGGTTCTGTGGGCCGCCATGATCGGCTCCCTGCTGCTGACCACGCTGGTGCTGGAGGTTCCCTTCCTGGCAAATGCCTTTGGGTTCACGCCCATCGGCCTGACGGAGTACGGCATTGCCATTGCTCTGGCTATTCTGGTCATCCCCATCGTGGAGATGGTCAAGCTGATCCAGCGCGCTGTTGCCCGGAAGCGCAAGTAAAAACAAAGTCAAAAGCACCCGGCAGGGTGCTTTTGCTTTTTCCTCCACCAAAATTCGTGACTTCGTCACGGAAGCTTGACGGTATACATTATAATATATATACAATCCCATTTTAAAGGAGGCCGCTTATGCCGATCGAGATCTTGAGTGCCATACTTCTTCCGTTTTTGGGAACGACGCTGGGCGCGGCAGGCGTATTTTTTCTGAAAGGCAAAATGAACCGAACGCTGCAGCGCTCTTTGACAGGCTTCGCCGCCGGAGTCATGGTGGCGGCCTCTATCTGGAGCCTGATCATTCCCGCCATGGAGCAGTCCGAACACATGGGAAAGCTGGCATTTCTCCCGGCCTTTACCGGCGTGTGGGGCGGTTTCCTGTTCCTGCTGCTTCTGGATCACATCATCCCCCACCTGCACCTGAACAGCCAGTGCCCCGAGGGCACCCGGTGCAATCTGGGCAAATCCACCATGATGGTGCTGGCCGTCGCCCTGCACAATCTGCCGGAGGGCATGGCTGTGGGCGTGGTGGCCGCAGGCTGGCTGACAGGAAATGAGAGCATTTCCGCCGCGGGCGCTCTGGCACTGTCGCTGGGCATTGCCCTGCAAAATCTGCCGGAGGGTGCCATCATCTCCATGCCCCTGAAATCAAACGGCATGAAGCAGGGGAAGGCCTTCGGCTACGGTGTCCTGTCCGCGGTCATCGAGCCAATCGGCGCCATCATTACCATCCTGCTGGCGGATCTGTTGGTGCCGGTTCTGCCGTACCTGCTGAGCTTTTCCGCCGGAGCCATGCTGTACGTGGTGGTGGAGGAGCTGATCCCGGAAATGTCCGATGGGGAGCATTCCAATATCGGCACGGTGTTCTTCGCCGTGGGCTTTTCCCTGATGATGGTGCTGGACGTAGCACTGGGATAATAAAAATCTGCACGGAGCCTTAATCCGTGCAGATTTTATTGCTTTTCATCATCGATATATTCCATAATATCGGATACATTGCATTGAAGTATCCTGCATAACTGGTTGACTGTGTGCGACGAAATATTCTCACCGTGCTTCATGGCATAGTATGTGGAGCGCGGAAAGCCCAGCTTCATCAGCCGGTAAGAGGTTATCCCCTTCGCGGCCATGGTTCGGAACAACGGTTCATAGCTTATCATACGCACACCTCCTGACATATCCTAAGTATAATTTGTCAAAAAGGCCTTGAATATGTACGATATGTCATACATATCCTCATAAGAAAACGGTGTGAGTGTTCCCTTTTTGGTGAGAAAGTCACAGAACTTTCCAGAATGATTCGCTAAGATATCCTTACAATAACAAACGGAGGTAATGAATTATGAAATATGTATGCGATGTTTGCGGCTGGGTCTATGACGAGGCAGAGGGCTACCCCGAGGGTGGCATCGCCCCCGGTACCAAGTGGGAGGATGTTCCCGCGGATTTTGAGTGCCCCCTGTGCCATGTGGATAAGGAGCTGTTCTCCCAGGAGTAAACAGCAGGTAAATTGTTGTTTGCCGGCAGTGCCGGCGGACAATTCGTGTTCGGCTGGTCAGGTATCGTTACGCCATTGGGTA
>CANBCW010000106.1 GCA_947367115.1 uncultured Clostridia bacterium | reverse complement strand
GTACCCAATGGCGTAACGATACCTGACCAGCCCAACACGAATCGTCCGCCGGCACTGCCGGCAAACAACAATTTATCATTCCATTTTTTAAGATTCATTTACGGCTATTGACATCACTGTACTACTGTGTTATTCTAACTGTACTAATACAGTTAGTACAGTTAGAACGGAGGTCACGCTATGGTTCATCTCGACTATCGGGACGCACGCCCGATCTACAGCCAGATCATTGACGGTTTCCGGGAGCAGATCGTGACAGGTGTGCTGCAGCAGGGCGACAGAATGCCCAGTGTCCGGGAGCTGGCAACCGAGCTCACCATCAACCCCAACACCATCCAGCGCGCCTACCGGGAGCTGGAAATGCAGGGCTGGATCGCGTCCGTCCCCGGCAAAGGCAGCTTTGTCTGCGGCATCCCCAGCGGCCCCGGACCGGAGGCCTTGGCGCTGTTAGAGAATTTTGACAAGATCACTGCAACGCTTCTGAATCTGGGTACGTCCCGGCAGGAGCTGGTTGACCGAATCCTGAAAGGAGGAAATGACAATGCTTGAAATGAGAAACGTGACCAAGACCTTTGGTGACTTCACCGCCCTGAATGACCTGACCATGACGGTGCCAAAAGGCGCGGTCTACGGTCTGGTTGGCCCCAACGGCGCGGGAAAGTCCACCGCCATCCGGCATCTGACCGGCGTGTACCGTCAGGACTCGGGCGAGGTGCTGATGGAGGGTCAGAAGATCTACGAAAATCCCGACATCAAAACCCGCATCGGCTACATCCCCGACGATATTTTCTTCTTCCCCTCCGCGTCTCTCGAGGATATGCATAAATACTACAGAGGAATCTATCCCAACTTCGACGAGGAACTGTACCAGCGGCTGCACGAGGTATTCCAGCTGCCCCAAAAAGGTCAGATCCGCCGTTTCTCCAAGGGCATGCAGAAGCAGGCGGCCTTCCACCTAACAGTAAGCACCCGACCGGACGTGATGATCCTGGATGAGCCGGTGGACGGCCTTGACCCGGTCATGCGGCGGCAGGTCTGGAGCTTGATCCTCTCCGACGTTGCACTGCGGGAGACTACCGTCCTGATCTCCTCCCACAATCTGCGGGAGCTGGAGGACATCTGCGACCATGTAGGCATCATGGATCACGGCAAAATGCTGCTGGAGCGGAGCCTTGCGGATATGCAGGGTGCCACCCACAAGCTGCAATTGGTGGGATACGCGCCGGAGGGGCTGGATATTCTCCACGAATCCAACTCCGGGCGGCTGCGGACTCTGATCGTCCGGGGCAGCGCCGAGGAGATCAGCCGGCGTACCGCCGCCGTCAATCCTGTCTATTTTGACGTTCTTCCCCTTTCCCTTGAGGAAATCTTTATTTATGAACTGGGAGGTGTGAACTATGAAGTCAAGAACATCGTTCTTTAATCTGACTGCCCTGCGCAAGAATATCACCCGGTTTGCCCCGGTTTGGGCGCTGTATCTGATCGGAGGATTGCTGATCGGTCTGAACAGCATCTCCACCTTCACCCCAGAATACGGCCACGGCGCTCGGTCTCTGGCCAATTCCATCGGCCCCATGGCGATCATCAATTTTCTCTATGCCATCATTGCGGCAGAGCTGCTGTTCGGCGATCTGTTCAACAGCCGCCTGTGCAACGCCCTCCATGCCTTCCCCATGCGGCGGGAAAGCTGGTTTGCCACCCACACTGCAGCAGGCGTCCTGTTCTCCTTGGTTCCAAACCTGATAATGTCCATCTGTTTCCTGCCTTTCATGGGCGAAATGTGGTACATCAGCTTCCTTTGGCTGCTGGGCATGACGCTGGAATATGTATTTTTCTTCGGTCTGGCTGCCTTCAGCGCCATGTGTACCGGCAACCGCTTCGCCATGGCTGCGGTGTACGCGCTGGCGAACTTCCTTTCCATGATCGCCTACTGGTTTGTGATGACTTTTTACGAGCCGCTGCTCTATGGCCTGCACATCCGGGACACCTACTTTACGCGATTCTGCCCAGTGGCATGGATCTCCAGCGAAACGGAGCTGGTGGAATTCCAGCAGGAGAAAGTCAGTCATCCGTACAGCCAGTATACGGATCTCGAGTACACCTACGATGGACTGTCCGAAAGCTGGTGGTATCTTGCCATTCTTGCGGTACTGGGCATCGCCCTGCTGGGCGCGGCACTGCTGCTGTACCGGCGGCGGAAGCTGGAAAGCGCCGGGGATTTCGTGGCTTTCCGCTGGATGAAGCCCATTTTCTCCGTGGTGTTCACCCTCAGCGTCGGCGCGCTGTTTGAAATATTCGGTGAGACTTTCACGTACAGCGAATATATATTCCTGGTGGTGGGCATTATCGTGGGTTACTTTACAGGTCAGATGCTCCTGCAGCGCACCGTTCGCGTATTCCGGAAGAAAGCGTTCATTGCCTGCGCGGCCATCGGCGGCGTGCTGCTGCTGAGCATCCTACTGACCGCCCTTGACCCCCTCGGCATCACCCGCTGGACGCCGGATCCGAGCAAGGTGGAGGCCGTCATCCTGTCGGACACCTATTACTATGATCCAGAGACCGACGATGACCCCTTTATCGTCACCGACCCGAAGCGGATCGAAGGGCTGGTGAATATTCACGCGCTGGTCATGGCAGGGGCTGACGAGGATTATCAATACAGCGCCGCGCTCCATCTGACCTACTACATGTCCGATGGGCGGGTAATTGAGCGGAGATACCGTTACAATTCCCTCGGCAAAACCGCCCGGGAACTGGATCAATTTTTCAGCTCGCCGGAATACATCTTGGGATATACCGACTGGGACACGTATCTAAGCAGCATAAAGGAGATTTATGTGGAGGGATCGCGGCTCTCCGGCTCCGACGCCCAAGAGCTGGTTCGTGCCATCCGGGCTGACTGTGAGACCGGGAAAATGAACCCAAACCGGAAGTACACCAGCATCGCCACATGGGTGGATGTTTGGACCGACACCAACACCACGATTCAGATTTTTTACGACTGCGAAAATACCCTTGACTGGCTCAGAGAAAATGTGCCCGGTTTCGCGTACTAAATATGGCCGGCACCCGGAAGTTTCCTTCCGGGTGCCGGTGGTTTCTAAGATAAATTGTTGTTTACGAGATTATTGACGCACCAAAAAAGAAGCATGTCATTGCGAGCCAGTGCGCACACTGGCGTGGCAATCCCCCGGTTCTTCCAGCATTTTTGGTGGTAATCGTAACATTTGCGCATCGCCGTAGGGGATTGCCACGTCGCTTCGCTCCTCGCAATGACAGCATATCTTAGTGCGCTAAACAACAATTTATCGTACCAAAACAGCAAAAAAATCCTTGACAATCCTACATTTCATCACTATAATGATAGGGTCTGCGAATGCGGACAAATCCTTGCTCACGGCGCGACCGTGGGCCTTAAAAGTCCAAAAGGAGGTGCAAACAACATGGCTAAGATCACCGGTAAGTACGAGGTGCTCTACATCATCGACCCCGCTCAGGGCGAGGAGGGCATCGCCGCACTTGTGGAAAAGTTCAAGGCAATGGTGGAAGCGGAGGGTACTCTGACCAACATTGATGAGTGGGGCAAGCGTCGCCTGGCCTATCCCATCAACGATATCCCCGAGGGTTACTACGTTCTGATGAACATGGAGACCAAGCCCGAGTTCCCCGCTGAGCTGGAGCGCGTTATGAAGATCACCGAAGGTGTCATGCGCTGCCTGACCACCACCGTGGAGGAGTAAGAATATGCTCAACCACATCGTTATCATGGGTCGCCTGACCCGTGACCCCGAGCTGCGCCGCACCGGCAGCGGTATTGCCGTTGCCAGCTTCACTGTGGCTGTCGACCGTGACTTCGGCGGCAGAGACGGCGGCGAGCGGGAGACCGATTTCATCGATTGTGTCGCCTGGCGTCAGACTGGAGAGTTCGTCTCCAAGTATTTCACCAAGGGTTCCATGATCGTGGTCTCCGGTCGGCTCCAGATCCGCAACTGGACCGACAAGGAAGGTGGCAAGCGCCGCAGTGCCGAAGTGGTGGCAGATAATGTCTACTTTGGCGAGAGCAAGCGTTCCAATGACGGCGGTTCCTACAATGGTGGGAACAGCTACGGCGGCAACAATTACGGTGGCAACACCTATTCTGCCCCCGCGGCTCCCAGCTACGGCAGTTATGCCGCGCCCGCCGGCAACCCCGCATCCGATTTCGCGATGCTGGATGATGACGACGCTCAGCTTCCTTTCTAAACTGAACTTTTTCACATTCTTACAAGGAGGAGAAAAACCATGGCTAACGAACAGCGTATGCGTCCCCGCAAGCGCAAGAAGGTTTGCGCGTTTTGCGTGGATAAGGTGACCGCCATCGACTACAAGGACACCGCTAAGCTCCGCCGTTACCTGTCCGAGCGCGGCAAGATCCTGCCCCGCCGTACCACTGGTACCTGCGCCGCTCACCAGCGTGACCTGACCACCGCAATTAAGCGTGCCCGTCAGATCGCTCTGCTGCCCTACGTCGCTGACTAATACAACCTCAGCACCCCGGAACTTCACGTTCCGGGGTGCTTTTTTGTTGCCCAATTAGGAAGATAAATTGGTGTTTAGGGGTTTTGCCAATGGCGGCGGCCTACGGCCGCCGAGCGCCGCTATGCGGCGCAAAATAGCTTCCCCCGGG
>CANBCW010000105.1 GCA_947367115.1 uncultured Clostridia bacterium | reverse complement strand
ACGGTGGTAAAGTTTCATCCAGTGTTCGTAACGCATTTGCGGCGGGCCATGCCCGCAAACAACAATTTATCTTACCACCAAACAGGAGGGCTTATGACATGATATCCAAGATCATCTACGGTGATCCCTTTGAAACGGATTCCATTACGCAGGATGTGCCGGTTGCGACACAATTGAACTATTTTTCGCTGGAGCGCGGGGAAAAGACACAGATCTTCACCTGCCCGCTGGAGTGCAATGATGTGGTCTATGGTCTGGGCGAGACCATGGGTGCGGTGAATAAGCGGGGCGGCCGGTACATCTCCTTCAATACCGATACCGCCGAACATAACGATTCCACACCTTCCCTGTATGCCTCTCACAACCTGCTGATTCTGGACGGAAACCGTCATTTCGGCATCTTCTTTGATACGCCCGCCCGGGTCATTTTTGAGATCGACTACCGTGGCTCCGGGCAGATCCGGGTCGTCTGCGAAACCGCGGATCTGAAGGTCTACCAAATCGAGGCGCAATCTTCCTATGCCATCACCCGGGAATTTCTGAACGCCATCGGCCCGGCATACCTGCCGCCTCTGTGGGCTTTTGGCTATTGCCAGAGCCGCTTTGGGTATAAATGCGAGCAGGACTTCCGGGAGGTGCTGGAGGGTCACAAAAAAGCCGGTATCCCGCTGGATTCCATCTGCATGGATATCGATTATATGGATCGGTTTATCGACTTTACGGTCAATGAGAAGAATTTCCCGGATCTGAAGGCATTCTCCGAAGAAATGGGGAACGAGGGAATCCATTTGGTGCCCATCGTGGACGCGGGCATCAAGGTGGAGCCGGGGAACGCGGTGTATGAATCCGGTGTAAAAGGCGGTCATTTCTGCCGCAACAAGGAAGGCGGACTGTTCAGAGCCTGCGTTTGGCCTGGTATGACCCACTTCCCGGACTTCCTGAACCCGGAGACCCGGAGATGGTTTGGTGACCAGTACAAGTTTTATACGGATCGGGGGATCGAGGGCTTCTGGAATGACATGAACGAGCCTGCTATTTTCTACAGCGAGTACGCCAAGGGCCCCGGCAAGCTGAATATGATCCTGAATATGCTCTTCCCCAAGCAGCGAAAGGAAAAGCAGGCCCGGGATCTTGTGCGTGATTACCAGTCCTTCTTCCACAATGCAGGCGGCAGGCGGTACTGCCATTATGATGTCCACAATCTTTATGGGTATCTGATGACCCGGGCATCGTCGGAGGGGCTGCAAAAGCTGCTCGACCACCGGTTCCTGCTGTTCTCCCGCTCCAGCTACATCGGCGCGGGGCGCTACGGCGGCGTTTGGACCGGTGACAATACCTCCTGCTGGGAGCATCTGAAGCTGAATCTGCGGCATATGCCTTCCCTAAATATGTGCGGCTTCCTTTATTCCGGCGCGGATACCGGCGGATTTATGGGCGATACGAGTCGGGAGCTGCTGCTGCGGTGGCTGGCGGTGTCGGCGTTCACACCGCTCATGCGCAACCACACCGGCAACTTCACGAAAAATCAGGAGGCTTACCAGTTCGGTGACACAGAGGATTTCCGAAGCATCATTTCCCTGCGCTACCGGCTGCTGCCTTATATCTACTCCGAGTATATGAAAGCGGCGCTGACATCCGATATGTACATCAAGCCTTTGGCGTTCCTGTTCCCGGAAGATGAGCAGGCGAAGCCGATTGAAGATCAGCTCATCGTGGGCGGCAGTATCATGATCGCGCCCATCATCAAGGAAGGCACCACGGAGCGGACGGTCTATCTCCCGGAAGATATGACGCAGGTCGTTTATGACGGAATGGATTTCGTCTGCACCCCGGTCAGAAAGGGAACGGTCACCGTCAAGGCGCGGCTGCATGAGGTGGTATTCTTCATCCTGAAGGACAAGCTGCTGCCAATCGGCAAGCCTATCACCAATACCCGGGATGTGGATTTTGATGACCTGACCCTTCTGGGGGACGGCAAGGAATACGCGCTGTATTCCGACGACGGAATGACCAGAGATTGCAGCCTGAAAAATGTGCGGGTGATGAAAAAGTAATTTCTATATCCCCCTCTTATTGACAGAATATGAACAAAATGTTACTATCATAGTAGACAAATGTCGAGAACAGGGGGAAACATATATGAAGCGCTTTCAAAGAATCGTGGCTATGCTGCTGTGTCTGGTAAGCCTGCTGGGCATGTTCTCCGGCTGTACCGGCGCGCCGGAAAACAGCGATTACGCCACCAAAGGCGAATTTTTCGCCATGTTCATCTCTGAAAAAGGCCTGTATTCCGATGTCTACACCGATGAGGAGATCGCGGAAAATGAGACCTATGAGCTGGAAGCCGAGGTCATGTACGAGTGGATGCTCATTGACGAGGATCAGAAGGGCGATCTGGATGACGCGGCAACCAAGGAACTGGTGACGCAGGTCTGTGTGCGCTTCATGTCCTTCCGTGAAGAAGGCGTGGAAGAGGGCGACGAGGCTCCGACGATCAAGGATATCAGCAAATGCCACGACCAGCAGGCCATCACCGACGCGGTGACCATGGGAATGGCAACGCTGGAAAACGGATATTTTGATGCCAACGAGAAAATGAGCTACGATGCCTGCTACGCGGTGATCGAGAAGATGGAAGAAATCGACCGCACCGCCGGTATGGATGCCGGTGAGCTGGAGATCGAATATGTGGACGGCGTGGAGCTTCTGGATGTTGACGAGCTGGGCGGCGTAGAATTTATCTACGAAGAGGAAGAGGCCGAAACACTGACCGATGACGGTGAGGATGCACAGCTTTCTCTGCTAAGCTCCGATGACGGAACCATGCAGATCACCAGCCTGGCCTCCACCAACGCCAGCTCTATCAAAATTAAGATCGATCGGCTGAAATACGATGCCAATCCCACCAAGTACGGCAAGGGCAAGGTGCTGCTGTACGACCCCAATACCCTGAAGCCCGCCGGCATCCCCAAGGATCTGACGGATTTCCGACCCTTTGCCGGTGAGATCACCAAGGTGCAGCGGTCTAACACGGATTACTTTGTAACGCTGACCCTGAAGCCCCGGGAGGTCAGCAAGCTGGTCAAGGATAACAATGGTATTAACAAAACATCCACCAGCGTGTCCAAAGTCATCAATGAACAAAGCGTTCAGACAGAGGATGAGGAGGGCTTCAGCCTGAAAAAGACCTCCTCCGGCAAGGGAATTGTTGCGACCTTCAAGCATACCTTCAGCCTGTCGGACAAATTCTATAAAAAGCAGACATGGCGCAATGCGCAGGCTTCTCCCTCCATTACCATCAAGGCTACCGTGGAGAACTTCAAGATCACCACGAAAAATCTGGGCAAGCTCCTGCTGGGGGCCAACACCACCGGAGAGGTGCGCATCGACTTCGATACCACCGTGGATGTGACGGCTACGGCCGGCGGTCTGCGTTACAGCCCTCCCAACAACGGAAACGGCGGTGCTTTGGCGAATTTTAAGAATTCCCGCTGGACTGGCGCTTCCGCAGGCGGTTCCGATAAGATTAAGCTGGGAAAGGCGGACATTCCCATCGGTTCCTCCGGCCTGTGCGTTACCTGCGTCTTCTATCTGTATGTCCAAATGGACGGTTCCCTTCACGTGACCGCCACGGTGGATAACAGTTATCTGCTGTCTATGAAGAAAACCTGGTACGGTTCGAAGAAAGTCAGTATCACCGACAATTCCTCTAAGCCCTCGCTGACGGAAATGGAGGCCAATGCCAATATTTCTGCCGGTGTTCTGGCAGAGCCCGGTGTATCCTTCTGGGGACAGACGATCATGGATGCGTCGGTGAAGGCAGGCTTCGTTCTGGGCGCCAAGGCCAGTATCTATTCCAAGCAGACCGGCAGTGCTGAGAAAAACAGCGTCTATGCGACCCAGGCAGAGTTGGATGAGCTGACGGGGTATTCGTACTGTATCGATACCAGACTGGACTTTGCATTGGAGTGTACGCTGCTGACAGAGAAGAGTATTTTGGGACAAATCATCAAAAACACATACAAAAAGCCCATCGAGGTGGTGTCGCAGCAATGGACACTGGGAACGGTTCATTTCGAGGACGGTAAATTCATGTCCTCCTGCTCCAGAAGCAGTCAGGCTGCGGTGGAAGTCAACTCCGATGAGGAGATCTATCTGGATACCTACAAGGTCAACCTCAGTCAAGGGGAAGGCACCCACGTATCCATCACCTCTGTGCCGATGAACGACACCAAGATCAAAAACGCCGGCGGCGTCGTTGTAACCTCCGGCAACAAGAATGTCGTGAAAGTAACCTACGATAAAAACACAAAGACCATCGATCTGGACGCGGTGGGCGAAGGCTCAACGGAGATCACGGTTAAGATCAAGAAAAGTAAAAACAGCAAAAAATACTATGAACAGCAGATCTCCGTTACAGTTTCTTCTGCGAAGGCGACTGCCTCAACCGGGCAAACAGAGGAGAATTTCGACTGGAACAGCGGTCAGACCGTGATCGTGATGGATCTGCCAAGAAAATACCTGTACTGCTGAACAAAAAGCTGCCGCGCGGAGCGCGGCAGCTTTGTCATTATGTTAGTGGAGGAAATTGGTGTTTCATGAAGGAACGTGTTACTTTCTTGTCTCCGAACAAGAAAGTAACCAAAGAAGTCGGCATAGGGGAGGCGCTAATTGCTTCGCAAAATGCGCCCTCCCCTAAGA
>CANBCW010000104.1 GCA_947367115.1 uncultured Clostridia bacterium | reverse complement strand
GGCAGCGTCAGATGTGTATAAGAGACAGTCACTGCCTTCAGCGGCTGCGGCTATGATTATGAGATCGTCTTCGTTGATGACGGCAGCCGTGACGCAACCCTTCATAATCTAAAAAAACTATATAAGGCACAGACTTGTTCAGTCAAGGTTGTTTCCTTTTCCCGGAATTTCGGCAAGGAAGCAGCAATTTATGCAGGACTTGAGCATGCATCCGGTGATTACATCACCCTGATCGATGCGGATCTGCAGCAGCGTCCGGAGATCGTCCGGGATATGGTTGCTTATTTGGACGAAAACCCGGATTTTGATATGGTTGCCGCCTATCAGGATCGCCGGGGCGAAGGAAAAGTGCTTTCTTTCTTCAAAAAAGCCTTCTATTCCATCATCAACAAGCTGTCCGATGTGAATTTGCAGAAGGATGCCAGCGATTTTCGCACCTTCCGCCGGGGCGTGGCGGAGAGCATCCTGTCTCTGGGGGAGTATCACCGATTCAGCAAGGGTATTTTTGCATGGGTGGGATACAAGACACACTTCATCCCCTATACCGCCTGTGAGCGCACTGCAGGCACCACAAAGTGGGGCTTTCGCAAGCTGGTGAATTACGCCATTGATGGCATTATCGGCTTCTCCACCCGTCCTCTGCGTCTTGCAACCTATTTGGGAAGCATGACAGCCGTTGCGGCGCTCATCTACCTGCTGATTGTGGTTTTACAAAAACTGATCGTCGGCATTGATGTGCCCGGTTACGCAACGATCATTGTATTGATTCTGCTGCTTGGCGGCATGCAACTGCTGTGTATCGGCATCATCGGTGAATATGTGGGCAGGACCTTTGAGCAAAGCAAAAAGCGCCCCATTTACCTTACGAAAGAAAAACTCGGCTGTGATGAATAAGGAACACCCCATAGGAGCATTGTGCTGCCCCAGTTTGTGCGGACAGTACAAAAAGCCCCCTGAGTAGGAAATATTAAGTTTTATGCGGAGTGGCGCAGCGTTAGCGGCGCCACTCCAGTTTTATTCTGGATGCGCTCGTGGTTGTAGAAGTGAATATACCTGTCTATCAGATCGTTAGCTTCTCTAAATGTTTTTGGTTTATACCGGTAAATACACTCTGTTTTCAAGATGGAGAAGAAATTTTCAGCCATTGCATTGTCATACGGATTTCCTTTCCTTGACATTGACGGCGTTATCCCGTAAGATTGAGTTAGCTTAAAATATGCTGTGGATGTATATTGAAAGCCCTGGTCGCTGTGGAGCTGCAACTCCGCAGCGACTCTCTTTTTCTCCTTCTTCATCGCCAACCGGATTGTGTCCAAAACAAGATTCACCGTTTGCTGTGTGGCTGTCTTATATGCCACGATACTGTTGTCATACAGATCCCGGATCATGGACAGGTACAGCACACCTTCTTTAGTATGAATATAAGAAATATCCGTGACCCATTTTGTATTTGGTTTGTTTGTCAGAAACTGCCGATTTAGCAAATTCTCATACTTATGCATCTGCTGGCCAAGATTGACCCATTTTCTACGGCGGCGAATCTCTGACAAAAGACTGTACTTTTTCATGATTCTAAGCACAGTTTTAGGATTTCTCTGAATATTTCTATCCCTCAGCCATCTCCAGACCCGTCTGTAACCATATGTTTTGTCTGTCTTGTTCTGACATTCCTTAATCTTTTCCGCCAATTCTGTATCACGCTCTGGCTTACCCATCCGCTTAACAAAGTCATAGTACCCACTGCGTGATACTTCAAAGAACTTACACATAACCGATACCGGGTACTCGTTTCGATGACGATAGATTACCGCATACTTTACCTTAGGCCTCACTTCCTTTCTGTGGATTGCAGAAAATCCTGCAGCAACTTCACTTCCATCTTTAGACGCTTGTTTTCGTACTTGTATTCCTGCAATGTTTTGGCCGGTTTCCTTCCGCGGAATTTAGGCATTCCTTTTACTGCTTTCCTCCGCTGCCGCTTCAGTAGATTGTGTACAGGCCGATCTCCCTCTAATCCTAGTTCATCTTCGATCTCTCTGTGGCTCATTCCTGCTGCCAGCATGTCCTCAATTACCGGCAGCAAGGCAACCATATTAGTGTATCTTCGTTTGCTCATAATGAATCCCCCCTAATGTAGTTATTATCCTACATCAGGGGGGATTTTGTCTATTGTCCGTTTTTACTGGTTCTGTGCAAGGTGCATCGGGGGCAGTTTTTGACTCTTTTCAAGTTTGTACCGTCTCTTGCCTCTCCCTCTGGGAGAGGTGTCCGGAATTTCCAATTCCGGACGGAGAGGGCTTATAGGGACATTCGTTGCTGTATATATTGATGAATGGATTCGCACACACTGTCAAATCTGCAGTTGATGTCTGCATTAGAGTACCGAACAATAAACAATCCAAGATCTTCCAAATATGCTGATCTGAGACTGTCGTTTTCCTTTCCAGCGTCATCATAGTGTTGCGAGCCATCAATCTCTATTACCAGTTTTGCACGCGCACAGTAGAAGTCCACAATATATGAGCCGATGATTCGCTGTTTATATATTTTTACCGGATACTTTTTCAAGAACAGATACCAAAGCTTTCGTTCCTGCGGAGTCATTTCACTCCGAAGTAGTCGTGCATTTTTCAGTAAGGCATTATTTTTGGGTATCGGCATAAACTTGCCCTCTCAGTCAAAAATCAAAGATTTTTGCCAGCTCTCCCAAAGGGAGAGCCAAGGGAGGCGAACAAGTCCACCTCCCTGTGTTATATTTAGCACAATTTTGCGCCGGCGGGGATGGCGTCGTCGATCATAATGAGATTCAGCTTTTCCTCGCCCTTTTCGGTGTGGACAGCGCTGAGCAGCATACCGCAGCTTTCCTTGCCCATCATCTTCCGGGGGGGCAGGTTTGTGATGGCAACCAACGTCTTGCCGATGAGCTCCTCCGGCTTGTAGTACTTGGCGATGCCGGAAAGGATCTGCCGATCCGTGCCCGTGCCGTCATCCAGGGTAAACTGCAGCAGCTTGTCGGATTTCTTCACATTCACGCAGTCCTTGACCTTGACTGCCCGGAAATCGCTCTTGCAGAAGGTGTCGAAATCCACATTTTCTTCTGCGTAAGGTTCAATTTCCAAAGCAGGCAGCGCAGCCTTGGCCTTTTCTGCGTTGAACGCGTCGATCTCAGCCAGCTTCTTCTCCATATCCAGCCGGGCAAACAGGATCTCGCCCGCACCCACATTGCCGCCCACGGGCAATACACCAAAGGTATTCAGGCTCTCCAGACCGCCGTTTTCACAGTTCAGCTGCTTCAAGATCCGTGCGGAAGTATCCGGCAGGAAGGGCTCAAGGGCCACAGCCGCAAAGCGGATGCACTCCAGCAGGTTATACAGCACCGTGCCCAGCCGGGGATGATCCGCCTCGTTCTTGGCCAGCGCCCAGGGAGCGGTCTCGTCGATATACTTGTTGGCCCGGCGCAGGAGGACGAAGATCTCGTCGATGGCATCGGCCACCTTCAGCTCGTCCATCTTGGCCTTGACCCTGCCGGGCATCGCCAAAGCAACGGCCTTCAGGTCTTCATCCAACGCATCGGCCGTGTTGGGCTCACAGATCCGGCCGCCGAAATACTTGTTGTCCATGGCGATGGTACGGTTGACCAAATTGCCCAGGATGTTTGCCAGCTCGCTGTTGATCCGCTCGATGATCAGCTCGTAGGTCATGATGCCGTCAGCGGCGAAGGGCATCTCGTGCAGCACGAAGTAGCGCACCGCATCCACGCCGAACATCTGCACCAGATCGTCCGCGTAGATCACATTGCCCAGGCTCTTGGACATCTTGTCACCCTTGACCAGCAGCCAGGGATGGCCGAATACCTGCTTGGGCAGCTCTTCACCCAAAGCCATCAGGAAAATGGGCCAGTAAATGGTGTGGAAACGGACGATGTCCTTGCCGATCAGATGCAAGTCGGCAGGCCAGAACTTCTTGTAATGCTCCTCATGGTTGCCGTCGGGATCGTAGCCGCAGAAGGTGATATAGTTAGACAGGGCATCCAGCCACACATACACCACATGCTTGGGGTCAAAATCCACCTGCACGCCCCAGGTAAAGCTGGTGCGGCTCACGCACAGATCCTGCAGGCCGGGCTTGAGGAAGTTGTTGATCATCTCGTTCTTCCGGCTCTCGGGCTGGATGAATTCAGGATGGCTCTCAATATGCTCCATCAGCCGGTCGGCATACTTGCTCATTTTGAAAAAATATGCCTCTTCCTCGGCGTCCACACACTCTCTGCCGCAGTCGGGGCACTTGCCCTCCACCAGCTGGCTCTCCGTCCAGAAGGATTCGCAGGGGGTGCAGTATTTTCCGGTGTACTTGCCCTTGTAGATGTCGCCCTGCTCGTACAGCCGCTTGAAGATCTTCTGCACCTTGGTCTTGTGCTCAGGATCGGAGGTGCGCACGAAGCGGTCATAAGTGGTGTTCATCAGATCCCAGATATTCTTGATCTGCCCTGCCACATGGTCTACATGCTCCTGAGGCGTAATGCCAGCGGCCTCTGCCTTCTGCTGGATCTTCTGGCCGTGCTCGTCCGTGCCGGTCTGGAAATACACATCGTAGCCCTCCAGCCGCTTGTAACGGGCGATGGCATCCGCCAGCACCACCTCGTAGGTGTTGCCGATGTGGGGCTTGGCAGAGGTGTAGGCAATGGCTGTGGAAATATAATAGGGTTTCTTTTCGCTCATAATATCCTCCTAAAAAGTAAACGCCGCCC
>CANBCW010000103.1 GCA_947367115.1 uncultured Clostridia bacterium | reverse complement strand
GTCACTCGGTAACGAAGGGCTCAGATCTCGCAGATAAAACGATACCGAGCGGTACCCAATGGCGTAACGATACCTGACTAGCTGAACACGAATCGTCCGCCGGCACTGCTGGCAAACAACAATTTATCTTACCAAAATATCAGTAGCCAACTGGAGGGATTCATGGTACAATGGTAAAAAAATCGGAAGGAAGATGGACGATGCTGCCGGAACTGTTCTTGGAGCGCATGAAAAAACAACTGGGGAATCAGTACCCGGCTTATATCGAGAGCCTGGAGCGGCCGCGGGCGGTGGCGCTGCGGTTCAATCCGCTGAAGGGAGCGCCTGCCGTGCTGCCCTTTGTGCAGGAGAATGTGCCGTGGGAGCCTATGGGCTATTATTATGATCCCAGTTCCCGACCCGGCCTGCACCCTTATCACGAGGCCGGCGTATACTATCTGCAGGAGGCCAGTGCCATGGCACCGGTGGCGCTGCTGGCTCCTCAGCCCGGGGAACGGATCTGCGACCTCTGCGCTGCCCCCGGCGGCAAGTCCACCCAGATCGCCGGATATTTGCGCGGAGAGGGTTTCCTGCTTTGCAATGAGATCAACCCCAAGCGGGCAAAGATCCTGTCCCGGAACATCGAGCGGCTGGGCATTGCCAACGCACTGGTGACGAATGAGCATCCTGCCACGCTGGCGCAGCGGTTCCCGGGCTTTTTTGACCAGGTACTCATCGACGCGCCCTGCTCCGGCGAGGGTATGTTCCGCAAGGAAGAAGCGGCGGTTACGGATTGGAGTCCGGAGACGGTGGAAATGTGCGCGGGGCGTCAGCGGGAGATTCTCCACTCCGGTGCACAGCTTGTGCGCCCCGGCGGACGGCTGGTGTACTCCACCTGCACCTTTGCTCCGGAAGAGAATGAGGAAACAGTGGCGGCATTTTTGGAGAGTCATCCGGACTTTTATCCGGAGGAGGTTGCGGCTCCATGGTTTGCCAAGGGGGAGAATGGATCGTTCCGGCTTTGGCCCCATTTACTGAAAGGGGAGGGGCACTTTGCCGCGGTACTGCGCCGCCGGGGGGATGATGAAGTCCCGGAGATCAGCGTAAAAACCGAAAAACTGCCAAAAGAATGGCTGGACTTTGCGAAAGAACTGGATATGAAACTGCCCGCCGGACGGCCGGTGCTGTTTGGACAGAGCCTTTACTGGGCTCCGGCTCAGATGCCGGACATCAACCGATTGAAAGTTATGCGGCCCGGTCTGGAATTGGGTCTGGTGAAAAAGGGACGCTTTGAGCCTGCCCATGCCCTTGCCCTGTGGCTGAGGGAATGCCGCAATATGGTTTCCTTCCCGGCGGAAAGCCCGGAAATGGCAGCCTACATGCATGGCGATGTGGTGCCCTGCGGCAAAAGGGGATGGTGTCTGGTCTGTGCCGACGAATACCCGATTGGTTGGGGAAAAGGTGACGGAAGTGTGCTGAAAAACCATTATCCAAAGGGTTTGCGGCGATAAAATGTGTGAAATGCTACTTTACATAATTTCAGCGGTATGGTATAATCTTTAATTGAGAACCAGAATACCAGATTTACAAGGAGTGAACCATCCTTGGCGATATATGAAATTAACGGCGGCACCCCTCTTATGGGCACGGTGACGATCAGCGGCGCGAAGAACGCCGCTGTAGCGATCCTTCCGGCTGCGCTGCTGGTCAAGGGCAGCTGCAGAATTGAAAATGTTCCGGACATTTCCGATGTCCGTATTCTTCTTTCCATCCTTGAGAGCATGGGCGCAAAGCTCGATCAGCCGGAGCCCGGCGTGGTCATCATTGACTGCACCGAGATGCACGAAACGGAACCGAATCCTGCGCTCGTTCGGAAGCTGCGGGCCAGCTATTATTTTATGGGTGCGCTGCTGGGTCGTTTCGGCCGCAGCCATGTGGCGCTGCCCGGCGGCTGCAGTTTTGCTTCTCGTCCCATTGACCAGCACATTAAGGGCTTTAAGGCTCTGGGTGCCGCGGTGACGGAGACTGACGAATATGTGGAAATGGAACCCTGCGCGGAAGGCCTCCGGGGCAACCGGGTCAGCCTGGACGTAGTCAGTGTGGGCGCTACGGTGAATATCATGCTGGCGGCAGTTCTGCTGCCGGGGCAGACCATCATTGAAAACGCGGCTAAGGAGCCTCATATCGTTGACCTTGCCAACTTCCTGAACACCATGGGCGCGCACATCTCCGGTGCCGGTACCGACACCGTGAAGATCCGGGGCGTGGAGGAACTGCAGGGCGGCTATTATGCCATCATCCCCGATCAGATCGAGGCGGGCACTTATATGGCCGCGGCGGTGGCGACCGGCGGCGATGTGATGGTGAAGAACGTGATTCCCAAGCACATGGACTGCATCACATCCAAGCTGGCAGAGATGGGCGCGGAAGTTACCAATTACGATGACTGCATCCGCATCCGCAGCACCGGAAAGCTCAGCTGTGCCACGGTTAAGACCCGGCCCTATCCCGGCTTCCCTACGGATATGCAGGCTCAGATCTGCGTGTGCATGGCGCTGGCATCCGGTATCAGCCGCCTGACGGAGAGCGTTTATGAAACACGGTTCTTTGGCTACTGCACGGAGCTGGAGTCCATGGGCGCGGAGATTCACATCGAAGGGAAAACTGCCATGGTCGTCGGCAAGGATGGCCTTCACGGCGCGACTGTCCGGGCAAGAGATCTTCGAGCCGGTGCGGCTCTAGTCATTGCCGGCCTGTCCGCGGAGGGTACCACCCGGGTGGAAAATATCCACTATGTAGAACGCGGCTACGAGCGGCTTATTGAAAAACTCACTGCACTTGGCGCAAAGATCCGCCGGGTGGAGGATTAAAGAAAAAACAGCTGCACCCCGGAGGAAACTCCGGGGTGCTTTGATAGATGACGGAACGACAAATGTTCATCGAGAAAAAACACATTATCGATTGACACAAATGTCACGGTATGGTATAAAACATAGTAAATGTGTAGGGAGGTTTGTTATGACCCAGTTTGAACAGCAGATCGAGGGAGTTGTGGATCAGATCATGGAGGATTACCGCCATGGTCGGGATATCGATCAGATGGATATTTTCCGCCATCCGGATAAGGATGTGGTGGTGGAGCTCCTGGGTAAGCTGCGCAGAATTATTTTTCCCGGTTACTTCCGGGATAAGAATTATCATATTTATAACGCAAAGCACAACTTGTCCATGCTCATTGAGGATGTGATGTTCAACCTGACCCGGCAGATCACGCTGGTGCTTCAGGGGGACGGTATGGACTCTGCTGCGGCGGAGCAGCAGGCACAGGCGATGTGTCTGGCGTTCTTCCAGCGCATCCCGCAGGTGCGTGCCATGGTGCAGACAGATCTGCAGGCCGCCTACGATGGTGACCCGGCAGCCACCGGCATGGATGAGATCATCTACTCCTATCCCGGGCTTTTTGCCATCACGGTTTACCGGCTGGCGCATGTGCTGTATGAGTTAAAGGTGCCAATGCTTCCCCGAATGATGACGGAGCATGCACACAGCGTAACAGGAATCGATATTCACCCCGGTGCTACCATTGGCAAATACTTCTTCATTGACCACGGCACTGGCATTGTCGTCGGTGAGACGACCATCATCGGCGAGAACGTCAAGGTCTATCAGGGCGTGACCCTTGGCGCGTTGTCTACCCGGGGTGGGCAGAGCCTGCGAGGCGTGCGCCGCCATCCTACCATTGAGGACAATGTGACGATCTATGCCGGTGCGTCCATTCTCGGCGGCGAGACGGTCATCGGCCGGGGCTGTGTCATTGGCTCCAACGCCTTTATTACACGCTCCATTGCCCCCGGTACCACGGTCAGTATCAAGAATCAGGAATTGCAGTTCAAGACCCGGGTAGCTCCGGAACAGCTGACGATCATTTCGAAAGATCCCGAATAACTTCGCCTGCCAGTATCAGCCCGGCCACGCCGGGGACGAAAGCGGTGCTGCCGGGAATGGTGCGCTTACCGAGAGCCGCGGCTTCCTCCTCGGCTCCCACAGGGATGAGCGCTTCTTCTGTGGAGTAGACGACTTTCAGGTGGTCGATGCCACGCTTGCGCAGTTCCTTGCGCATGATGCGGGCCAAAGGACAGACGGTGGTTTTGGAAATGTCCGTGACCTGTAAGGCGGTAGGATCCAGTTTGTTGCCGGTGCCCATGCAGCTGATGATGGGAACGCCCGCTGCCACTGCGTTCTGAATCATGCACAGCTTTGCGGTGACGGTGTCGATGGCATCCACAATATAATCGTAGACAGAGAAATCATACTGGTTCGCCGTATCCGGCATGTAGAAAACAGGGTGGGCATTTACCACCGCGTGAGGATTGATGGAGAGAATCCGCGCCTTCGCCGCGTCTACCTTCAGCTTACCCACGGTGTCATGGGTGGCGAGAATCTGGCGGTTTAGGTTCGTTAGGCTCACGGTGTCGTGGTCGAAAAGATCCAGCGTGCCGATTCCACTGCGGGCAAGCGCTTCCGCGGCATAGCCGCCCACGCCGCCCAGACCGAATATTGCCACCCGGGCTTTTTGCAGCCGCTCCATGGCGGCGCTGCCCAGCAGCAGCTCCGTGCGGGAAAATTGAGATTGCATGGTGTAACCTCCTGAACGTGTTGAAAAGATTATACCATAGGGGAAAATGAATGTAAACGGAAAATAAGCCCAGCGGTTGGTAAGATAAATTGTTGTTTAGTATGGTAAATGTGTCGCCCCGATGGGGCGACAGCGCCCTACGGGCGCAATACCTTCCCCC
>CANBCW010000102.1 GCA_947367115.1 uncultured Clostridia bacterium | reverse complement strand
TTTCGATACCGATTGACCAGGAGGAAATTAACATGGCGACAAGCGTGTTTAGTGCAATTTATGTCAATCTTTTTATTGCATCATCGTCTGGGGTTCGAATGTTGGAATCAATTCCAGCTTGAACTTGTTTTGTTTATGAAGGGAATCAATGCGTTGCCGAACACTTTCATCTTCGCAGATGCCTTCCCGGATATACCGGTCGAGGACAGCATAGGCAAAGCCCAACTTCTGCTCGTCTGAATTGCCGCAGAGGCCGTCGGATGGCGTTTTGTCCACCAAATTTTCAGGCAGGCCTAACTCCCGGCCCAACGCTTTTACCTCCTGAACAGTCAGCTTTCCCAACAGTGACACATCTCCTGCACTGTCACCGTATCGGGTGGAGTAACCTACCCAGTCTTCCGAAAGGTTGCAGGTGTTGATCACTCGGCCATTCATGGACTGGGATACCGCATACAGAACGGACATCCGGATTCTGGGTGGCAGATTGATCTCCGTCTGTTCAGAAACTTCAATATCTGCTTCTTTCAGTTGGGTACGGACCGCGCTGACTGCATCCGCGATATTGATCGTCACATTTTGAATTCCCAGATACTCAACCAGTTGGCGGCTGTCGGCAATATCACTTTGGACACCGTTAGGCATCAGCACACCGATGACCCGTTCCTTTCCCAGTGCTTCTACGCAAAGAGCAGCACAGACAGAGCTGTCCTTGCCGCCGGAAATACCGATGACCGCATTACAACCCTTTCCGTTTTTGTCGAACCAGTCCCTGGTCCATTGGATCAGGGATTTTTTGATTTCTTTCGCGCAAAATTCCATATCAGAACCCCAAAGGATATGTCCATCCCATGTCATCCTCTACGACACCGGTCTGCATTCCGTAGAGCTTGTCGTACAGTCTTTGTGCAATGGTGCCAACCTTGCCGTCAGCTACCTGCATATCTTCGCCCTTGATATTCAGCCAACCGATGGGAGAGATAACAGCCGCAGTACCGGATGCAAAGATTTCTTTCAGAGTTCCATCCTTGGAAGCCGCTACAATTTCATCAATAGACAGTTTCCGCTCAAATACCTTGATTCCCCACTTGGTCAGCAGCTGAATCACAGAATTGCGGGTAATACCGGGAAGAATCGTTCCGCTGTCCAGCGGTGCAGTGATAACCTCATCACCGATTACAAAGAAAGCATTGGATGTACCGATCTCCTCTACATACTTATGCTCTGCTGCATCCAACCACAAAACATCCTTGCAGTTGTAACGTATGGCATCCTGAGAAGCACGCATACCGCCACCGTAGTTACCGCCAACCTTAGCATAGCCGGTACCGCCACGGGCAGCACGGATATAGGTGTCCTGGACATAAATGCGGGCAGTCGTTAAACCGGCATCATTGGCTGCATAGTAAGAGCCGGTGGGGCTGAGAATGATCATAAACTTATAATGCTTTGCAGGCAGCACAGAGAAAGACACTTCGTCGCCAAACATAAACGGACGGATGTACAAAGAGGTATTCTTGCCGCTGGGAACCCAATCCTTATCTGCCTCGATTACAGCCTTCAGGCCTGCCATAAACAGGTCACCGGGTACCTCCGGCATGCACATACGCTCACAGGTATTCTTCATGCGGGCGATGTTCATATCGGGACGGAAGAGCTGGATGCTGCCATCTGGCTTGCGGTATGCCTTCATGCCCTCAAACATCATTTGTGCGTAATGCAGCACTGCAGACGCAGGCTCGATCAAGAACGGTGCATGGGGTTCTACACGCCAGGAGTGCCAGCCCTTGCCTTCGTCATACTCCATTACAAACATATGATCCGTGAAGTATTTTGCAAAGCCAAGCTTACTCTCATCAGCAGGACGTGGTTTCGGATTTTGTGTTTTGGTTACAGGGATTTCGTAAGTCATGATCATTTTCCTCTCTCAAATATTGTAAAGGTTTGTTTTTCTATCCCGGAATACCGGAATGGTGTTGCGGATGTCGGTAAGCATACTTAGATCGCAGTCACCTGCAAGAATGGTCTCTTTATCTCCGGCAGAGGCAATCGTCTGCCCCCAAGGGTCAATGATGGCAGAATTGCCGCCGTAGACGGTCTCGCCCGCAGTGCCGCAGGAATTACAGCAGACCACAAACATCTGGTTCTCAATCGCACGGGCCGCAGTAAGTGTACACAAGTGGAAGGTTCGCACTTTCGGCCATTGGGATACCACGAACAGCATATCCAGACCTTCCACCGCTAAACTCCGGGTCAGTTCCGGAAAACGCACATCATAGCAGATGATAATACCGCACTTCACACCATCTAAGGCAAATCTGCACAGGTGATCACCGGGAGTATAGTAATCATCCTCACCCATAGGGGTAAACAGATGGGTCTTATCATAGGAAGCAATGCAATTGCCGCTCCGGTCAAACACCATGGCGGTGTTATACACCTTACCGTCCCTAACATTGGACACACTGCCTGCTACGATATTCACCCGGAATTTTGCCGCCAGTGCGCCGATCTCCGCTTTCACCCGTTCACCGTCCCGATCGCACAGTCCGGTTAGGTTTTCTCTTGGGAAAAAGCCGGTATTCCATGTCTCCGGCAGCACCAGCACATCCGGCTTTTCTGCCATCGCATCGCAGATCATCCGCCCAGCATGAGCAAAGTTTTCATCCGGACAGCCAAGCTGCATATCCATTTGCAAGCAAACAACCTTCATATCCGTCACCTCCCCAGCAGCTTACAAAGGCGGTTAGCCGCTTCCTTTGTGTCATCCGGATCTCCGAAAGCAGAGAAGCGGAAATACCCCTTACCGCAGGCACCGAAGCCTTCACCCGGAATACCCACCACTTGAATTTCATTCAGCAGGTAATCAAAGAACTCCCAGCCGCCCATACCATCCGGACACTTCAGCCAAATATACGGAGAATTCCTGCCTCCGCAGTACCAAATGCCGATTCGTTCAAAGGCATCCATCAGCACACGGGCATTCTCCTTGTAGACTCGGATGTTCTTTTGAATCTGCTCCAAGCCTTCCTTGGTAAACACAGCGGACGCACCTTTTTGCAGGATATAGGAGATGCCGTTGGTTCTCGTCTCCCGGTTCCGCGCCCACATTGTGTTCAGCTTCATACCCATGCGTTCCAATGCCTTGGGAACGACTGTGTAGCCTAACCGGGTTCCGGTAAAGCCTGCTGTTTTGGACAGGGAGCATATCTCGATGGCACAGGTTTTTGCCTCCGGGATCTCGAAAATGCTGTGTGGAATGTCCGGATCCTCAATGAATATCTCATAGGCTGCATCATAGAGGATCACAGCTCCATTCCGGTTGGCGTAGTCCACCCATTTGCGCAGTTTTTCCCGGTCATATGCAGCGCCGGTGGGGTTATTGGGCGAACAAATATAGATAATATCTGCCTGGATCTCCTCGCTGGGCAGCGGTAAAAAGCCATTCTCCTCTCCGGAATCCAGGTGGATGACTTTCCTTCCGCAAAGAATATTGGTGTCTACATACTCCGGATACGCAGGTTCGATTACAAGGACTGTGTTATCCTTGTCGAACAGCTCCAGAACATCTCCCAGATCGTCGCAAGCACCGCTTGATACGAATACTTCATCGGCTGAAACAGAAACAGAAAACCGTCTATAGTATTCTGAAATGGCTTTTCGAAGCTCCGGCGCACCGCTTTCCGGCATATACCCGTGGAAATGCTCCATGGTTGCCTGATCGTCAACAGCCGTATGCAGGGCTTTAATAACCGCATCGCACAAAGGACGTGAGACATCCCCCACACCCATACGGTAAATCTTCTTGTCCGGGTGAGAACTCTGATATTCGGCAGTTTTGCGGTAGATGGTATTGAAAAGATAAGAATCCTTCAATTCCGAATAATGCATATTGGGTGTCAGCATAGTTTGGTCTCTCCTTCATAAACGATTTCAGCCGGGCCGGTCATCGTCACAGTATTGTCAGATGCGATTCGGATGACCAGTGTACCACCGTCCAAATGAACCGCTACAGGTGCGTCATAACAGCAATAATTCTTGCTGATCGCAGCCATCACACTGGCGCAGGCTCCGGTTCCACAGGCCATCGTTACACCGCTGCCCCGCTCCCAGACCCGCATACGCAGCGCGTTGTTTCCAAGCACCTGCACAAACTCCACATTCACCCCATCCGGGAACGCGGTGTGGCGCTCCAGCTTTGGGCCAAGGGTGGTAAGGGGTACTTTGTCTATATCATTTACAAACAGTACCGCGTGGGGATTTCCTACGGTTACCGGCGTGCAAACCGCTTCTGCTCCGTCCACCAGCAACCGCATATCCTCCTGAACTGCCGCCTTTCCCATATCCACGGTGACGTTATCCACTTTTCCATCCGTCACTTGCAGATTCAAAGTACGGATGCCGGATAATGTTTCGATTCGCAAATGGAGCTTATTGGTATAGCCCTTGTCATATACATACTTTCCCACGCAGCGGATCCCATTGCCGCACATTTTGGCTTCGCTGCCGTCGGCATTGAATATACGCATCTTGAAATCAGCCACAGATGACGGGCAGATATAGATCATACCGTCCGACCCGGCACCGAAGTGGCGATCTGACAGCTGAACGGACAGCTCTGCCACATTTTCCGGGACCTCGCCGTAAACATATAAATAGTCATTGCCAAGACCGTGCATTTTTGTAAAGTGCATAGGAGCCTCCTTATGCGTCTATTGTAGAGATCCCCAGCGTGATCTCCTCTAAAACATCCAGCAGCACACGGACGGTATCCAGTGCGGTTAGCATGGTCACGCCGTTTTCTACAGCGCAGCGGCGTATCTG
>CANBCW010000101.1 GCA_947367115.1 uncultured Clostridia bacterium | reverse complement strand
TCGGTGATGCCGCCGCCCTCCTTCACAGCCACGATCAGCTCCTTGGCGATCTTGGTGAAAGCGGCAGCACGCTTGGCATCCTGCGCGCCCTTGGTCTTTTGGATATTATGCCATTTGGAATGTCCGGACATAAGTATTTCTTCCCTTCAAAAATTATCTGATATATTTTAGCACTCTGCGGCGAAAAAATCAATAGAATTTCATACAATCCCTGTGTTTTTCTGAGATGATTACCTGAATTTCCGGGAATGCGGCGGCAATTTTATCAGCAAGGACACGAACAATGGGGTTTTCGGTGTGGAAATGACCCGCGTCGATCAGGTTCAGGCCAAGCGCCTGCGCGTCCCAGAATTGGTTGTATTTGATGTCAGAGGTGACGAAGGTATCGCATCCGGCTCGGACTGCGTCCATCATCTCCCCGGCGCAGGCACCGCCGCCAACGGCTACCTTGCGGACAGGCTGGCCACCAGCCACATAGCGCAGGCCATCACAGTGCAGGTTTTCCTTGACTGTGGCGAGAAACTCGCTCAGAGGCTGCTCCTTTACTTCGCCGGAACGCAGCAGGCCATAGGCTGGGTCGCCCTGGGGATCGATGATCTGCACATCGGTAAGACCAAGGGTCTGAGCCAACACATCGTTGACACCGCCGGGGGCGCAGTCCAGATTGGTGTGGGCGTTGATGTGGGCGATGCCGTTTTCAATGAGATACAGGGTGTTGCGTCCCCAAGTGCTCTCGTCGGTGACGAAACCGGGCTTCCAGATCAGGGCGTGGTGGGTCACCAGCAGATCTGCGCCGCATGCCTTGGCTTCTTCGCAAACATGGGTAAAGGGATCCAGCGCCACCAAAATCTTGTGAACTTCCCGATCTATGCGGCCGCAGTTCAGGCCAACATTGTCCCAAGACTCCTTCATGTAAGTGGGCGCAAAGGCTTCGATGGCGTTCAAAACATCAGCTACGGTTGACATAAATCTGCTCCTTTAATTTCTCAAGATCGGATAAGATCATTTCATAAATGGAAAGCTGGTCGTTTCCAGACCGTTTCATACCGTCCACGGTAAGCCGGACTCCATGGAGCACCCGCTCGTAATACTCCGGCAGCAGTGGGTGGTTATCCTCCAAAAGCTGGGGGGTGATGTAAGTTTCCGTGGGGGTAATGGCATGGCCAGGATCGCAGACCAATTCCATGATGGAATAGACGAATTTGCCGTCCTTGGCCAGAGTTTCCCGGTTAATGCGGAAGCCCGCGTCATAAAGCCATTGGCGCAGCTCCGGGCGTTTGCTCTGACACTGCAGGATGATGCGGTAGCGGGAGTCCCTGAGCCAAGGCGCGGCGGAGAGAATGGACATGATGGTATCCGCGCCCATGCCGGCGCAGACCATTACATCAAAGTCGTGGGGGATATTTCGCACACCGTCGGACAGGTAAAAGCGCATTTTGTCACGGACACCGAATTTGACGGCATTGCGCATGGCACTTTGCAGAGGGCCTTCATTCACATCGGCAGCAATGACACTGCGGGCGATGCCGGTCTTCAGCAGATGGATGCCTAAGTAGCCATGGTCGCAGCCAATGTCGGCCACCCGGTCGCCGGGGCGGATAAAGCCGCAGCAGGCCAGCAAACGGTCAGAAAGGGGGAGTTTCATAAAAAGTTCCTCCTGAAAGGAGATAAGTTTCAAAAGAAACACCGTCCCGGCAAAGAGCGGGACGGCGTTGCCGGTTTTTAGGCTTTGCTCTGCTGATCGGCCTCGTAAGCCTCCAGGAAATGATTCAGCTGAGCCAAGAAGGCGTCACAGTCAATGCCGTGAACCATGCAGGCTTCCTCGACAGTCTCACCCCGGGAGGAGGGGCAGCCCAGGCAGTGCATGCCGATGGCAAAGAACAGGGGAGCGCTATGGGGAGCGATATCCAGCACATCGCCGATGATGGTTTCTTTTTCAATCTTAACAGCCATAATGATGACCTCCAAAATATTTTCTTGTGACATTATAACCGCTGTTTCGGAAAAATACAAGCATTATTTTAAGTCACCGGTGGCGGGGTTATCAATGAGCTGGCCGTTTTCCTCGAAGCGGGAGCCGTGGCAGGGACAATCCCATGTGTGTTCCTGAGGGTTCCACTTCAGCGCGCAGCCCATATGAGGACAGCGCTTTTTGGTAAAGGAGAGCAGATTGGTTACCGCTTCATAGGCGTTGACGGCAAGCTGGGGGTGCAGGATACTGCGTGAGGGGGAAAAGACACCGGTGTAGGGGTTGGATTTGCCGGAAACAAGATCGGTCAGGATACCTGCTGCCACCATGGAGGAGGTCATGCCCCATTTATTGAAGCCGGTGGCAACATAAAGATCCGGGGTGCGGGCGGAATATTGTCCGATATAGGGAACACCATCCAGTGTCATGCAATCTTGGGTAGCCCAGCGGTACCGGATGTTCGAGCCGGGGTAGTGCTCTGCTGTGAATGTCTCCAGCTCCGTCCAGCCACCGCCTTGCTTGCCGGTTCGGTGGCTGCCGCCGCCTAAGATCAAAAGGCCATCGTGACTGCGCAGGGAAAGGCCGGTCTTGCTGGCATCCACATACATTCCATTAACGGTTTGAGTATTTTCCAGCGCCAGACAGTAGGAGCGGTGCTGATACAGCTTCAAAAAATAGCTTCCGTGCTTATTGAGAATGGGGAAATGGGTGGCAATGATGATCTTTTCCGCATTGATGGTGGCGTGGTCGGTCTTGGCAGTATGGGGAGCTAGCTCCCGGATTGGGGTATGCTCCCAGATCCGCAGATCCTTCGCGATGGCACTGAGAAATTTCAGGGGATGGAACTGAGCCTGATGGGTAAATTTGACTGCGCCTGCGGTGGGGAAGGGCAGACCGGGCGTATCCACCAGCTCCGCGGGGAAATGCAGCTTTCCCAGGGCGGCAAGCTCGGCTTCCAGCGCGGAGCGGTCATCTGTAGAATAAACAAAGGAATCCTGTTGGCTGAAATCACAGTCGATCCCACCGCACAAGCGGCGGTATTCCTCTAACGCGGCCTGATTCGCATCCAAATAAAGCTGCGCCCGCTCAATGCCGAATTTGTTGATCAGCTTGTGGTAGAGCAGTCCGTGCTGGGATGTGAGCTTCGCGGTGGTATTTTTGGTAATGCCTGTGCCGATGGTATTGGCTTCAACGAGCATATAGTCGATGCCTGCGTCCTGCATTTTTTTGGCGCAGAGCAGACCGGCCATGCCGCCGCCGATGATAAGCACGTCGGTGCGGATGTTTTCACGAAGGGGCTGAAAATTGGGAAGTCGGGCAGTTTCCGACCAGATGGATGCCATACGATCACCTCTTTGGGTAGTATGGACGGATTCTGCGAAAAAAACCGCCGGACGTGCTGCGTCCGGCGGTGGGGGTCATTGCTCTCTTTTAAATTCCAGAATGTCACCGGGCTGGCAGTCCAGCACGTTACAGATGGCTTCCAGCGTGGAAAAGCGGATGGCGCTGACCTTGCCGTTTTTCAGCTTGGACAGGTTGACATTGGCGACACCAACCTTTTCGGACAGCTCATTGAGGGACATTTTCCGGTCGGCCATGACCCGGTCCAGGCGCAGGATAATGGGCATACTGTGCCTCCTTACAGAGTCTCGTCAGAAAGATGCTGCAGCTCGGAGCCATACCGGAAGATGTAGGACAGGAGCAGCAGGATACCGCTGACGATGAGGAAAGAAATGTCGATGGTGAAGTTGATGCTGACATGGGGGATCTTCTCACTGATCAGCAGACCGGGAAGATCGTAGGCGAAGGTGCTGATGAGGACTTCGGACAGGCCGATGCAGTTGTAGACTGCGCCCAGAATGAGGCTCAGGACTGCCAGCTTTTTCAGATTGGTGCTGACGGCATCGTGAAAGGGCTGGCCGTGGGAGATGGGCACGAGGATAGAACGGATGCATCGGACACTCTGGCGGCCGATCAGGCAGCACGCACCGCTCAGAGCCAGCATGATCGCGGCTTCCAGCAGGATGATCCATTTGTCAGGCCCATAGGTGTCCGCGATTTGCAGCTCAAGAAAGCCCACATCCAGGCTTTCATAGCCGGTGGCGATGGTATCCGGGTTCAAGCCAAGCAGCCAGCCAGCGAGAATCAGACCAATGCACACAGCGGCGGCAATGGCCAGGGCAAATAGGACTTTTTCCATGATGCTGAAAATCTTATTGAGGGTGGCAGCGGTTTTGGTCAGTTTATTCATTTTTGGTTACCTCCATTTCCTTTGTGCCTTGAATATAGCATGGAGTATAACGTTTGTCAAGTAAAAATTAACGATAAACATAAAATAATTAATGAATTGATGCGACACCTTCGTGGCACACTATGCCCGGGGTGATGAAAAATGGCGAAACAAGGTATGGAACGGCCGGACTATACCAAGCTGCATCCGAAAAATGATGTATCTCCGGTACCGCAGATACAGGGCAAGGCAAAATCCGGAAAGAAAAAGGCAAATCCCATTATAGCCGGAACCATGGGTGCAGAACTGAAAGTTTGGCATGAAAAGCCCATGCCGGAGGTATACCGGGAATTGGATACGGATCTGGCCAAAGATAATATTGAAAATGATCTGACCTTTGCGGATCTGCAGGATCTGCAATAGAAGCATCGAAAGAGAATCGGAAACACAGGGCTGTCGGAAAAATTTTTAAAAATTCAAAAAATAATGCTTGCATTTTGGAATGTTGTGTGCTAATATATTCAGGCACGTCAGGTGACATGCAAATGCGCCGATAGCTCAGTTGGATAGAGTGACTGACTACGAATCAGTAGGTCGGGGGTTCGAGTCCCTTTCGGCGTACCA
>CANBCW010000100.1 GCA_947367115.1 uncultured Clostridia bacterium | reverse complement strand
CGTCTTGGATGTCGGTTCGCGGGAGGGGTTCTTAGGGGAGGGCGCATTTTGCGAAGCAATGAGCGCCTCACCTATGCCGATTTCTTTGGTTACTTTCTTGTTCGGAACCAAGAAAGTAACACGTCCCCGGATTAAACAACAATGTATCATTCCAATTTATATATACACGAAAGAAGGAAATCAACATGGCAAAGACATATTCCATCGCCATTGACGGCCCTGCCGGGGCAGGCAAAAGCACGATTGCCCGGCGGCTGGCAAAGGAGCTGGGTTATTATTACGTGGATACCGGTGCCATCTACCGCACTGTGGCCTATTTTATGGATCTGCTGGGAATCAGCCCCAAGGATGTGGACGGCGTGGAGCGCTACATTGACGAGCTGACCATTGAGATCGAGTACGATGAGGATGGCGTTCAGCATATGATCATGAACGGCATGGATGTATCCGGTGATATCCGCACACAGGATATCTCTCAGAAGGCATCTTTGGTATCCGCTCATGCGGTGGTTCGTGAGGTTCTGCTGGATATGCAGCGCGCTGTGGCGAGAAAACATAACGTCATTATGGACGGCCGGGATATCGGTACCGTAGTTCTGCCCAATGCGGATGTGAAGATCTTCCTGACCGCGGATCCTGAGGTGCGTGCCAAGCGGCGCTATGACGAGTTGATCGCGAAGGGGCAGAAAGCAAATCTGCCCACCATCCTGAAGGAGATCCAGCAGCGTGACTATCAGGACAGCCATCGGGAGATTGCGCCCTTGAAGCAGGCGAAGGATGCGGTGAAGGTGGATACCTCTGCTCTGGATATCGAGGGCGTTGTGACCGCAATTCGGGATATTGTAGGAAAGAAGATCGGCTTATGAGCGTAACAGTTGCCAAAAATGCCGGCTTTTGCTTCGGCGTTTCCCGGGCGGTGGAGCTGGTGGAGCAGTCCGCGGCCTCTGGCAAGCAGGTGGTGACCCTGGGCCCGATCATCCATAATCGTCATGTGGTGGAGAAGTTTGAAAAGCTGGGCGTGAAGGTTATCGGTAAGCCTGAGGACGCGCGGCACGGAATGACGGTGATCATCCGCTCCCACGGCGTTGCCAAGCGCGTTATTGACGCGCTGGAAGAACGGAGGGTGGAGATCATTGATGCCACCTGCCCTTTCGTCAAGCGCATTCACGGCATCGTTGCCAAGGCCGAAGAGGAAGGGCGGCTGCCTGTTATTATTGGCACCCGCGCCCATCCGGAGGTGGAGGGAATTGCAGGCTGGTGCGGTCAGTGCCGCATTTTTGAAAGCCCCGAGGAGCTGCAAAATTGGGCGGATTCCGGCGAAGTGACCGCTGATACCCCCCTTTGCATGGTGTCACAGACCACTTCCACAGAATCTTTGTGGAAAAAATGCTGTGAAATCGCAAAAAAACAGTTTACTAACTTGAAAATATTTGATACAATATGCAGAGCGACGGAATTTCGGCAGGGGGAAGCGGCTGTGCTTAGCGCATCCTGTCAGGCTATGGTGGTGGTGGGCGATCCCACCAGTTCCAATACCGGCCGCCTCGCGATGATCTGCCGGGAGCACTGCCCCCGGGTGGCTCTGGTGGATAACGCATCGGAGCTGAACCCCGATTTCTTTAAGGGGGTCACCAATGTTGGAATCACGGCTGGCGCTTCCACGCCGGCGTGGATAATAAAGGAGGTCAACAAGACTATGAGCGAAATTACTAATGTTGAGGCTGTACAGGAGGAGAACTTTGCAGAACTTCTGGAACAGTCCATCAAGACTTTAAATACAGGAGATAAGGTTATCGGCACCGTTACCGGCATCGGCAACACCGAAGTCCAGGTCGACCTGGGCACCAAGCACGCCGGTTACATTCCGTATGATGAAGTCAGCACCGATCCCTCCGTCAAGCCCGAGGATATCCTGAAGCTTGGCGACGAGATCGAGGTCTTCGTGGTTCGTGTCAACGACCAGGAGGGCACTGTGCAGCTGAGCAAGAAGAAGCTGGACGGCATGAAGGTTTGGGACGAGATGGGTTCCTACGCAGAGGAGAAGACCACGGTTGAGGGCACCATCACTGAGGAGAACAAGGGCGGCCTGGTGGCTAATGTCAAGGGCGTTCGCGTGTTCATTCCCGCTTCCCAGTCCGGCATCGCCAAGGGCGGCGACATGACCGGCATGGTCGGCAAGACTGTCAGCCTGAAGATCACTGAGGTCAACCGCGCCCGCCGCCGTGTTATCGGCTCCATCCGTGCCGTGAACGCTGAGGAGCGCAAGGCCAACCGTGAGAAGATCTGGGCTGAGATCGAGGTCGGTGCCAAGTATCACGGCGTTGTGAAGTCCCTGACTTCCTATGGCGCTTTCGTGGATATCGGCGGTGTGGACGGCATGGTTCACGTTTCCGAGCTGAGCTGGAACCGTATCAAGACTCCCGCTGATGTTGTGAAGGTCGGCGATGAGATCGATGTTTACGTCATCTCCTTCGACACCGAGAAGCACAAGATCTCTCTGGGCTACAAGACCGCTGAGATGAACCCCTGGAACCAGTTCATGAGCAAGTACGCTGTTGGCGACGTTGTGGATGCCAAGATCGTTAAGCTGATGACCTTCGGTGCCTTCGCTGAGATCATCCCCGGTGTTGACGGCCTGATCCACATTTCCCAGATCGCTGACAAGCGCATCGGCAAGCCCGAGGATGTTCTGTCCGAGGGTCAGGATGTCCAGGTCAAGATCACCGATGTGGACGCTGAGAACAAGCGTATCTCCCTGTCCATCCGTGCTCTGCTGGAGACTCCCGCTGAGGCTGAGGACGCTGAGTAATTACAAGCTACATACCGGGGCTGGCAAGTGCCGGCCCCGGTATTTGCGTAGGAGAAGAGTACGATAAAGGAGTTCAATATGGTCAAGCACATTGTTGCGTACACATTCAAAGACGGCGTGGACAAGGATGCTTCCGTGAAGCTGATCGCCGGTCTGCTGGAGCCGCTGGTGGGGAAGATTCCCGGACTGCTGGCAATGGAGATCCGCGCCTGCTTCCAGGGCGGTATGGATTACTGCCTGTATTCTGAATTTGAGAGCCGTCAGGCACTTGCTGAGTATGCGGAGCATCCGCTGCATCTGGCAGCCAAAGAGCAATTTTTTCATTTACTTTCCAGCCGTGTGGCGGCGGATTATGAGGTGTAATATATGAAAGCAGTTGTTACCGTTGTGGGCAAGGATCGGGTGGGTATCATTGCCGAGACCTGCGTGTCTCTCGCTTCCTTTAATGTTAATATTCTGGATATCAGCCAGACCGTTATGCAGGAGTATTTCACTATGATGATGGTGGTGGATGTGTCCAATTGCGCTGTGCCTTTGGCGGAGCTGTGCAAAGCTATGGACACGAAGGGTCAGGAAATGGGTCTTTCCATCCGCGTTCAGCGGGAAGATATTTTTGAGGCCATGCACCGGGTTTGAGGTAGAATATGCTGAATCAGAAAGATATTTTGCAGACGCAGGATATGATCGACAAGCGGCATCTGGACATCCGCACCATCACCATGGGCATTTCGCTGCTGGACTGCGCGGATAACGATGTGAACGCCTGCGCCCGGAAGATCTATGACAAGATCACCCGCAAAGCGGAGAATCTGGTAAAGGTCGGTCAGGATATCGAGTGGGAGTTCGGTATTCCCATCGTCAACAAGCGAATTTCTGTGACCCCCATCTCACTGGTGGGTGCGGCCTGCCGGGATGATTCCTACGTGCCGCTGGCCTTGGCGATGGACAAGGCGGCGAAAGAGGTGGGCGTCAACTTCATCGGCGGCTTTTCCGCCTTGGTTCAGAAGGGCTGCACGGACAGCGACTGGAAGCTGATCCGCTCCATCCCTGAGGCAATGAAGTGTACCGAGCGGGTCTGCGCCAGTGTCAATGTGGGTTCCACCAAGGCGGGCATCAACATGGATGCCGTTGCGGAAATGGGTCGGATCATCAAGAAAACCGCCGCTTTGACTGCGGATAACGACGGTTTGGGCTGTGCGAAGTTAGTGGTTTTCGCCAACGCGGTGGAGGACAACCCCTTTATGGCCGGAGCGTTCCATGGCGTTGGTGAGCCGGAGTGCGTGCTGAATGTGGGCGTGTCCGGGCCTGGGGTGGTGTATCATGCCCTGCAGAGCGTCAAGGGCCAGCCCTTTGACGTGGTGGCGGAGACTATCAAAAAGACGGCCTTCCGCATTACCCGCATGGGTCAGATCGTGGGTGTGGAAGCATCCAAGCGGCTGAATGTTCCCTTCGGAATCGTGGATCTGAGCCTTGCCCCCACGCCTGCGGTGGGGGATAGCGTGGCTCGCATCCTGGAAGAAATGGGGCTGGAGGTCTGCGGTACCCATGGTACCACGGCGGCTCTGGCTATGCTGAATGATGCCGTCAAAAAGGGCGGTGTGATGGCAAGCAACCATGTGGGCGGCCTGTCCGGTGCGTTCATCCCTGTATCCGAGGATGAGGGAATGATCGCCGCGGCAGAGGCTGGCGTGCTGGCACTGGACAAGCTGGAGGCCATGACCTGCGTTTGCTCTGTGGGCCTGGATATGATCGCCGTTCCCGGCGATACCACGGCGGCGACCATTTCCGCGATCATCGCCGACGAGGCGGCCATTGGCATGGTCAACACCAAGACTACGGCGGTCCGCATTATCCCCGCTCCCGGCAAGGTAGTGGGTGACCGGGTGGAAATGGGCGGACTGCTGGGCAGCGCCCCGGTGATGCCGGTCCATGGCCAGTCTGCTGAGGATTTCATCGCCCGCGGAGGACGAATCCCCGCCCCCTTGCAGAGTTTGAAGAATTAAAGAGCAAGGAGCTGCCGTTTTTGAACTGCACCCCATTTGTTAGACAAGTATGATATAATACTTGTACTAAGAAATGGGGTGTTTTTCTATGCCAAAGG
>CANBCW010000099.1 GCA_947367115.1 uncultured Clostridia bacterium | reverse complement strand
CGCTCGTAGGATGTCGCCATTCCTCTTCCGACCCGGCATTCGCCGGGCCACCTTCCCCTCGGGGGAAGGTATTGCGCTCGTAGGGCGCTGTCGTCCCATCGGGGCGACACATTTCATCATCTAAACAACAATTTATCTTACCACAAGCGTGTTAAGAAAAAGGGCTGTCGCAGATAGTTTGCAACAGCCCTTCGTTCTTAATGCACAATTACTGCTCGGCGTACACGGAGCACTGCCGGCGATCCTTGCCCTTGCGCTCGAAACGGACGGTGCCGTCAACCAGAGCAAACAGGGTGTCATCGCTGCCGATGCCCACATTGACACCGGGATGGATGTGAGTGCCTCTCTGGCGAACCAGAATGTTGCCAGCCAGAACGAACTGACCGTCGGCACGCTTCACGCCCAGGCGCTTTGCCTCGGAATCACGGCCGTTCTTGGTGGAACCGCCGCCCTTGTGGTGAGCGAAGTACTGAATACCAATCTTCAGCATAGGAATTACACCTCCAAAACTTCGATATAATCAGGATAATCGTCCCGCAGGCTGATGAGTGTCAGCATCATTCCAGCCAGAACTGCCTGGACGCTTTCTTCCTCATCGCAGGATGCGGGGAGGGTCAAGGTGATGCGAGTATCCTCGTCCTTCACCCGAACCTTGGCCTTTGCGCCGCACACATCATTGATGGTGGCTTCGGCCATCGTAACAACAGCGGAGATGGCGGCACAGACGATGTCGGAGCCAGCCTCAGCATAACCGCTGTGACCCGAGATTGAGAAACCGGTGATTCGATCCTCCTCGGTGTAAAATTCGCATCTTGTCATAAATTACAGAGCGATCTTGGTGATCTCAACCTTGGTGTAGGGCTGACGATGACCGATGTGCTTCTTCTCACCCTTCTTGGGCTTGTACTTGATGACATCAATCTTTTTGCCCTTGCCGTTCTTGACGACCTTGGCCTCGACAACAGCACCCTCAACCACGGGAGCGCCGATCTTGGAATTGTCACCATCCAGCACAGCCAGAACCTGGTCGAACTTCACAGTAGCCTCAGCCTCGGCCTCCAGCTTCTCGATGTAGAGGACATCGCCCTCAGCAACGGTGTACTGCTTGCCACCAGTAACGATAACTGCCTTCATTTCTTGTTTCACCTACTTTATATTGTGTAGTCTCGCTCTAAAGGCGGGTGCAGGGCGCACCAACTTAAGCCCCTTCGATGCGGCTGGACTATTTTAGCATTGTGTGCAGGAAAAGTCAAGAACTTTTTCGCAACTTTTGTTGCTATTTGGCCGCATTTTTGGTATACTGAGCCTACAATCCTGTGAGATGAAAAGATGGAGTGAGTATTGTTGAAGACGAAAACGTGGATCATACTGCTTGCGGCGCTGCTGCTCGTCTGCGCGGGGCTGAGCATTTGGCTGCTTCTGCCCGGCGGCGATGCGCAGACCGCCGAGGTTTGGCTGGACGGAGCGCTATATAAGACGGTGGATCTGAGCCGGGATCAGGAATTTGTGGTGCAAAGCGAACACGGCTCCAATACGGTCACCGTAAAGGATGGGAAGATCGCCGTGACTGCGGCGGATTGCCCGGATCACTACTGCATGGATCGGGGCTACTGTGCCAGCGGTGCCCAGATCGTGTGCCTGCCCAACCGCCTGGTGATCAAATTTGTGGGAGAGCAGGAGATCGACAGCGTGGCTGGGTAAAGGCCGGCTTCGTGCCCTTGAGGAATTGAGCAAGTTATTTATGTATGCTCACCGTTAATCATTCCGGAGGTCTTTGCACCCATTTTAACGAAATCCTTGCTCATGCAAGGATGAAATTAGATAAAAAAACGACGTGTCGAAACACGTCGTTTTTCTGTAAACAGACAACGATAGAGTTGTTTTGCCTTGGGATTCGAACCCTCACACTTTTTTATGATCATCCCCGAAGGGGATACCGTGAATTATTCATTATTCATCAGCGGAGCGACTTCATCATTGCATTATTCATTAAGAAAAGCTGCATTCGGAAATGAATAATGAAAAATGAATGTTGAATAATACAAAAAGAAAAGCCGCAACTTTCGTTGCAGCTTTTCTTTCTGGTGGACGATATAGGACTCGAACCTATGACCTTCCGCACGTCAAGCGGATGCTCTAGCCAGCTGAGCTAATCGTCCAAGCGCAAGATGCATTATACACACCTGTCAGGAATTTGTCAAGAAGTTTTTTCGCTTTTCTTAGATTTATTTTTTACGGCGGCCTGAGAGGGGAAATGCGCCGCGGAAACCCTCTATGAACTCCCAAAATCCATCATATTTCGTCTTGAAATTTGTGCCTGAAAGTGGTAGTATACTTAATCATTATAATCTGTCCTTGATAGAAGGACGAAAGTTTGATTAGGGGATACAAACATGAAATACATCGTAATCTTGGGAGACGGTATGGCCGGTGAGCCGCTGGCAGCGCTGGGTGGTAAGACCACTTTGGAGGCAGCCGCCACACCCAATATGGACGCATTGGCCTCCATGGGTGTGATGGGACTTGCGAAAATGGTTCCTGAGGGCATGAAGCCCGGCTCCGATGTTGCCAATCTGGCGGTTTTGGGCTACGATCCCAAGCGTAATTATTCAGGCCGGTCTCCGCTGGAGGCGCTGAGCGTTGGCGTTGCCATGGAACCCTCGGATATCATTTTCCGCTGCAATCTGGTCACTCTGTCGGAAGACGAGCCGTATGACCGGAAGACGATCATTGACCACAGCTCCGGCGAGATCTCCTCTGAGGACGCGGACATCCTGATGGATGCCATTCGGGAGGCCTTCAATAATGAGCAGTTCCAATTCTATTCCGGCACCAGCTACCGGCATATCACTGTCTGGAAGAATGGAAAGGTGCTGGATTTTGAACAGCCCCACGACCATTTGGGCGAGGTGATCGGACCGTATCTCCCCAAGGAAACCGTTTTCCGTGAAATGATGGAGAAGAGCTTTGAGATCCTCAACAACCATCCGCTGAACATTCAGCGAGCGGCAGAGGGGAAAAATAAGGCAAATTCCCTCTGGTTCTGGGGAGCCGGCACCAAGCCTTCTCTGAGCGATTTTGAGGAAAAGACGGGGCTGAAGGGCACCATGATCTCCGCGGTCGATCTGCTGAAGGGCATCGCGGTCGGCGCGGGGATGGAGGTCGTCTGTGTGGAGGGTGCCACCGGGTCACTGCACACCAATTACGAAGGCAAGGCGGCAGCCGCGGTGAAGGCGGTGCTGAAGGATGGGAAGGATTTCGTTTATGTCCATGTGGAAGCACCCGATGAAATGGGGCATCAGGGCAGCATAACCGATAAGGTGCAGGCCATTGAGTATCTGGACAGCCGGATCATCGCGCCGATCAAGGCTGCCATGGATGAAAGCGGAGAGGAATACCGGATGCTGGTACTGCCGGATCACCCCACGCCGATCCGCATCCGGACGCATAGCTCCGATCCGGTGCCCTATGTGCTCTATGACAGCCGCCGTCAAAGCAGAAAAACCGCTCATTACAGCGAGGCGGAAGCCGCTGCAACCGGTGAATATACGGCAGACGGATATAAGCTGATGGAGCGGTTCTTGAAGGGATAATGCGTCTAAGAATACTATAAAGCTCTCCAAAGCTGAGGCTCCCCGAAATGCAGGTTTCGGGGAGCTTTTATGTGTTTTCGGAACAGTGTGGAGAATGCGGACAATGTTGGTCTGAGCAGATCTGGCATTCTTCGGCAGTGTGGGCATCCTGACAACACATGATATAGTCACATTCATCGCAGCAGCAATTCAAGCCGGCATATTCCCAGCTTCCGGGGCAGTCTTTTCCGCAATTGCCGGGGATAAGCGGGATACCTGTTACATCGATTATCATTATGGCACCTCCATAGAATAGACTATTGCATTATATAATGTGATAGTCTATATGTAAAGGGGAAAACTAAGATATTATCTCATCGAAACATAAGTTATGGAGATGTATCTTATGATTAAGCTAAATGCGTTGGAATTGCTGGAGAAAAATGGACGAACAAAGTATTGGTTGTACAAGCAACTGGGCATGAGCTATCAGAATTTCAATAAAATGATCAATAATGAAACACAATCGATTCGTTATGAAAACATTGAAGCGATGTGTTTGCTGCTAAATTGCACGCCTAACGAGTTGTTTAAATTTTCTGAGGATTAAATGTACAGACAGACGTAATAACGCAAGTGCCTTCCGGTTATCCCGGCGGGCACTTTTTTTATGCATCGGCATAGCCTGCTAAGAGGTGATCGTTTTGAAACAGTGTATTTATTCACAGGCGATTGCAGATGTGGCGGGGAACGGCATCAGTGGGACGGTGTGGCTTCATCAGCAGGACAACGGTGTCCTGGTGACGGCGCAGATCTCGGGATTGCCCCGGGACGGTTTCTTCGCGTTCCACATCCATGAAGGGTCGGACTGCGGCGGAAAAGGATTTGCAGATACCGGGGCGCATTTTAACCCGGCTGGCGTACTCCATCCGAATCATGCCGGGGATCTGCCGCCGCTGCTGGCAGGCCGCGGCAAGGCGTATTTATCCGTGCTGACAGACCGGTTTTGTGTCGAGGATGTGATTGGACGAACGGTGGTGATCCACGGCGGGGTGGATGATTTTACTACCCAGCCTGCCGGAAACGCAGGCGAAAAGATCGCCTGCGGGGTGATACGGAGGCGTTGGTAAGATAAATTGTTGTTTATTGTGGTAAATGTGTCGCCCCTGGCGGGGGCGACAGCGCCCGAAGGGCGCAATACCTTCCCCCGAGGGGAAGGTGGCCCGGCTAATGCCGGGTCGGAAGAGGAATGGCGACATCCTACGAACGGAATGCAGAAAAAGTAAAATGGTGCAACGTCGAAATCCGTACCATTTCAACCAACTGCCCTGGATTTCTGAACATTTCGCCGTTCCTCTTCAGTCACAAGAAATGGTTCCGAAG
>CANBCW010000098.1 GCA_947367115.1 uncultured Clostridia bacterium | reverse complement strand
TTATCTGCGAGATCTGAGCGCTTCGTTACCGAGTGACCCCCAACGGCGGTAAAGTTTCATCCAGCGTTCGTAACGCACTTGCGGCGGGCCATGCCCGCAAACAACAATTTACAACAGGTGACAGTATGAATGGAATCGTGATTGTGGATAAGCCTCAGGGATGGACGAGCCAGGATGTGACCGCCCGGCTGCGGCGCGTGTTCAACACCCGACGCATCGGACATGGCGGCACGCTGGATCCGATGGCGACCGGTGTGCTGCCGGTGTTTGTGGGTCGAGCCACCAGAGGAGTGGAGTTTTTTGAACACGCGGAAAAGGTCTATGAAACCCTGCTCCGACCCGGCATCACCACGGATACCGAGGATATCACCGGTACAGTTTTGTCGGAGCGGGACGCGTTTGTGACCGGGGAAATGCTGGAACAGGTGCTGCCCCGGTTCCGGGGGGAGATCCTGCAGGTGCCGCCCATGTATTCCGCATTGAAGGTCAATGGACAGAAGCTGTGCGACCTGGCTCGAAAGGGCAAAGAGGTGGAGCGGCAGCCCCGCCCCATTACGATCCATGAGCTGACGCTGCTGGGCGTGGAGGCCGAGGGGATCCGGCTGCGGGTGCACTGCTCGAAAGGAACTTACATTCGCACTCTGTGCAAAGATATTGGCGATGCTCTTGGCTGCGGCGGCTGTATGGCTGCTCTGCGGCGGGTCACCGCGGGGGAATATACCATCGATGAGGCTGTGCCGCTGGAAACCCTTCTGGAAGCTCCGGCACCGGAACAATATTTGCGGAGTGTGGATACCATGTTCCGCAAGGATCCGGCGGTGACGCTGACGGCCAATCAGGAAAAGCGCTGCCGCAACGGCAATGCGTTTTCTTTGGATTTGCCTGACGGCACGTACCGCGCCTATGGCAAGAGCGGGGAGTTCCTCATGCTGGCCAAGGTGGAAAGCGGCGTGATGTCAACCATAAAGAGCTTTTTTGAAGTGTGATATGGGAAAGATAAATTGTTGTCTGCCGGCAGACGATTCGTGTTCGGCTGGTCAGGTATCGTTACGCCATTGGGTACCGCTCGGTATCGTTTTATCTACGAAATCTGAGCGCTTCGTTACCGAGTGACCCCCAACGGTGGTAACGTTTCTTCCAGCGTTCGTAACGCATTTGCGGCGAGCCATGCCCGCAAAACAATAATTTATCTTACCATTGTGGAGTAATATGGAACAGAAAACGATCTTTGCCCTTGGATTTTTTGATGGGGTGCATTTGGGACATCAGGCGTTGCTGCGGGAGTGCCGCCGGATGGCGGACGAGCGGGGCTGCAAGGCTGGCGTGGTGACCTTTTTGGGACATCCGGATACGTTGGTTTCCGGCATCACGCCGGAGCTGATCAACACCCCCGCCGACCGGGCGCGTCTACTGCGGCAGTACGGTATGGACACCATTATTGCGCTGCCCTTTGACCGGGCGCTGATGACCATGGAATACACCAGCTTCCTGAAGCTGCTTATCACCAAATATGGCGCTGCGGGCTTTGTCTGCGGCCATGATTTCCGCTTCGGAAACCGGGGAGAGGGCAGCGCGGAGAAGCTGGCAGACTTCTGCCGGGAACACGATCTGCCCAGCGTTGTAGTGCCTGAGCAGCGGATCGGGGATGTGACCGTGTCCTCCACCCATATCCGCACGCTGCTGGAAAGCGGCGATGTGGAGGGTGCGGCGGAATTTTTGGGTCACCGGCATATTCTGACTGGCACTGTGGTGCCGGGGCAACATTTGGGACGCAGGTTGGGTACGCCGACCGCCAATCTGGTGCTGCCGCAGGGGCTCTTGATTCCAAAATTCGGTGTCTATATCTGCCGCTGTACTGTGGATGGCGTGTGCTATCCTGCCGTGACCAACGTAGGCACCCGCCCCACGGTGGAGGGCACCAACGTAACGGTGGAGCCCTGGATCCTGGATTTTGACGGCGACCTCTACGGCAGGGAGCTGACGCTGGAATTTTACAAATTTCTGCGTCCGGAGCGTAAATTTCCGTCTTTGGAAGAACTTCGGGGGGAAATTCAAAAAAATGCCGCTGAAACCCGCAAATTCTTTGAAAACACATGAAAATTTTCCTTTACAACTGGGAAAACTTGTGATAAGATATTCGGGCTGGCTATGACCAGACGAAAAAACTGTGCCCACTGCTCGGTTTCGGGAGTATTTCACCGACCCAGACTTGGCAGCCGGGGAATTTTATGAAAGGTGGAAATTACCATGATTCAGAAGGAAAAGAAGACTCAGGTCATCCTGGAGAACGCTACCCACGAGGGCGATACCGGTTCTCCTGAGGTTCAGGTTGCGATCCTGACCGCTCGTATCAACGAGCTGACCGATCACCTGCGTACCCACAAGCACGACAACCACTCTCGTCGTGGTCTGCTGATGATGGTTGGTAAGCGCCGCAGCCTGCTGGACTATCTGGCTCGCAAGGACATCAACCGTTACCGTGCTCTGATCGCCAAGCTGGGTATCCGTAAGTAAGAATTTTGGGAAGGGCGACCTTGGTCGCCCTTTTTTCCAAACATTCAAGAAGAAAACCATCGGGAGCCAATTTAGCAGTTGAAAGTGCCGGTGAGATCTCGCCGCCAGTTTCAAGTGCTAAACCTCCCGAAAGAACAATTTAGAATTACAAATTCACAATTACAAATGTCTGAGATTCCTAATTTATCATTTGTAATTTGTAACTTGTAATTCCCACCAACAAAATTATCAAGGAGGTTTCTGAAAATGATTACCCGCAAGCAGTATCCCAACCATCATGTTTATGAGATGGAAATTGGCGGCCGCCCCTTCACCGTTGAGACCGGTAAGGTAGCTGAGCTGGCCAACGCCGAGTGCATCTGCCGCTACGGCGACACCGTGGTGCTGGTCACCTGCACCTGCAACCCCATCCCCAAGGCCGGTATCGACTACTTCCCCCTGACCATCGAGTTTGAGGAGAGAATGTACAGCGTCGGCCGTATCCCCGGCTCCTTCAACCGCCGTGAGGGCAAGCCCTCTGAGCGCGGCATCCTGAACAGCCGAATTATTGACCGTCCCATGCGTCCTCTGTTCGATGAGGAGCTGCGTAACGACACTGTCGTTACCTGCACCGTTCTGGCCAATGACTACGACAACCCTGTTGAGATCGTGGCTTCTCTGGGCGCTTCCATCGCCATCGCTTCCTCCGATGTGCCCTGGAACGGACCTGTGGCTACCACCAATGTTGCCCACCTGAATGGCAAGTATATCATCAACCCCTCCGCTGACGAGCGTGAGGCCTGCGACTGCTTTGTCTGCATCAGCTCCACCTTCGAGAAGGTGGTCATGATCGAGACTGAGGCCAACGAGGCTCCTGAGGCCATCGTTTATGAGGCCATCCGTGTTGCGCATGAGACGAACATGGAGATCGTTAAGTTCATCAACGGCATCGTCGCTGAGATTGGCAAGCCCAAGTTCACCTTCGAGAAGGCTGCCGTCAACCACGAGCTGCTGGATGACCTGATGGCCTATGGCCTGAACCAGATCGAGTACGCGCTGGACACCGACGACAAGAACATCCGCGAGGAGCGCCTGACGGCTGCCCGCCTGGACTTTGCCGACAAGTTCGCTGAGAAGTATGAGGATTTCGAGACGCATATCGAGGTGTGCCTCTACAAGATGCAGAAGAAGGTCGTCAAGAAGTGGCTGCTGGCCGGCAAGCGCGTGGACGGCCGCGGCATGGACGAGATCCGTCCTCTGGATGCCGAGGTCGGCATCCTGCCCAGAGTCCACGGCAGCGGCTTGTTTGCCCGCGGTCAGACGCAGGTTCTGTCCATCTGCACCCTGAACACGCTGTCCGCCGCTCAGAAGCTGGACACCATTTACCCCGAGGAAACCAAGCGCTATATCCACCACTATAACTTCCCCTCCTTCTCCACTGGTGAGGCTCGCGCCGCCCGCTCCACCAGCCGTCGTGAGATCGGTCACGGCGCTCTGGCTGAGAAGGCACTGCTGCCTGTGATCCCCAGTGTTGAGGAGTTCCCCTATGCCATCCGCGTGGTGTCCGAGGTTCTGTCCTCCAACGGTTCTACCTCTCAGGGCTCCATCTGCGGCTCTACCCTGGCGCTGATGGATGCCGGTGTGCCCATCAAGCGGCCTGTTGCCGGTATTTCCTGCGGCCTGATCTCCGATCAGGAGACCGGGGAGTGGAGAACCTTCACCGATATTCAGGGTGTTGAGGACTTCCACGGTGAGATGGACTTCAAGGTTGCCGGTACTACCGAGGGTATCACCGCCATCCAGATGGATCTGAAGAACAAGGGTCTGACGATGGAGATCATCGCTGACGCGCTGGAGCGCTGCCGCGTTGCCCGTCTGGAGATTCTGAGCGAGGTTATGCTGAAGGCCATCGCCGAGCCCCGCGCTGAGGTCAGCGAGTACGCGCCCAAGATGATCAGCATGAAGGTTCCTGTGGACAAGATCCGTGAGGTCATCGGCTCCGGCGGCAAGACCATCCAGAAGATCTGCGCCGATACCGGCGCCAAGGTCGATATCGAGGATGATGGCTCCGTGTTCATCTCTGCTGTGGACAGCGCCTGCGCTTACGCTGCAAAGAAGATGATCGACGACATCTGCTTCGTGCCCGAGGTCGGCAAGCTGTACTACGGCAAGGTCGTCCGGATCCTGCCCATCGGCGCGTTCGTTGAGATCGCTCCCGGTCATGACGGCATGGTGCACATTTCCAAGCTGGAGAACCGCCGTGTTGAGAAGGTCGAGGATGTCCTGAATCTGGGCGATATGACTTGGGTCAAGTTCATGGGCTTCGACGAGAAGGGCCGCGCCAACTTCAGCCGCCGCGACGCGCTGAAGGAAATGGCTGAGAACCAGTAATTTGATACGAAACCCGCCGCTGAAAAGCGGCGGGTTTTTGCAGTATGGCAGAAAGGCAAATTGTTGTTTGCCGGCAGTGCCGGCGGACGATTCGTGTTCGGCTGGTCAGGTATCGTTACGCCATTGGGTACCGC
>CANBCW010000097.1 GCA_947367115.1 uncultured Clostridia bacterium | reverse complement strand
TCTCGCGTCTTTGGCGCGCGGGAGCGCGACATTCAGCGCCTCTTAAGTCGGCTTCTTTTCGTCCTTTTCGTGCCGAACCAAGAAAAGGACATCGTACTGCGAAATATAAATTTACTGCACCAAAATCAGGGCTGCCGTTGGGCAGCCCTGACGATCTTACAGCGCCTTTTCAAATGTTTCCTTCACCGACTGGATACGGCCGGGTATAAAGGGACTCTGCAGGCCGGCTTCTTCCAGAAATGCCAGAAAATCGGACTGCTCCGTTGCCAGATTGGCGGTATAGCAGGAAAGGCCGACTCCTGCCTCCGCTTTTTCCATCTGGTACAGCTGCAGAGCCGCGTCATTACTGACCACATAGCTGATAATGTACATCGGGCTGGTGAAGAAATGCCCAATCGTCACATAGCTCCGGCTGTCCAAAATACTGCCAAAGCCATATGCGCTGGCCGTCTGACCGAAGATGCTCCGGACATTCTCCGCCGTCAGTTCCTCCGCGCTCAGACTGTAGACCTGCTCCTCAAAGCTGGCATAGGCCGACTGCTCCACATAGACGCACAGGCTGTCCGCCAGCTTCATAGCTTCCAGTCCCGCGGTCTCATTCACATAGAACAGGCTCAGATACTCCAGTCCCTGACTGAAAATCTCCGCTACGTCAATGCCGGCCACGGTGCCGCCGCTGGCATAGTCATTGCAGAAGTGACCGAATTCATGGGCAAAGGTCAACTGATCGTAAGAGGTCTGCGTGGGGTTCATAAAAATGAACGGTTCCATATAATTCGGCAGGAACACCTCGAAGGAAGCATTGTATTTGTTCTCGCCATAGGAAATGTGATACAGCTCCGCACTTTCCAGCAGCTCAAACGCCTCCTGAACGGTTCCGCCCATAGCAGATGCCATATTCTTGACATACTGGAAGGTCTGCTGCTCGGTACTGCCCTGCAGATGCTCCGTCCAGATATCCGCATCTCTCAGCTCCTGATACATGGGAACCAGTTCCTTCTGGATATCCGCAGTATACTGGGATGCCTGAGCAGGCGTATAGTCCCGATCATAGTAAAATTCGTAAGCAAATTCTGCGTAGCTGCCGTAGCCTGCCTCCTGCGCGATCTGCTGGCGCAGGGCGACCAGCTTCACAAACAGCTCCTCAAGCTGCACACCGTAGGTGGTATAATATTCCTCGGAGTACATATCCGTCTCCAGCGCCTGACCGGAAAGGTCGTAATACGCATTCAGCAGATCCGCTTCCTGTTCCATCAGCGCGGTAAATTCCTCTGTCCAAAGGCTCTCACCGTCGTAATCGTCGAAATACCCTTCGCCGAAGTAATCCTCGTGCTCCAGTTCCTCCCGGAAGGGACAATCCGCCAGGGCGTACATCATCTGGTCAATGGCCGCATCCAATGCGGTACTCTCTTCAACGCAGTAATGGTATTCCTGCTCCCAGTACAAATCCGTCAGGTCAATGCTGTAATGGATATAGGCCAGCAGATAATTGGTGTAAAAATCGGCGTATATGCTGTTGATCGTCATAACATGCCCGATCAGCTCATCAAAGTCATCACCAGCGGCAGCACTTTCCAGGCATTCCTCCAGTGTGCTGTCCAGTTCGCTCAGATCCGGACGGACGTACTCCATAGTTTCAAAGGAAACCGTTCCGAACATCCCCGCAAGGCGCTTGAAAAAGCCCTCGAAATCAAGCACACCGCAGCCGCTGAATACCAGCGCAACCACAAGGCACAGTGCCACGATTCGCAAAAAGATCCGTTTCATAGCCTTTCCTCCTGTTTCTTTTTTATCAGCATATCACATTTTCTTCCACTTCGCAACCATAACAGGCGTGCCGAACCGTTTCAGCACGCCTGTTTCCTGTATTTTGATCGCCAAGTCTGAATATCCTCCAACAGAATTGGGGATGATCAATCCATGACCATAGTTCCCTCCCCTGGCCGGAAGGAAGACAGCACCTGAATTGGCACCTGATAGCGCTGTCCCAGTTCCACGCAGCGATCATGGAGCACCTGCGCGCCTTCGCGTGCCAAAACCAGCATTGGTTCATAGCCAATGCGCTCAAAACGCACCGCGTCGGGGAATTTCCTGGGATCCTTGTCATACACCCCATCTACATCCGTATAGATCATGCAGCGATCTGCCCCCAGAAAGGCCGCCAGCGCCACAGCTGTGGTATCCGAACCGCCCCGCCCCAGGGTGGTGATATCCCCGGCGGCATCCACGCCCTGAAACCCGGCTACTACCACCGTATTTCCCTCATGCAGCTCCTGCCGGATCCGATCACCCCGCAGTCCGCGAACCCGGGCATCACCGTGGATACTGTCGGTCATCAGCCCCGCCTGCCAGCCGGTCAGACTTACCGCGGGAATACCCAGTTTCTCCAGCGCCATGGCCATCAGAGCGGCAGACATCTGCTCTCCTGATGCCAAATACGCGTCCAGTTCCCTTGGAGGCGGTGCGGCTGTGATCTGCGGCACCTTCTCCAGCAGCAGATCCGTGGTATCCCCCTGCGCAGAGACTACCACGACCAGCTTATGTCCATCGTTTACCAGCTCTGCCACCCGATGCGCCGCCCGGCCAATGCGATCCGCGTCCGCAAGGGATGATCCTCCGTACTTTTGCACGATCAGCAAAAATGATCACCTCCGGCACATTCTATGTAAGGTGCGGCAGAACGGTGACGAATCAGGCGCGAGAAATTGTTCCCAAACAATGCGAAAAAGCGTGCCGCTGGCGCGGCACGCTCGGGGGCTTCGGTTGTCAGCCCGCCAGAACTTCGGCCTTGATCACGCCGGTGGTCGCGGTCAGCATCCGCAGCAGCTCATCCAGACTCACATTCATCTCCGTGGTCTCAGCGGAAATGGTCACCAGAGCACAGCCATTGGAGGGTGTGATGGAATTGATCGTCAGGATATTGGCTCCCTGCTGGGCGTAAGTAGCCAGAATAGCCGACAGCACACCGGGCTCATCATGGAGCACGAACTGGAACGTAATGACCCGGCTGACGTTCATCTTCTGGAAAGGCTGAACGGAATCGCGGTACTTATAGAACGCGCTGCGGCTGATACCGGTCATCTTGGTCGCTTCATTGACGGTGGATGCCTGACCGGTGGCGATCAGGCGCTTGGCTTCCGCCACCTTCAGGAATACCTCAGGAAGCGCGGATGCTTCCACAATAAAATACTTGGGGGTGTTCTTCATAGAGCGTCCTCCTGGGAGAGAATTAAGTCAAATCATTCGGTACAAATACATTTGTCCACAAGTATTGTACCATACATTTCCCGAAAAGCAAGAGTGTTTTTACGCCACGGAGGGTTGTACATGTCAAAAAAACCTGCAAACCGCGTTTATTGGATCGCCGGAGGCCTGATCGGCGGATGGATTTTTCTCCGCTACTTGCTTCCTGTACTGCTGCCATTTCTGCTGGGGGCGACATTAGCTCTGGCGGCAGAGCCGCTGGTGGGACTGCTGAACCGGCGGCTGAAGCTGCCCCGCTTTCCGGCAGCCTGCATCGGCGTGACGGCAGTATTCATCCTGCTGATCGCGCTGCTGGTCATGCTAGCCGCTCTGGTGATTCGGGAGGCCGGGCAGCTGGCACGGATCATGCCGGATATCGTCGAAAGCACCCGGCAGGGCTTGGGCAGTCTGGAAAACTGGCTGCTGAACATGGCGGCCAGCGCCCCGGATGGGGTGCGCCCGGTGCTGGAAGGGGCTGTGATCAACCTCTTTTCCGGCTCCGACACCACCATCGGCAAATTTACGGAAGCGCTTCTGGGGGTCGCGGCGGGAGTGCTGGGCTGGGTGACAAACAGCGCCCTGACCTTCGCCACTTCTGTTCTTGCCGCTTTTATGATCTCCGCAAAGCTGCCCCGCATAAAAGAATGGATTCGGGGACACCTACCTCCGGTCTGGCGGGAGCGGTATTTTCCTGCCCTGAAGGGGCTGAAGGACGCGCTGATCGGTTGGCTCACCGCGCAGCTGAAGCTGTCCGGCGTCACCCTCATTCTGCTGTTTATCGGGTTCTGGGCACTGCGGATCCCCTACGCGCCGGTATGGGCCGTCGCGGTCGCCTTTGTTGACGCGTTCCCCGTGCTGGGCACCGGAACAGTCTTGATTCCCTGGAGCGTTATCTGTCTGCTTCAGGGCGAAACTGCCCGGGGTGCCGGACTTCTGGGGTTATATGCGGTGGTGTGGCTGATCCGCTCTGTGCTGGAGCCCCGGCTGCTGGGCAAAGAGCTGGGGCTTGATCCGCTGGTGACACTGCTTGCCATGTACGCGGGCTACAAGCTCTTCGGCTTTCTCGGGATGATCCTCTCCCCCCTGTTGGCTGTTGCCGCGGTGCGGCTGCTGAAAGCAGGGGAAGCAAAATAAGGCGAAAACAGGCGGCCAAACGGCCGCCTAACATTGTTAGTATACCAAATCACAATATCGGTTGTCAATTCTATTTTGTATCTATAGGACGTAAATCTGTGTTTTTCACAAATACTTTTTGTTTAGTTTGTACAATACTCCATATTGCTTTTCCGAAAAAGTTGTGTTATTTTATAGTCACAAGAGGTGATACCAATGTACAGGTAAAACTTCCCCAAGGTTTCAGGCAAGCGGTTTAAGGCCAAACAGCAGCCAAAGCAGCGAATCAAAAAGCAGCCAAATATTTTGAGGTGTTCAGGTTTAGCGGGAGCTGGAAATCAGAGCAATTATTCAAAATATAAACGGTTCGAAGCTATGGTAAGTGGATTTTCCATCTGAAATTTTTAAGTATTTTTTCACTCAGCCCAAAACCAAATGCATGAAACAAACCAAGACGGTTGCAAATGATCCCAAACAAAATATCCAACACACCAGGCTTTTCTCGCTTATGAGAACATTGTAATTCGTGACTGTTACGAGAATTGTGAAGGAGATCGAACGCAAGCGTCTAAACTGCAGAAAGAGAGGTTAACCAATGATGTTAGATACCAAGAGTGAACAGAAATGACCCTTGACTGTTACGTTTCGGAAGAAAGTCAGTCAAGGGTCATTTCTTTTGGTACCTGCCGCCCATATGGGGCGGTCTTTTTTATTTCGGGAGATAAATTGTTGTTTGCGGGCATGGCCCGCCGCAAATGCGTTACGAACGCTGGATGAAACTTTACCACCGTTG
>CANBCW010000096.1 GCA_947367115.1 uncultured Clostridia bacterium | reverse complement strand
CACAATCAGCAGCCAGGCAATCGCAGCCAAGAGCATGTTCGTTTTTTTCATAAGACCCCCCAGCCTCCATCACCCTTTCGGGTGATGGAGGCCAAGCCAACGAGATTACACATAAGGTGAGTTGAACTGCTGTGCGGTGTCTGGCGCCCACTGTCCGGTAACAGTACCAGGGGAACCGTAGGTCATCAAGCTCAGAACAGCACAGCCTGGACCGTTTTCATAGGTCACAGAATCAATGCTATAATGCTTGCCGCTATCGATGATCACATGATCCACAAGCTCCTTGTTGTATATTGTACAATTGACTGCGTTGAGCGTAGAACGCCCACAGGCCAAAGCTCGGACAAAGTAGCTATTGGCCGGGGCATTTTCATCGAGCCTGATGTACAGAGGCGAAGCATCCGTCTTTAGCTGGGGAGAAGCGGTAATAGATGAATAGGAGCCAATGTAAATATATTGGCTAAAATCTCTAAACGTAGTGTTGGCCGCATACACATATCCAGCCATCGATGTGAACACCATAATAGCCAGCAGGACGACGGCAATCTTCTTAAGATGACGTTTCATATTATTCCTCTTTAAAAATACAGGTGTGTTGATTCAACTTATTGCTTCATTCTGCATTGGACTCACCCTTTCCATGAAATCGGGGAATGTTCTCCCATGTATCTCTTGCCTTCTTTTTACTGCAAGATGTCTCTGCACCAATTACAAACGGTTATTCTTTTATTTAAATTATATATATCCCCATTTCATTTGTCAATACAAAATTGGTTTATTTTAACAGTCATTTAAAATGGCATTGTGTGATAAAGTTTATAAAACGTAGAGAAAAACCACAATTTTAAAGCAAAAGTTCCCCCACATACAGGAAAAAACCATTTTATTTCCATCGATCAGCACGAGAGGGGTTCGGAGAATGGGCTGTTGAGGGAATCATAAAATCGCCTTGAAATGTGTACAACCGCACATTCCAAGGCGACTTTTTTATTTGCCGATTCTTCAATGGCACCGCGTTTTTAAGCCGTGCAAAATACCGATCATTTCGATATCCATTCGGAATCACCGTTCCAGCATGGGGGAGGCCAAAATCTCCTCTTTTCTGTCCAGCAAATCATTTGTGGCAAGGGCTGCTTCAAGCGTATCCGAGCCAAGCCGATCAATCGCAGCGCCCAGGCGCTCCTTTACATACGCATTTTCCTTGAACCACAGCATCACCTTCTCGATGACATCCGGAATCTCAGCTTCTGTGAAGGTATCGCGGAGCAGCGTTCCCATGCGCTGCTTCTTGCCCCAGGTTCCGCCAACGTAGACGCGGCAAACGGATTTCGCTTCCTTGGGAACCGCGCCGAAGGGGCACTTGCCGACACAAACGCCGCAGCTTGTACACTTGCTCTGATCAATGACCGCTTTGCCATCCACCACGGATACTGCCTTGGAAGGGCAGTTCTGCGCCACGGCGCATTTCTTACAGCCATGACAAAGCTCCGAATCAAAGGTAAACTGCTTGCAGCCCTCCACACCCACATCGTTCAGGCTGGGCTTCATGCAGCTATTGGGGCAGCCGCCAATGCCGATCTTAAACTTATGCGGGAGCTTGACATCCCCCATGCCGATGTAAAACCGATCGTATACGACCTTGGCCAATGCCTGCGTGTCGATATTTCCATAAACGCAGGTGGTGCCCTTACAGGCCGTGACCGGGCGAACCTTGGCACCAGTGCCTCCAAAATGCAGATCTCTCTGCGCCATAAAGGCTTCCGCCTCAGGGATCCGGTCAAACGGAATACCCACGATCTCCGCGGCAAGGCGGGAAGTAAAAATCACTTTTCCGCTGCCGAATTGTTCCGCGCATTCCGCGATTGCCTTAAGCTCGGCAGGCGTAAACAGGCCGCCAACAGTTACGACTCGGCCGGAGAAGCACTCCGTCCCTCTGTTCAGCAGAAATCCTCTTCCCTTCACGCTTGTGATCTGATCCTTTGTGACGCTCATCGGTACACCGCTCCCTTTCGCAGTAATTGACATCCCCCCGCTGATGGGGTAAAATCAGATGGGTATTGATCACTTTTATTTTATCAACGACTTGCGCATATGTCAACCAGACATGAACGGAGAGCTATGAAAAAGAAAATTCTGCAGCGAACGATGATCCCATTTATCCTTGCCATGGTGCTGTCCGTATTCTCAGCATGCGGCACAGTGGATGCCCCATCCGGTGAAAGTACCGTCACCTTCACAGACGCGCTAGGGCGGGAAGTAACGGTAAAGAAAGAGCCCGAGCGGGTCGCCGCGCTGATCGGCAGCTTCGCGGATGTGTGGCTTCTCTCCGGCGGACGTGTATGTGCCACAGCAGAGGATGCGTGGAACGATTTTGGGCTGGAGCTTCCGGAGGCAGTGAATATCGGCGGCGCGCACTCTCCCAATCTGGAGCTGCTGCTCTCCGCCGATCCCGACTTTGTGATCGCAAGCGCCTCCACCGCGTCGAATGTAGCAATGAGGGAAGTCCTGGAAGCTGCCGGGATATGCGTTGCCTATTTTGATATCGATCATTTTGAAGATTATCTGTCGATGCTGGACATCTGTACTAACATTACCGGCAGAAAGGATCTTTATGAGCAAAACGGTTTGGCCATTCAAACACAGATCGAGGCCACGAAACGCGATTTCGCTGACCGCGGTCTGTCCGATCACGAGCGCACCGTACTGTTGCTACGTGCCCATTCCGGCTCCGTAAAGGCAAAGGGCAGCGAAGGAACCATTCTCGGCGAGATGCTGGCAGATCTGGGCTGTATCAACATTGCCGACAGTGACACATCCCTGCTGGAAACATTGAGCGTCGAGAGTGTGATCCGGCAGGAGCCTTACCGCATTTTTGTCGTCACCATGGGTGACGACACCGAAAAAGCCACAGAGAACCTGAAACGGATGATGGACGAAAACCCGGCCTGGGGAACGCTGGATGCCGTTGTGGAAGGCAGGATTCATCTGATGGATCGCAAACTGTTTAATATAAAACCAAACGCGAAATGGGCGGAATCTTATGAAAAACTCAGCGAACTATTACTTGGGTAAAAACAGAATAAAGTGGCTATATATCGCAGGCTTTTTCTTTCTCGGAACCGCATTTTTGCTGGGCATTATGCTGGGAAGCACCCCGCTTTCCCTTGAAGAGATCGCAGACGCGTTTCGCAAGGGAGCTCATGCATCCGCTGGCGCGCGAATTTTCACCTATGTCAGACTGCCCAGAACTTTGGCTTCTCTCGTTTGCGGGGCAGCTCTTTCCGTTTCGGGTGCTGTGATCCAAGGTGTTCTGGCGAATCGCCTCGCATCGCCCAGCATGATCGGCGTAAACGCAGGTGCAGGACTTGCTGTGACGCTTTGCACCGCCTTTGGGATCTTCGGCGGATGGCAGTTATCTCTGTTTTCCTTTATCGGAGCGTTTGCGGCAGTCATGCTGGTCAGCTTTGGGGCAAAGCGGTGGGGCGCTTCCCGCGGCACGGTCATCCTGATCGGTGTGGCGCTGAACAGCCTGTTGGGCGCTGTATCTGACACCATCACGACCTTCATCCCCGAAGTCGCCGTGATGAGCAGTGACTTTAAGGTAGGAGCGTTTTCCGCTGTTACGTATCAGAAGCTTATTCCCGCTATGGTCGTGGTTGCAGCCGTGATCGTCATTCTTCACACTCTGCATAACGAGCTGGATGTACTGACCTTGGGAGAAGAAAACGCAAAAGGGCTTGGGTTAAACACAGCCCTGATGCGGACATTATTTCTGCTGCTCGCGGCCCTGCTTGCTGGCTGCGCTGTCAGCCTTGCGGGGCTTCTTTCTTTCGTCGGATTACTGGTTCCCCATGCAATCCGGCGCGTTGCGGGCGGCAAGGCGTGGAATCTTTTGGGGCTGTGTGCGTTATATGGGGCTGCTTTTGTCTGCGTTTGCGACACCGTGGCAAGAACGGCATTTGCGCCATATGAGATCCCGGTTGGTATTATAATGGCGTACCTTGGCGCGCCCTTCTTTGTTTTCATCTTAATCAAGGGCAAAGGAGGACACAGCCGTGATTGAATTGAGGAACGTAACTGCCGGCTACGGAAAGCACACCGTCTTAAGCAATCTCTCCGTCGCATTTGAGAAAGGAAAACTGACCAGCATCGTCGGCGTAAACGGATGCGGAAAAAGCACCCTGTTAAAAGCCGTTCTTGGGATGATCCCCTTAGGCGGTGGTGAAATATTCATCGATGGCCGCGCGCTGGGAAATATGACCCGAAACGAGATCGCCCGCAAGGCCGCGTATCTGTCTCAAGGAAAAAACACACCGGATATGACTGTGGAGCAGTTGGTGCTTCACGGCAGATTTCCGCACCTGAATTATCCAAGGCGCTATACAGCGCAAGACCGCGATATCGCGGTTTTGGCGATGGAGCAGGCGGGCATCGCGGATGCTGCCCGCAAACCGCTGCACACGTTGTCCGGCGGCATGCGCCAGAATGCCTATATCGCAATGGCACTTGCGCAGAACACCGATTATATTCTTCTGGATGAACCGACCACCTATCTCGATATCGGTCACCAGCTTGAGTTGATGCATATTCTTCGCGGCCTTGCCGGTGATGGGAAAGGTATTATCGCGGTCATGCATGATCTGCCAATGGCTTTTACATTTTCCGACAGCATCGTTCTATTGAATAACGGCCAGGTGATTGGCAATGATGCGCCAAACCAACTCTGCAAACAACAAACGATCTCTCATGTCTTCGGCGTTGCGATTGAACGTTCCGCGGATGGACAAACCTATCGCTACCAATACAAAGCATAGCTGTAAAAGCCCAGTTCGGTTGACCGAACTGGGCTTTTCATTAAAGAAGGTAACTTTTGCATCAGGGATTGATCATACACCCAGGAAATAGAGCTTGGCGTAGTCGCAGTAGACCACAGCGGCTTCGCACAGGGTCTGGCATGCCGGCAGCGCCGTGCGCAGAGCATCGAAGTAGGTGTTCAGGTTGTAGGAAATCACGCCGGTGGTGTAAGTCACGCCGTTGGACTCGTAGACGCCAACCACATAGATGGTCTTGTCGATATCCTTGGCGGCGATTCCGGTGACGGAGGCCTGATACGCCTCGTCGATGACCGTCATCTTCGCACTGCCGGTGGCGTTCTCGAGGGTCAGCGCGTCAACACTGTCGTAGGT
>CANBCW010000095.1 GCA_947367115.1 uncultured Clostridia bacterium | reverse complement strand
CGAAGGCGCTTTTTGCCCATTGCTGGTGCATATTTGCAACATTTTACCGCAGGGCCGATGTGGTCATCGGCCCCTACAGTGGTCGCATAAACAACAATTTACACTACAAAGGAGTGATAGGGATGACTGTTCGGGAAGAACTGGAACGGTTAGAGCACAAGCGGCTGAACCCTTTGGCGGCCTTTGCCGATCAGAGCAAGGGGCGACCCAGAGAAGAAGCGGAGCATGAGCACGATGTACGTACCTGCTATCAGCGGGATACGGATCGTATCGTTCACTGCAAGGCGTTCCGGCGGCTGATGCACAAGACGCAGGTCTTTTTGCAGCCGGAGGGTGACCACTACCGCACCCGGCTGACCCACACCCTTGAAGTTACCCGAATCGCCAGAACCATCACCCAGGCGCTTGGGCTGAATGAGGATCTGGCGGAGGCCATTGCCATGGGGCACGATCTTGGGCACACGCCCTTTGGACACGCTGGTGAGGATGCGCTGACCAAGTGCCTGGGCAAGCCCTTCCGCCATAATGAGCAGAGCCTGCGGGTGGTGGATGTGCTGGAAAAGAACGGCCTGGGCCTGAATTTGACACATGAGGTGCGGCTGGGGATTCTGGGCCACACCGGCGACTACATCCCGGAAACTTTGGAGGGGCAAGTGGTTCGCCGCAGCGACCAAATTGCCTATGTCAATCATGATATCGACGATGCCATCCGGGCGGGGATTCTGCGGGATGATGATCTGCCGAAAGACATTTTACGTATTTTGGGTCACAATCACAGCGACCGGGTCAACACGCTGGTCTGTGATGCCATTGCAACTTCCCGGGAGGCAGGAGCGGTCTGCCTGTCGCCGGAGGTGGATCAGGCGCTGAAGGATCTGCGCTCGTTTATGTTTGAGCGTGTGTACCGCAATCCTGTGGCGAAGGGTGAGGAGAGCAAGGCAAAGGTCATGCTTCAGAAGCTGTTCGAGTATTACTACTCCAATCCGGACGAGCTGCCGGAGGATTTCCAGCCACAGATGTCCTTTGACGGCCTGGAACGGACAGTTTGCGATTACATCGCGGGCATGACTGACAACTACGCAGTCGATAAATATACTGAGATTTTCATTCCAACGGGCTGGCATGTTCGTGGATAATATGATATAATAACAGTTCAAACACGGTTAGGAGGGATAAGTGTGAAAAAAACACGGTTAACGGCATGGATATTGATCGCTTTGCCTATTGCCGCGATCGCTTTGGAACTGCTTCCTTACGGTGTAGCACTGAATTTCGGATATCCGTCAGAAACCGGTGAAATTGGCTGGTTCCGGGAAACGTATTCCTATTTTAGCTTGATGCCATATGGTTACGGTGTGTTTGGCCCATTGATTGCAGCAGCGCTGACCTGTGTCACAGCGGTAACAGCATCCGTGTCCGTGATTTTGAAAAAGAATTGGACAAAGACAATTGCAGTGTTATGTACGGTGGCGGCCGCATTATCGGCAAGCCCATTGCTGCTGGGATATCGATACGTTACGGTGCTGGGAGTCGTGATCACCTTGCTGCTGGCTGGCGAGGCAGTTTTCGCATTTCGGCTCCGGAACGGATAATGAAATTCACGAGAGAGGAGAACGGACTATGGCATTTCCTGCCGCGTTTATTGATGAACTGATTGCCAGAAACCCAATTGAAGACGTGGTCGGCCAGTATGTCAATCTGCGCCGGGCGGGCTCAAACATGTTCGGACTGTGTCCGTTCCATGGTGAAAAAACCGCCTCTTTCTCCGTTGCTCCTGACAAGGGGATGTATTACTGCTTCGGCTGCCACAAGGGCGGCGGCGTTATCAATTTTCAGATGGAAATTGAAGGGCTCAGCTATCCGGATGCGGTTCGGGCGCTGGCGAAGCGAGTCGGCATGGAGGTGCCGGAGGACGAGCAGTATCAGAGCCGGTATAAGGCACAGGAGCGCCTGTGGGCGCTGCACAAGGAGGCCGCCCGGTTCTATCACAGCAAGCTCTACGCCCCGGAGGGGCAGGAGGCACTGAAATATGCCACAGGCCGCGGAATGCCCAAGAGCACACTGACTACCTTCGGCATCGGCTATGCGCCGGATACATGGTCGTCCTTGGTTGATGCCATGAGAAAAAAAGGCTACACGGATGACGAATTGAAGGACTCCGGCCTTGTGACGGTATCGAAAAAGAATGGCGCGCTGTTTGACCGGTTCCGGGATCGGCTCATGTTCCCCATTATCGATGTGCGAGGGAATGTCATTGGCTTTGGCGGACGGATCATGAACAACAAGGATCCCAATGCGGCGAAATACCTGAACTCCCCGGAGACACTCATTTTTAACAAGCGGAAGAACCTGTTCGCGCTGAACTTAGCGAAGAAGAGTAAACTGGGATATCTGATTCTGGTGGAGGGGTATATGGATGCCATTGCCCTGCATCAATACGGTTTTGACTGCGCGGTTGCCTCTCTTGGTACGGCGCTGACGGAAGATGGCGCGGCATTGCTGTCAAAGTACACGGATCAGGTCGTGCTGATCTACGACGGTGATAACGCTGGACAAAAGGCTGCCCAGCGGGCAATTCCCATTCTGGAAAAGGCCGGCTTGCAGGTAAAAGTCCTGCAGATGCGCGATGCAAAAGACCCGGATGAATATTTGAAAAAATTCGGCGCGGACAAGTTTAAGCTGCTGCTGGAGGAAAGCTCCAACCGGGTGGAATATCAGCTGAATGCCATTCGCAGGAAGTATGACATCCGTGAGGACGAGCAGAAGGTGAAGTACATCCTTGAGGCAGCGGAGCTGATCTGCAGCTTGGGCAGCGCCGTCCAGCGGGAAATCTATGGTCACCGGGTGGCGGAGTCGGCCAAGATCAGCTATGAAGCGATGAAGCTGGAGATCGACAAGGCATTCAAACGGCGCATCAGCCGGGAGAAAAAGAAGCAGGAGCAGATCAATCTGGCTCCGGCCAAAAATCTTCAGCCTAAGGCTCGTTCGATCCGCTATGATAATATGAAATCCGCTATGGCGGAAGAAACGGTTTTGGCGCTGATTGTAAAGGAACCTGCACTGCTGGATCAGGCAAAGGAACTGAATGAGAAGGAATTCTCGTCACCGCTGCTGGGCAAGGTGTTTGCGCAGCTTGCGGAGCGCTACTGTCAAGGGTTGGAGGTCAGCGTTGGCGTGCTGACGGATCTGACTTCCGAAGAAATGTCCCATCTTGCGGGTATCCTGCAGCGTCAGGATGGGCCTGTGAATGAAACAGCGCTGTGCGACTGCATCCGCACCATCCGTGCGGAGCATCAGGTCAGTCATGTTTCCAGTGACGATGATCTGCTTGCCCTGCGCAATAAGCTAAAGGAAAGAAAAGGACTGAAGGTATGACCCCCACTTATCTGGAACAGAGCGCATCTGTACCGGTCAGTGCCGGTGAGGATGATGTGCGTCAATACCTCAATGAAATTAGACAGTACCCCAGACTGACACCGGAGCAGGAGCGGGAATTGGCTCGCCGCTGCGCGGAAGGGGATGAGGAAGCCATCCGGCAGATGGTCAACTCCAATCTGCGGCTGGTGGTATCTGTAGCGAGAGAATATGCCGGACGAGGCGTGCCGCTGCTGGATCTTATTCAGGAGGGCAGTATCGGTCTGCTTGTGGCGGCAAAGAAATTCGATTATACGCTGGATTTCCGCTTTTCTACATACGCGACGAAGTGGATCCGTCAGGGGGTTACCCGATGCCTTGTGAACCATGGGGCGATCATTCGTGTGCCCCTGCATACTGCGGAACGGATGCGCAAGGTCACGGCTGCGAAAATTGCGCTCTTACAGGAAACCGGAGCGGAGCCTACTGCTGAACAGATTGCGCGGCGCTGCGGCATTCCTGAGGATAAGGTGAAAAAGCTGCTGCAACTGGCACCGGAGACCTGTTCTTTGGATGCGCCTGCGGGGGGTGAGGACGCTACCCTGGGTGTACTGCTTGAGGATGTCCATGCGCCTCAACCGCAGGAGCAGCTTGTCCGGGAAGAGCTGAGCCAGACCCTAGAGCAGTTGCTTGCGACGCTGTCTGAGCGGCAGCGGCAGGTTCTGCGTCTTCATTTCGGCATGGCGGACGGAAACTGTCACTCCCTGGAGGAGATCGGCGGTCTGCTGGGTGTGTCCAAGGAGCGGGTGCGTCAGATTGAGCGACAGGCTATGGACAAGCTGAAAAAATGCGGTGCCAGCATGGGATTGGAGGATTTTCTGGAATGAATGAATTTGTGTTTGAGCCTGCGGCATGGGAGCTGGCGCTTGAAAACATAAAACCCGGAACGGAGCTTTCCGCTGTCCGTTTTCTGACCCTGATGAAAGGGGAAGAGGAAGCGGCGCTGGAGGAAGCACTGCTGGTGCTGGAAGAAAAGCATATTCTGCTGGATGTATCGGATCTTCCGAAGATGGGCGGCGTTGGCGAGGCGGCTGTTCGGCTGCGCCGGGAAGAACAGTTGGTGAAATCCAACTCGCTGGTTCAGAGCTTGGAGGAAGCGGATCCCCTGCGGCTGTATTTGGAAGAGCTGGCGCGGATTTCGGTCTGCGGAGATGTGGAAGTGCTTGCTCAGCGGCTGCTGGAGGGCGACAAGTCCGTGGTAGAACAGCTGACGAACCTGATGCTCGGCAGAGTGCTGGAACGAGCCTATGAAATGGTCGGCCGGGGCGTTCTGCTGCTGGATCTTATTCAGGAGGGAAGTCTGGGGCTGTGGCAGGCCATTCTGAACTACCAGGGCGGTGGCTTTGAAGCTCACTGTGACTGGCACATCCGTGCTGATCTTGCCCGGGCAGTGACTATGCAGGCAAGATCCAATGGCGTTGGTCAGAAAATGCGGCAGGCAATGGAGGATTACCGCAGTGTGGACGAGCGTCTCCTGACGGAGCTGGGACGCAACCCCACGCTGGAGGAGATTGCTCAAGAGCTGCACATGAGTGCGGAAGAAGCGGCGGCGGTGGCGAAAATGCTGGATTCTGCTCGAATGATGGCGCAGGCTAAAAAACCTGTCCAGCCGGAAGAGGAAGATCCGGAAGACCAGCAGGCCGTAGAGGATACAGCATATTTTCAGGCGCGGCAGAGGATCGCGGAGCTGCTCTCCAATCTGGATGAAGCGGACGCGAAGCTGCTGACGCTGCGCTTCGGACTGGAGGGCGGCAAGCCCCTGGCACCGGAGGAAACTGGTAAAAAGCTGGGGCTGACCCCCGAGGAAGTGGTGGCAAGGGAAGCTGCCGCCCTTGCCAAATTGCGCAGTTCCAGGTAAGATAAATTGTTGTTTAAGAGTAAGATGTCCTTTCCTTGTTTCGGCACGAAAAGGACGAAAAGAAGCCGACTTAAGAGGCGCTGAATGTCGCGCTCCCGCGCGCCAAAGACGCGAGAATCTCCCG
>CANBCW010000094.1 GCA_947367115.1 uncultured Clostridia bacterium | reverse complement strand
GGTACCGCTCGGTATCGTTTTATCTGCGAGATCTGAGCGCTTCGTTACCGAGTGACCCCCAACGGTGGTAAAGTTTCTTCCAGCGTTCGTAACGCATTTGCGGCGGGCCATGCCCGCAAACAACAATTTATCTTGCCGATTGCGCAAGAGTGCGAAAACTCCGGGGTGCAATGGGCACCCCGGAGGAACGGTTGAAATTAGTACATACCGCCCTGAGCGGCAGCGGCGGCAGCAGCCGCGTCAGCCGCGGGATCGGGCTTGTCGACCACCAGGCTCTCGGTGGTCAGCACGCAGGAAGCGATGGAAGCGGCGTTCTCCAGGCTGGAGCGGGTGACCTTGGTGGGATCCACGATGCCGTTTTCGATCATATCCATATAGGTCTCGTTGTAGGCGTTGTAGCCGTAGCCCACCTTGCCGGAATTGCGAACCTTTTCGTAGACCACAGAGCCGTCCACACCGGCGTTCTGGGCGATCTGGCGGATGGGAGCCTGCAGGGCGGTGGCGATGATCTTGGCACCGGTCTTCTCGTCGCCGGACAGAGTAGCGATCAGCTCCTCCACAGCTTCGATGGCGTTGACCTGGGCGGTGCCGCCGCCAGCCACGATGCCTTCCTCAACAGCAGCGCGGGCAGCGTTCAGGGCATCCTCAACACGCAGCTTCTGCTCCTTCATGGCGACCTCGGTCTGAGCGCCCACCTTGATGACGGCAACGCCGCCGGAGAGCTTCGCCAGGCGCTCCTGGAGCTTCTCCCGGTCGTAGTCAGAGGTGGTGGTGGCGATGGAGGCGCGGATCATGTGGGCACGAGCCTTGATGGCATCGGGATCGCCGTAGCCATCGACGATGGTGGTGGTGTCCTTGGTCACAACGATCTGGTGGCAGTGACCCAGGTGGGTCAGCTGGGTGTCGGCCAGCTCCATGTTGAGCTGGCTGGAGATCACGGTGCCGCCGGTCAGGACAGCGATGTCCTGCAGCATTTCCTTGCGGCGGTCGCCAAAGCCGGGAGCCTTGACGCAGACCACATTGAAGCGACCCTGGAGCCGGTTCAGCAGCAGGGTAGCCAGCGCGTCACCCTCCACATCCTCGGCAATGATCATCATTTTCCGGCCAGCCTTGACGATGGGCTCCAGAATGGGCAGGATCTCCTGAATGGAGGAGATCTTCTTATCGGTGATCAGGATGTAGGCATCGTCCAGGACGGCCTCCATCTTATCGGTGTCGGTGACCATGTAGGGAGAGATATAGCCCCGGTCGAACTGCATACCCTCGACGACCTCCAAACCGGTCTCGGCGGTCTTGCTCTCCTCGATGGTGATGACACCCTCGGTGCCCACCTTCTCCATGGCCTCGGCGATCAGCGCGCCGATGCTCTCGTCACCGGAGGACACAGCGCCAACGCGGGCGATGGCGGCGGAGTCGGACACAGGAACGGAATGCTCCTTGATGGCGGCCACAGCGGCCTCAACAGCCTTTTCGATGCCCTTGCGCATGACCATGGGGTTGGCACCGGCGCTCAGGTTCTTCAGACCCTCACGGGTGATGGCCTGAGCCAGCACGGTGGCGGTGGTGGTGCCGTCGCCGGCCACATCGTTGGTCTTGGTGGCGACCTCACGGATGAGCTGAGCGCCCATGTTCTCAAAAGCGTCTTCCAGCTCCACTTCCTTGGCGATGGTCACGCCGTCATTGGTGATCAGGGGCGCGCCGTACTTCTTGCCCAGGACAACGTTTCTGCCCTTGGGACCCAGGGTGACTTTAACGGTATCAGCAAGCTGGTCAATGCCGGCCTGCAGCTTTCTGCGGGCATCCTCGCCGTAAACGATCATTTTTGCCATAGTAATGTTCCTCCTTAGTCGGTGACAACAGCCAGGATATCATCCTGCTTGACGAATTTGTAATCCACGCCGTCCAGCTTGATCTCGCTGCCGACGAACTGACCTACCACAACGCGGTCGCCGACGGCGACAGTCATGGTCACATCCTTGGTGCCGGGGCCGACGGAAACGACCTCGTAGATGCCGGGCTTTTCCTTGCTGGTGGTGGCCAGAATGATGCCGGACGCGGTGGTCTCGGCGGCTTCGTGGGCTTTCAGCAGAACATTGTCTGCCATGGGTTTGAGCTTCATTTGTGATTCCTCCATACAAATTGTATTTAGACCGCAGGTATGGCCTGCATTTATCTATATGTTTAGCACTCCTTTTATCTGAGTGCTAATACATAATAACGCACACCCGAAAAAAAAGCAAGAGGAAAATTGACAGAACACGTAAATAATTTATGAATAGGGATTTGCTTCCTTGTGATGGGGCGATAAATTGGTATTTGTGAGTAGTTTTCGTAGGGCACGCATACAATGCGTGCCCTACGAAGGAAGCTATAAATAACAATTCATCTTCCCACCCTGAAATCAGGCATTTATTAAAACTGATGAAAAAACTTCCAGAAACTGTTGAAATCCTCTTGCTTTTTGTGCGATATTGCTTTATAATAAACAGGAAAATATCATGGGAGGCTATATTGAGTGGGAGAAGCGATCGCGGTTCTGTCCGGTAAAGGCGGCACAGGCAAAACATCCATAACCGCGGCGCTGGCCACCGCGCTTGCAAAAGAAGGCAAGCGGGTGCTGTGCGTGGACTGCGATGTGGGTCTGCGCAACCTGGATATTCCCTTAGGCCTTAGTGATACTGCCGCGCTGTCCTTTGTGGATATCTGCGAGGGCGGCTACTCCCTGGATCAGCTCACTGCCCATCCTCAATTTGAAACCTTGTATTTCCTCACCGCGCCCATGAACCGCTCCGCCGAGGAGATCGATGCGGACGCGTTCGGCGGCATGGTTCTGTCTGCCCGGGAGAAATTTGACTATATTTTTCTGGATGCCCCTGCTGGGGTGGATGCCGGGTTCCGTCTGGCTGCCGCCAAGGCTGACCGGGTGCTGCTGGTGACAGGCTCTGATCCTGCCGCCGTCCGGGATGCTGGCCGTACCGGTCAGGTGCTGGAGCTTATGGGCAAGGAAAATGTGCGGCTCATTGTCAACCGTATCAATCCCAAGCTGGTGTCCAATATGGCACTGACGGTGGATGATGTGATGGATAACGCGGGGCTGCCCCTCATCGGCATCGTGCCGGAGGATCCCAACGTGACCCTGGCTGCCGCTTTTGGCAAACCGCTGCTGACTTATACCAAAAAGGGCGCTGCCGCGGCCTGCCGCCGCATTGCCACCCGGCTGCAGGGTATGCCGGTGAAGATCGAATTATAATACTTCTTACAAGGAGTGGACGATATGAATATTGCGTTTCTGGCTCACGACAAGAAGAAAGAATTGATGGTGCAGTTCTGCACCGCCTATAAGAGCGTGCTGATGAAGCATAACCTCTTTGCCACTGCTACCACCGGCCGCCTGATTGCGGACAATACCGGTCTGCCGATTACCCTGCTGCTTTCCCGTAAGCAGGGCGGTCATCAGCAGATCAACGCCCGAATCTCTTATAATGAGATCGATCTGGTGCTGCTGTTCACCGATCCCAATACCACCGATGCCTGGGATGACAGCCAGATGATCGAGACTATCCGCCATTGCGACAAGCATAATGTCCCCATCGCCACCAACTTGGGCTCGGCTGAAATGCTCATTATGGGTCTGCAGCGCGGTGACCTGGATTGGCGTGAAATGCTGCACAATAAACCCCGGTTCTAAGGCTGGCGAAAAACAAAAAGCAAAATGTGAGATATAAGATACAAGATACAAGATATAAGATATGGATGTTCCGGAATATCTCGTATCTTGTATCTCGTATCTTGTATCTTTTTTATTGAAAGGATAGAAGTATGGATATCATCAAGCCCCGGACGCTGTCCGGCTTTATGGAGCTGCTGCCCGGCAAGCAGATCCAGTTTGAGCGCATGGCGCAGATCCTGCGCACCACCTACGCCTCCTATGGCTTCGCCCCTCTGGATACCCCCATCATCGAGGATGCCCAGATCTTGCTTGCCAAGGGCGGCGGCGAGACCGAAAAGCAGATCTACCGCTTCCAGAAGGGTGACAGCGACCTGGCACTGCGGTTCGACCTGACTGTTCCTCTGGCAAAGTACGTTGCCCTCCATGCCAATGAATTGGCCTTCCCCTTCCGCCGGTTCCAGATCAGCAAGGTCTACCGGGGCGAGCGTGCCCAGCGGGGACGCTTCCGGGAGTTCTATCAGGCGGATATCGACATCATCGGCGACGGCAAGCTGGATATCCTGAACGAAGCGGAGATTCCCGCCATTATTTATAAGGTATTCAAGGGCTTTGGTTTGAGTCGGTTCCAGATCCGAGTCAATAACCGCAAGATCCTCAATGGCTTCTACGCCATGAATGAGCTGGCCGAAAAGTCCGGCGACATCATGCGCTCCGTGGATAAGCTGGATAAGATCGGCGCGGAGAAGGTTCGCGCCATTCTGGTGGAAACTTGCGGTCTGTCCGAGGCTCAGGCAGAGGAAATTCTGAAGTTTATTGCCATCCGTGGCACGAACGCCGAGGTTTTGGCCGCGCTGGAGGGCTATGCCGGACGTAACGAGATCTTCGACGCCGGCCTTGCGGAGCTGAAGGCGGTTACCTCCAATCTGGCGGCCTTCGGCGTGCCGGAGGAGAATTTCGCTGTTGACCTGACCATCGCCAGAGGCCTGGATTACTATACGGGCACCGTTTACGAGACCACCCTGCTGGATCACCCGGAGATCGGTTCCGTCTGCTCCGGCGGCCGGTATGACGATCTGGCGGGCTACTATACCGAGAAGAAGCTCCCCGGCGTGGGAATTTCCATCGGCCTGACCCGGCTGTTCTATGTGCTGGACGAGCAGAAGCTGTTGAATCCCGAGCTGCCGACGGCTCCTGCGGATGCGTTGGTTCTGCCCATGGGCAGCGAGCCCGGCTCTGCCATCGCCTTGGCGGAAGCCCTGCGCAGTGAGGGTCTGCGGGTGCAGCTTTACGGCGAGCAGAAGAAATTCAAGCAGAAAATGGCCTATGCCGACAAGCTGGGCGTGCCCTTCGCGGTGCTGCTGGGCGAGGATGAGATCGCCGCGGGCAAGTGTTCCGTGAAGAATATGCGCACCGGCGAGCAGATCACCGTTACACCCGCCGAGGCCGCGGCTCACATCAAGGAGACCCTGAGCGCCAACGACGGCCCGGTGATCTTGGAGTGATCCGTTATGGAGCAGAAATTTATTGCTGCGTGGCTTGCCAACCGGGAAACCGCCGCACGAATGGGTGTCAGATTGCGCCCGGTAGCCCCAGAGGATGCCATGAAGACCGCAAAGCGGTGGCTGTCCGGTAATCGGGAAAGCGATGGGTTCGGTATCCTCGCTGATAAGCACCATCTGGAGCTGACGTTGGAGGCACTGGTGGTGGACAAGCGTTTTACCGCCCTGTTTACGGATGAGGAAGCGAATACGGCTCTGACCCGGCTGCTTTATGCCGGATATCGGTTCTGAAAATGTAACAGCCGCCACGACCGTGGCGGCTGTTGTATTTCTGTAGTGCGGTAAATTGTTGTTTGCCGGCAGTGCCGGCGGACAATTCGTGTTCGGCTGGTCAGGTATCGTTACGCCATTGGGTA
>CANBCW010000093.1 GCA_947367115.1 uncultured Clostridia bacterium | reverse complement strand
GGTAGCTTAATTTTACCACTGGATCGTCACTATGGATATTTTGTTGTCTCTATTGCAGGTTCATTTTACAATGCGCCGGAAGAATAATTTTAAAAAAATAACGAAATAGGGCTTGACTTTTTGCAGATGTGTGCTATAATTCAACCTGTTCCGCGGGTGTAGCTCATCTGGTAGAGCGCCACCTTGCCAAGGTGGAGGTAGCGAGTTCGAGCCTCGTCACCCGCTCCATAAAATAAAGGCCGTCCTTCTGGACGGCCTTTATTTTATGGATTGAGAGCGGTGCGTGGCTCGAACTATTCGATGCAACACGCTCGCTCAGGATGACATAGGAACTTAATGACATTGGCCTTGTTACTCTGACAAGCATAAAAAATTCAAAACTTGTTCAGCCATATTTCAGTTACTTGTGGTATAATAAAGAAAATCGGGTCAAAGGAGTTTGATGTGATTATGAAAAGGATTCTCTCCCTTATTGCTGTGTTTTCCTTGCTCCTTGCTGGGTGCAATGTTCTGACACCAATTGATACGCCGACGCAGCCGGATCAAGGGTTGATACCCGGCAGCACGTCCGGCAATACGGATCGCACACCGGTAGATGTGGAGTTTGACAAGACAGATGATGAGATGTTTACGGATCGTGATGAACAGGACAGCTACACAGAAGGAAACAGTGTGATTATCAGTCTGAATGGGGACTCTGTATCCTGTAGCTCCGGCTCAGTTGTGGTATCTGGCACGACTGTTACCATCACAGATGAGGGGACGTATATCCTGCGAGGCAGTTTGAGTGACGGCATGATCATCGTCGATGCGGAGGAGACGGACAAGCCCCAGCTTGTGCTGGATGGCGCGTCCGTTACCAGCGTCACTTCTGCCGCGCTGTATATTCTGGAAGCGGACAAGGTTTTTGTAACATTGGCCGAGGGGACAGAAAATGTTTTTGCCAACGGTGGCAGCCTTACGGCTATTGATGAAAATAACATCGATGCTGCGGTCTTTTCCAAGCAGGACCTGACGTTTAACGGCGCGGGTCATCTGACGGTCACATCGCCTGTAGGTCATGGAATCGTATCCAAGGATGATTTGGTTTTCACCGACGGCACTTATACGGTCAATTGCGCTTCTCATGGTCTGGATGTCAATGACAGCGTCCGGATCAAAGGCGCGGCGCTGACCATAGACGCGGGCAAAGACGGCATTCATGCGGAGGATTCCGATGATGCCACCACCGGCTTTGTCTACATTTCCGGCGGTTCAGTGGATATCGAGGCCGAGGGGGATGGCATCAGCGCGGAAGCATACATGCAGATCGCCGGCGGAACGATCGAAATTTTGGCCGGTGGCGGCTATGAAAACGGCGAGAGCCACAGTTCCAGCGGTTTCGGCGACTTTATGGGCGGCGGCATGGGACCCGGCGGTATGGGCGGCGGACGCCCTGGAGGAAGCTCCGCGACTTCCACCGCTGCGGCTGCGACTGCCGATGACGGAAGCTCCAGCATGAAGGGACTGAAGGCTACCGGCGGTTTGCTGATCGAGGATGGCAGCCTGAGCATCGACTCGGCTGATGATGGCATTCATTCCAATACAGTTGCTGTTATAAACGGCGGTACCATCAGCATTGCATCCGGCGATGATGGCATTCATGCGGAAACGGATCTGACCATCACAGCGGGAACCATCAACATTACGCAAAGCTATGAGGGCCTGGAAGCGCAGAATGTCCTGATCACCGGCGGAGATATTTCTCTGGTGGCCAGCGATGACGGCATCAACGCGGCGGGCGGTACGGACTCCAGCGGCACCGGCGGCAGGGATCAGATGTTCGGCGGCATGGGAGGCCACGGCGGTATGAGCAGTTCTTCTAACGGAAGCATCGTGATCAACGGCGGCAACCTCTATGTGCAGGCATCCGGCGATGGAATGGATGCCAACGGCTATCTGGAGATCACCGGCGGGTATACGGTCGTCTGCGGCCCCAACAGCGGCGACACCGCCACGCTGGACTATGACACCAGCGCTACCATTACCGGCGGCGTGTTCATTGGAACAGGTGCGTCCGGTATGGCACAGACCTTCAGCTCTAACACCCAGGGCGTGCTGGCGGTCAGCGTAGGCAGCGGACAGTCCTCCGGCGTGAAGATCACAGTATCGGACAGCAGCGGCAAGGAATTGGTGAGCTACGAGCCGAAACTGGCGTTCTCGGTGATTATTTTCAGCACGCCGGAGCTGGTATCCGGTCAGAGCTACCATGTAACAGTGGGCTCCATTGAGGGAGATATCACGGCGGCATAATAACGAAGCATATCACGCAGCCCGGCAGGATCTACCTGCCGGGCTGTCAGTCTGTCGAAGGGGATCTGTGTGTGGAAAGTTGTTGCTGGGGATAGTTTTCGTAGGGCACGCATTGTATGCGTGCCGATGAAAAAATCGACCTCCATGGGCGATTTTTTCACCATATCGCGAAGTATTCTTACATAGGTGTTGTCGTTACATTGTGGCACGCATACAATGCGTGCCCTACGCGATGCGTTATAAACAACAATTTAGCGGTATTTTTCTGTGGCCTGTGAAGCAAGATGTTTTCACTTCTGTTCAAAATGCCGGAAAAACCGAAAAAATCCACCTTATTTTCGTGGCTGGAAACGTTGACATTCCTGAAAATCAGAATTATACTATGAATGTTAAAAATTATGCCGTTTTATACGGAGGAAACCGAAAATGGTTATTAAATGGAATGTTACGATCCCGCACCTGACCGGCGTCAAGACACGCCGCGCCTACATCTACCTGCCCGATTCCTATGACCGGGAAATGGATAGACGCTACCCCGTTATGTACATGTTCGATGGACACAACGTGTTCTTTGATGAGGACGCGACCTACGGAAAGTCCTGGGGCATGAACAAATACATGCAGGAGACCGGCAAGGAGCTGATCATCGTGGGCGTGGAATGCAATCACGATGGCAACGGCCGGATCATTGAATACTCGCCCATCAATTATGAAAATTCCTCTATGGGCAAGGTGAAGGGCAAAGGCAGCATCTACATGAACTGGCTGATCAAGGAGCTGAAGCCCTATATCGACAGAACCTACCGCACGCTGCCTGACCGGATGAATACTATCATCGCCGGTTCTTCCATGGGCGGCCTGATGGCGCTGTACGGCGCGGCCTGCTACAACCATGTGTTCCAGCGGGCGGCATGCCTGTCTCCCAGCCTTTGGGTGGCACCCGGTAAGGTGCTGGAGATGGTTGCACGAGCCCGGATCAAAAACGATACCTGCATCTATATGGACTACGGCGCGCTGGAGATGTTCAACCACGCGGCCAACGCGGAAGCCCTGATCTCTACCAGCCATCTGCTGCTGACCAAGCGGGTCAATCTGGCGTTCCGCATCGTGCCCGGCGGTACTCACAGCGAGACATCCTGGGAGCGGCAGATCCCCATTTTTATGGATTGCCTGGGACTTTGAGAAGAGGAGAAAGAGGATATGGAGATTCGTTACTTTAAGCACTGGAGCAGCCATCTGAACCGGGATATGGAATTCAAGGTCTACGGCCACGCGGGCCGGCCTGTGATGTTCGTTCCCTGCCAGGGCGGCCGGTTCTTTGATTTTGAAAACTTTCATATGGTGGATCACTGGGCACAGTGGATCGAGGAGGGGCGCTGCACGGTTTACTCCATCGACTGCATTGACAATGAGACCTACGCCAATTTCGGCGGAGACTGCCGCTGGCGTACCGAGCAGCATGAGCGCTGGTACAATTATGTGATCGAGGAATTGGTTCCGTACATCCGCCACCTTAGCGGCGAGCGCAACGGCTACGATCAGGGCATCATGACCTTCGGCTGCTCCATGGGTGCCATGCATGCAGCGAACCTGTTCTTCCGCCGCCCGGATCTGTTCAACGCGGTGTTTGCTATTTCCGGTCTGTATGATTCCGAGGAATATTTCGGCGGCTACATGGACGAGATTCTGTACCGCAATACCCCCAATGCTTACTTGAGCAACATGCCCGATGACCATTATTACAAGGGGATGTACAATGACCGTCAGATGCTGTTCGTGGTTGGTCAGGGTGCCTGGGAGGATATTCTGCTGGCCAGCACCCGCCGCCTGGAGGAAGTTATGCGCCGCAAGGGCATCCACGCCCAGGTGGATTACTGGGGCTACGATGTGGATCATGACTGGCCCTGGTGGTATAAGATGGTGGCGCACTACGCACCCCGGTTCCTATACTGATCGAGAGGAGAGCGAGAATGAAAAATTTTGTATTTATTTCCCCTAACTTCCCTGTTACTTACTGGAAATTCTGCGCGGAGCTGAAGAATAACGGTATGCGCGTGCTGGGTATCGGCGACTGCCCCTACGACGAGCTGACGCAGAATCTGCGCGAATCTCTGCATGAATATTACAAGGTCAGCAGCCTTGAGAATTACGACGAGGTGTTCAAGGCCGTGGCCTTCTTTACCTACAAGTACGGCAAGATCGACTGGCTGGAAAGCAACAACGAATACTGGCTGGAGCGGGATGCCAAGCTGCGCACCGAGTTTAATATTACCTCCGGCTTCAAGAGCCACCAGATCGACTACATCAAGCGCAAGTCCGCTATGAAGGAGTACTACGCCAAGGCGGGGATCCCCACGGCACGGTATCATCTGGTTCATGGTTACGAGGACTCCGCTGAGTTTGCCCATATGGTTGGTTACCCTGTGGTCGTTAAGCCGGACAACGGCGTGGGCGCCAGCCAGACCTACCGCCTGCGTAATGATGACGAGCTGCGGTTCTTCATCGATCACATGGATGAGCAGGTCTACATCATGGAGGAGTTCGTCAATGGCTATGTCCGCACCTACGATGCGATCATCGACTCCAAGGGAAATCCTGTATTTGAGTCCGGCAATATCACGCCCCATTCGCTGATGGATATTGTCAACGATCAGGGTGAGTCTATTTATTACATCGTCAAGGATCTGCCCGCGGATGTGATCGATGCGGGTCTGCGCACTGTCAAGGCCTTTGGTGTTCGCAGCCGGTTTATCCATCTGGAGTATTTCGTGCTGAACGCCGATCAGGAGGGCTTGGGCAAGAAGGGCGACATCATCGGCTTGGAGGTCAATATGCGCCCCGCCGGCGGCTACACCCCTGATATGTACAATTTCGCCTATGAGACCGATGTGTACAAGATCTGGGCAGATATGATCGCTTTCGACAAGAACACCCTGCCTATGGATCGTCCGCATCACCACTGTGCCTTTGTTGGCCGCCGGGACGGCAGAAGTTACAAGCTGGATGACAACGCGGTCATGACCAAGTACGGCCCCAGCATGAAGATGTGGGGCCGCATCCCCGACGCGCTGTCCGGCGCGATGGCAAACCAGATGTACGTTTGCAACTTCGATACCGATGAGGAAGTTTGGAGCTTCTTCAAAGAGCTGATGCAGACCGAGTGATACAAGAGCCGTCCGGCAAATGCCGGACGGCTCAAACTGTCTTAATGCCCGGGGAGAGATAAATTGCTGTTTGATAAATGGACGTGTTACTTTCTTGTTTCCGAACAAGAAAGTAACCAAAGAAGTCGGCATAGGGGAGGCGCTAATTGCTTCGCAAAATGCGCCCTCCCCTAAGA
>CANBCW010000092.1 GCA_947367115.1 uncultured Clostridia bacterium | reverse complement strand
ACACAGACTGCAAGCCCTCTTGGCTGCTTGAACAATTTTTGTTAGAAATATTTGTCTAACTTTTTGGGGTCACTTCAGTTTTATGGCAGCTCCTTTATATGTGCAGTGTCAGAGAGTTTGATCAGACAATTCTGTTATGAGCTGTGCGCCGACGTGGATACCCTCTAAAAATGTGGCTCGTTCACATTCTTCATAGAGTTTGAAAATAATATTAAATAATTGGTTGCTGTGGTCATTGGAGAGGGAGTCCATGATGGGCTCGAGGGCATGGATCTGCATACGGATCTCTTTGCTGTCGATAGGATTGGCTTGCGTGTAGGTGCTCCAGAGCATTTCCAGCAGAGTATGCAAATCGGAATATCCATAATTAGGAGATTGGCTTTCGAAGTAAGATCTGAGTTCATCTTTTAAATTCATGTATATTGCTCCTTGTAATACCAAGGTGGGATATTTATAATATACCACTCTGGTATTATATTGCCAAGGAGGGATATGAGGTGATCAGATTAAAAGAGCTGCGGGTGAAACGGCATATTTCGCAGGTGAAGCTGGCGATGGATCTGAATATGAACCAGAACAGCATCAGCAGATACGAAACAGGTGAGCGGGAAGCGGATCATAAAGCATTGATCGCATTCGCGGATTACTTTGATGTGTCGGTTGATTATTTGCTGGGGCGTACGGATAATCCCAATACCGCAAGATGAATTTCAGACAAACCGCGTGCCGGAGTTCCGGCACGCGGTTTTGTTATACGGTTGCTTCGGTTTTGATGGGCAGCTTGCGGGATTTATACAGCTTGTACATCTCTTCTGTTGCAAGTCTAGCCTTCGCCACAGGGGTAGCTGTTTTCGGGAAGCAGTAGTACAGGTGCTCATTGTTGCCGATGCAGATGGTGTCAGCAATTTCGTACCAGTAGTAATCGGCATACAGGCCGTAGCAGCTCAGGGGCTTCTGCGTGTAGTTCAGCCGTCCGTCACAGCCGGTGAGGGTGAAGCCGTTCAGATCGTGAACCAGGTGGCCTTCGCCTACCATGTAGATGTGCTGGAAATCCACCAGCATACCGATCTGAACATCCGTATCCAGCAGATAGGTTCCATCCATAATTTCCTGCCGCACCTGCTCCCGCTCCCAGCGGAACCAGTCGGGGATATGGGGGAATTCGGTTTCGCCTTCCAGAGCTTTCAGCTTGCCGATGGGGGTCAGCTCATATTTCTTGCCACACTTGCCGCAGGACAGGTGGATGCCCCGGCCTTCCATGTGGCCTTCCGCACCGCAATGGGGGCATTTGTAGAGGATGCGCTCCAGGCCGTCTGCCCGGAAATCATCGTTGATCTCGATGCCCTGTTCTGCCTGCCACTTGAAGTGGTCAAAGCCGAAGGCTTCATCCAGACCGTCACTGAGCTCTTTGACACTGAGCGTCCGAACCTGCTCCCGGGTGAACAGGCACCGAGCCTTGGCGCTGACTGGGACACTTTTGCGCACCTGCAGCTCGTTGTACAGGGGATTGCGGGAGAACGCACCGAAGGTCTCGATCATGATGACAGGCACATCGAATTTTTTCAGCAGAACGCCCATTTTGCGGGGCAGGGCGGTGCAGGTACCGTCGAAGGAGTAGCTGGCCTCGGGGTACATGAGGATGCTGGTTTTCAGCGTTTTCAGCGCGTAGGTCATATCAGAGATCAGACCAAGATCCGTAACGAATTTTTGGGTAGGGAAGCAGCCGATGGCGCGCATGAGCCAGCCCATGAAGCCGCCCATGCCCACAAAAGCATCGGAGGTACAGACGATGCAGAAATGCTTGGGGAACAGGATGCGGTGGGCGATCTGCATATCCAGGAAGCAGGAGTGGTTCATCAGGATCAGGCAGGGCTCGTTTTTGAGTTCATCCAGTCCCTCGGCCTCGTATTTGAACTTGGTGCCCATCATGCCGAACACGGTCAGCAGGCGAATGAGGCTGCGCCAGAAGATGTTGGGCTTTTTGGGATTTTTGTGCTTGTACCGGGGGAGGGACATGACCTTGTCATAGTCCATATGCTTGACGCTGGTCTTCACCGGGGCACTTCCTTTCCGTTCATTGTTTGTTCATCATTATATAGGAAAACAGCACGAATGTCAACGGAAGATAATGGAGAAGAACTTGTTTGCGATGTGTAACAAATTGTGGTAAAGTTTGAGTATATAAGTGAAAGGATCTTTCAGGCAGGTGATATGTTATGGATGATAATGCAATTATTGAGCTGTTCTTTGAGCGGTCAGAGAATGCAATTGTTGAATTGTCTGCAAAATATGGCCTTATATGCATCCGTACTGCGGAGAATATAACGTTCAACAAGGAGGATGCCCAAGAATGCGTCAATGACGCTTATCTGGGAGTTTGGAATGCCATTCCTCCGGCTCGTCCCAAACCACTGCTCTCTTATGTATTGCGAATTGTACGGAATGTATCCATCAACCGAGTTCAGCATAACAACGCCTTAAAACGGAGGAGCGGATATCAGGAATGTCTGGACGAACTGGAGGCAGAGCTGACAAGTTCGGAAACGCCGGAAACAGTTTATGATGCCAAATTGCTGTCTGGATATATTGAGGAGTTCTTGGATGGATTGAGCAGAACAGATCGGCTGCTGTTTGTGCGGCGCTATTGGTATTTGGATTCCTTTGGGGAGCTTGCCGCGGCTACCGGATTGAGACAAGGAACTGTTCGTACTCGTCTGACGCGCTTACGTCAGCGATTAAAGCAACATTTATTTAATCAGGGGGTTCATGTATGACAGGAAAATTGATATTGGATGCCGTGGGTGGCATCAGCGACCGATATATCATGGAATTTGTCGATGTTACACAGAAGAAACGCATCAATTGGAAACCTGCGGCATTGGCAGCGTGCCTGTGCTTGGCTTTGACAGCAGTATTACTGTGGAGTAATGGTACGCGGCGGGGAACAACTCCAACGATCGCCTATGAAGATGTGATATGGGGCGAGAATATTGAGGATATGGAGGCATCGAATTATGGAGATGTGAAGCCGGGGCATATCTGCATCTCAGAAGGACTTCAAAATGCATTTGACCGGTCAAACGATGCCAGGGATGTTTTTGCCATCCGAGTTATTGAACTGACTGGCGCATCTGAAGAACAGGTTTACGAGGAGTTTATAAAAGACTTGGGCGTTTATGAAGAATACCTTTCCAGAGGTATGATATTTGCTACACAGGAACAGGTAAGGGAAATTTTAGTATCAGATAGATTTGCAATTGTGTTCGAATTAGCATCCAAACCCAGCGATACGACTCCGGTCGGCGCCGATTATGTTTTCCCTTCGGGGTGCAAAATATATGGAAACCTTGTGGATAAACTGGCTGAAGCAACGGACGACGAGTTGCTTCCTGTCGTGATTCGAATTCGTGACAATGTGGATCTGGCTACGGTGGAAGAACTAGCCATGGAGCGTGCCGGTGTCTCTGCTGAAGATCTTTTATTTTACGAAAATCAAACAAGGATATTAAGCGATGCGGAAAATCTGGTATTTCAAAGGGATGTAGTAATGCCGGCTTACGATAGAATCCGCCATGAACGAGTGACAATTCTGGGTGAATACTATCAGCAACTCAATGAAGGTTTTCTTGTAAATACAGGCTTATCGGATGCGCAGTATGAAAGTGTAAGCACGCTACTTCCCTGTATTTTGGGAATTCGATTAACAAAAGGGCAAATCTATCAGTTGGCAAGCGATCCACAAGTCAGCTGGATGGATTACTACGAAGACTCTGCCGCAGAAGATTTGGGTGGCTAAGAGCTGTAACTATTGATGGCTTGTGGGGGGGTGATTCCGATGGTTTCTTGAGCATTGAAGGGGAGCCATTCAATATATAGATATGGAGGTATTATTATGAAGAATAAGCAGTTGTCTTTTGTTCTGGCTTTTATATTCCTTATTACGCTTATGCCCTCATATTCTCACGCAGAGGGCATTACGGATGAGAGTATCTCTGCGGATTCGAAAGTGACTCTCGTCACTCAATGCGAAATATCCGATGAACTTGCGGAATATCTGGCTGGTGCGTCGGATGACGAGGTGATCCCGGTTGTAATTCGGATTCGTGACGATGTCAATTTGAGTGAAGTGGATAGTTTGGCGATGGAGCGGGCAGGGGTTACTGAGGCTCAATTGGAAAGCTATGAAGCACAAAGCTATGCACTTTCTTCAACAACAGAGGAAATAATTACCCAGCAGACGATGATCCGTGAAACAAATGATAGAATTCGCAAAGAGCGGATAGCCATTCTGCGTGAACATTATCAGCAGCTAACTAATGATTTTCTCGTGGACGCAAGGTTAACTGATGCAAAGTGTGCTAGTGTCAGCAAATTACTGCCATGGATCAATGGAATCGAATTGACCAAGGGGTATGTTAACCAATTAGGTTTAGGAGCCAATGTAATCGCAGTAGGGGCTGTTGCAACATCGGGTACAAGCCCGACTGCTTCTGGTGCATTTACTTTAGCTGAGTATAGTTCATACAGGGAGAATATTCAAACGATTAACAAACCGGATATATGTGCCCCGGGAAATGTTCAAATATACTCCTACGAAGAAGCTTGGGGGACAAGTTTCGCTGCACCGCATGTAACCGGAACGATCGTTCAAATGCTGTCCAGAAATAGCGCATTAGCTGATAGGCCTGAAACAATTAAGGCGGCCCTGATGGCTAGCGCGTTTTATAATGCGGGGACGGATCTGACTTATGTTCCGCGAACAAGAGTGTCTAATGAGGAAGGTGCTGGTGTGGTTAATGCACATTTCTGCTATAACATTGCGAGTTCTGGTCAGTTTATACGTCATGGAGTAAGTGGTCCGGGAACCTATTCGGTGACTGTGAGCTGTAACGATATAAGTCGCCCTTTCAGAATCGCTACTGCGTGGTATGTAACCAGTTCGGAAGCGGATGGATCCACAAGCAGGCTGAACATTGATATCAGCGTTTATAAAAATGGAACATTAATAGCATCTTCTACAGCACCAGGAGGAGCGAGTAGTATTCAAGCTAGTACAAATTATGAGATCATTCAGCTGGAACCTTCGGTCATAAAGACATACGGAGCGGGGCAATATGAGGTGCGTATAAGTCTTTCCGGTTCTTTTAGCGGCATGAGTCCCAATTATGTAGGAGTTGTATACGGACTGCGTCCGACACTTTAAGTTAATTGAGATAATATAGAACAGACACCCCCGGCTAAGCCGGGGGTGTCTGTGTAAATGCGGAGTTATTCCTGATCCCAGTTATGCCAGACGTTCTGGACATCGTCGTCGTCTTCCATGATATCCAGCAGCTTTTCCATGAGGGAGATGTGCTCCTCGGTCTCCAGCTTCTGATAGTTCTGGGGAACCATTTCGATCTGGGCGGACACGAAAGTGTATTTACCCAGGTTCGCGACCACATCATTGAAGTCATCGGGCTGGGTGTAGATGGTGAACACGTCGCCATCGGCCTCAAAATCGTCGGCACCGGCCTCCATGGCATCCATCATGACTTCTTCCTCGTCCAGCTCATCCTCGGAGTTGTCGATGACCAGCACGCCCTTCTTGTCGAAGGACCAGCTCACGCAGCCGGAAGCGCCCAGGTTACCGCCGAACTTGTCGAAGTGGTGGCGCATGGAGCCAGCGGTACGGTTACGGTTGTCGGTCATGGTTTCCACGATGACGGCCACACCGCCGGGGCCATAGCCTTCGTAGGTGATGGTTTCGTAGTTGTCGCCGCCGCCAGCACCGGCTGCTTTCTCCAGGCAGCGCTTGATGTTATCGTTGGGCATATTAGCGGCTTTGGCCTTGGTAATGACGGTGGCCAGGCGGGAGTTGTTGGCAGGATCGGTGATGCCGCCGCCCTCCTTCACAGCCACGATCAGCTCCTTGGCGATCTTGGTGAAAGCGGCAGCACGCTTGGC
>CANBCW010000091.1 GCA_947367115.1 uncultured Clostridia bacterium | reverse complement strand
CTGTGGATATGGCAAAGCAGGGTCAGATCGCCGGTGTCGGCATCGCCCACCGGGGAGACACGGAATATCTGAAATCCATCCCCGACGGCAGTGAAAACAATAACCTTGGCAACCTCCCCTCTGTTTCTCGTGAAATCAACGGATAATAGTGTGACCGTCAGCGCACGGACGCTGACGGTCTTTTCTTTCTTTAGCATATCATCGATACGCAACAAGGGACACGATACTATCGAAGGCATTACCCACACCAAACAGCAAGACTATTCCGGTAAGTGCCGGTATTCAAACATTGGTAGCATAGAGGATAACGGCCGCACCATAGTAGACCACATTGGTCACCACTGACTCAAAGAACATATAGTTGGTCTTTCCTAATCCGTAGAATGTGGAATCAAACACAGTTTCTTTTCATAGTTTTAAGGAACCGCCCCGGATCTCCGGGAGAGGCAGAGGCAAAGCATGAACCGCTCCAGCACAGCGCACAGAGTGGTACACGCTATTATTTTGATTACTACGATATCAACTCAACAATGCATTTCTACACTTTCGGAAATACCGTTGTTACGATCATTCTCCCGTCACTGATTTCAGCGAAAATATCGCCGCCCATTTTTTGCATAAGCTGGCGGCAGATGTATAGGCCCAGGCCGCTGCCTTTGTGTTTACCTGCATTAGAGCCACGCCAGAAGCTGTCGAAAATGTGGGGCAACTCCGCTGAAGGAAGCGTACAGCCGCTGTTGCAGACACTAATCAGGATACAGCCATCTTCTTCGGACAGCAAAAGATCGATGCGTTCACCATCGCCGTACTTGATGGCATTCTCCATCAGGTTCTGTATCACCTCCACGCCTCGGTCCAGATCACCACGGATCAGACAGTTGGTATAAGGTGCGACAGTGAAGCCAATCTTAACCAGCAACAGTTTGTCCCGGTAGTATCCGCAGATTTGGTCCATCAGCTCCGACAGATAGAATTCGCCGTTGCATACCTCCAGACTCAGGAAATCCTCGTTGGAGGCTTGGACAATTTGAGATACGAAGCTTTCGATCTCGTCCGCCTTCGCATCGATGCTGCCGACGATTTGGAGCTGCTTCTCTTTATCGGTGTACAACCCCCTGGACAGAGCTTTGGCATACAGCTTGATTGCGGACAGGGGCGTTTTGATGTCATGGGAAAGGGAAAGCAGCAGTGTTTTTTTCTCCTTTTGCAGCGCCAACTCCCGCTGCTTTTGCTGTTCCATGTTCTCCCGCAGCAGGTCCACGCCCCAAACGAACCGGCCAAAGAATCGGCTCTTGCTCTCCCGGATGGGGATGGTGAGGTTGCCCTTGGATAGTTCGTAAGGAACATCGGTCAGCACTTGGAAGGGACGGAGTATCTTCTGCCGCAGAAACAGCAGAACCCCGATTACCAGCAGCGCCACAGAAACCAGCGCAATATTCATCGTGATGAGCGCACTGTCATCCCGGACGGCTGGAGTGTAGTCAAATCGGTACAGCTCGCCGTTGATTTGTCGGATCAGATAGTCGCTGTCAGCATCATAAAAACGTTGGGGATCATCGGAATACTTGGTGACGGCGGTCACATGGTCGCAGCCGGACAGGTCAACGGTTTGGCCTGCTTCAATCTGCTGCACCAGACGGCTGACCTCCACACGATAAGGGCGGCCATGGTCGGATCTGTCCGTATGGAGCAGGGACAGATTCGCTGCGACGATCACTGCGATGAGTACCACGATGATTGCGATGAAAATCTTATCAAATCGTTTCATATGTACCGATACCCCTTGCCCCAGACCGTCAGGATCTTCTGGGGATCTTTCGGGTCATCCTCGATTTTCTGCCGCAGCCATTTGATATGGACGGTCAGAGTTTGCAGTTCAGAAAAGCTGTCGCTGCCCCAGACCTGACTGAACAGGTATTCCTTTGTCAGGGGTTTGCCCTTGTTCTCCATCAGCAGGAGAAGCAGGTCGAACTCCTTGGCGGTGAGGGTCAGGGGTACATCATCTTTGTATGCCGTCCGTTTGACCCTGTCCAGCCGCAAATTTCCATCCCGCAGTTCATCATGGAAATACCTGCGCTTAAAGATGCCGTGGATTTTTGCCATTAGAATATCGATATCATAAGGCTTTTCAATATAGTCGTCGGCACCCAGAATCAGGCCATTCAATTTATCGTCTTTTCCGGTTTTTGCGCTGACGATCAGGATCGGCGTATTGCTCTGCTCTCTGATTTTGGCACATACACCAAAGCCGTCCATCCCGGGCAGCATGATGTCCAGCACCAGCAGCCTGGCACCGTAACGCTCATACAGTGTCAGTGCCTTTTCGCCGCTGTCCGCAACGGAAACCACGTAGTTCTCCGCCCGAAGAAAATCGCATAGCAGGTCCGCCAGCTCTTTGTTGTCCTCAACGATCAGGATGTCGACCATATCATTACCAACCCATTTCCATCAACCAGTTATTCAGCGTACGCTCCCGATCTCGCAGGGAGGAAGAAGCAGTGTAGTTACCTAAATCATACTCGCCTTTGATGTTTCCGTCAACCAGATAAAGCACTCTGGAGCATTTGGCAGCAACTTTTACATCGTGGGTCACCAGCATGATGGTAGCGCCATCGGCGTTGATTTTTGCCAACTCGTCCATGACCTCGTCAGAGGATGCCCGGTTCAACGCGCCCGTGGGCTCGTCAGCATAGATCATCTTGGGTCGGTTGATCAGGCTGCGGCAGATGCAGGCCCGCTGGAGCTGACCGCCGGAGACCTCCGTAATGTCGTTGTCCGCAATATCGATGATCCCCAGCTTTCGCATCAACTCCTGGCCCCGACGGACAGTCTCCTTACGGCTCTCCTTAACCTTCTCCGACTGGCAGGCCGGAAGGATGATGTTGTCCAGCACTGTCAGATTTTTCAGCATATACATCTGTTGGAAAATGAAGCCCATCTCATCCAGCCGCAGGTCTGCTAGTTTCTTTTGTTCCAGGGTGTGCAGATCCGTTCCGCAGAACCTGACGCTACCGGCAGTGATGCTGTCCATACCGGATACGGCATATAGCAGTGTGGATTTTCCGGAGCCGGAAGGCCCCATAACGGCAATCATTTCTCCCTCAAAAATGGTAAAATTGACATTTTTCAACACATTGTTCTGCCGCTTATCTACGATGTAGGTTTTGCAGAGGTCTTTTACTTCCAATACGGTTTTCATGTTGTCACCTTAACCTTTCTATTTAGTCGACGTTGGAGCACTCAATGGTTTGGACGGTGCGAATGTATTGGGCAGTCAGGAATGCGCTGACCATGGTAGTTGCCAGAACCACGGCGGGGTAAATGGCAAAAACCTGCAACGGTACAATTTCATATTCAATACCGAAGTCGGCACCCATCAAGGAAAAGACCGGGCCAACTGTAAGCTTTGTCATCGGAAGCTGCAGTGCCAGAGCCAAAATGGCAGCAATGCTCGCAACAATGCCGAATCGCAGCGTATGCCAGAAAACAATGCTTCCATTGCGGAACCCCAGGGCCTTCATAACAGCGATTTCGCTTCGCTCTCTGGTTATGAAGGAGTGCTCCATTAAAACCGTGACCAGCACGATGATGATCAGCGCCACGGCCAGAACAAGGAGTTTCACGCTGTTAATGGTATCCGCAACGCCTACTTGATCTTCAACGTATTCTTCGGCGGTCCATGCCTTGCCATCTTCGTAAAGTGCCAGGATTTGTTCCTTACGGTCTGAAATTTCTTGCCTGTCGGGGTTGTCGGTGAACAGAATCTGGTATTGGTAAACACCGGAGACCTGCCGGAAATCCACCGGGGCATCCTGGTGGATACGGGCACTATCGCCCATATTCATCATGGATTGGAACAGTGCGGTAACGACAAAGTCTCGGTCGCCTTCCATCAGCCGCACGGTGACGGTGTCGCCGATATTCACCCCCAGGGCCTGTGCCACAATTTGCGTGATGGCGATCTCATTGCTGTTTTGGGGTGCGGTGCCCAGGTAATAGTCGTATTGATCGGCAGAGGTGCCAATGCCTTGGTATACTGTGGTCTTATGGATCTTATCACCGTGGGTGAGGATCAGGGAGAACTGCACCTCCGTGGTGCAACTACAGGGCATGCCTGCTTCGTCTAGCGTGGCTTCCACCTTTTCCAGTGCAAGAGCGGCATATTCTCTGCCGTTCTCCCACAAAATAGGTGTCAGCGTTTGGGAATCTGAAAGGTAAATGTGGTTGCGCGTCATGCCAAAAGCGGTGATGAGGTTTTCGCTTTTTAAGGTGTTGACACTGTTGACCAGAATCAGCACCAGCAGCAGACACAGGGCAAACACCAGGATCACGGAAATAAACCGCCGAGGATTGCTGAAAACATCATTGGCAGCCATGAAAAACGCAGGCCGGCCGGGCGTTTTACCCATACGGAGGAAGCTCTTTTTCCGGAAACGCTCCCCGGTGGTTCCGCTTCGAATGGCATCTATAGGGGTCAGGGTATTCACCTTTCTGGTGCAGCCCCAGGAAAAACCCATGATGATCACAACAACAGCCAGGGCGCACAGGGCATTGATTCCGAAGCCGCCGGCAGCACCTAGCACCATGGTTTCGGATACGCTTTGCAGCATCATGTTGCCGAAGGGGATACTGAGGCAGAAGCCTGCCGCTGCACCAACAGTAGCAAGCATAAAATATTTGAGGATGTACAGCCAGCGGATGCGAAAGTTGGAAATACCAATGGCTTTCATAACACCGATTGGTTTGAATTCTTCTGTCAGAGTAAAGGCTATGGTAAAGCGCAGCACAACAAAGGAGATAAGGATCAGGCAGATGCTTACCACCATCAAAATACCCGCCACAATCATATCCATGATGAAGCCGGTGGCCATTTTAGCTCTGTCGCCTACGAACATGATGTTGCTTGGGGACTGATTGAGCACTTCGGTCACCATAGCAGGATCGGTGGTGTAGATGTGATGGATCGTACCTCGGATTGCTTCGGGGATCTGGGCAAAACAATCATAATCCGCAGAATTGACCAGGAATCTACCGCCGAGGCAACTGGCGTCCTTCAGGCTTCCGGCGACGGTTAGTTCCCGCACAATGTCACCAAAACATACCTCCAGTCTGTCGCCAGGGCTTAACTCCATAACCTCCATGACACCAGTGGTGAGCCATACCGTCCCGGGTGCAACGGCGGTAATGGGCTGATCGTTCCGGTCGAAGAACTGCATCTGCAAATCTTTATAGGGCTGATACATACAGCTTCCGCCTATTGTTGATGTCTCCCGGCCAGTCACTCGTAGATTTTCAGAGGTCAGAAAGAGAATGGGCTGGATCTCGTGGCGATCGATCTCATTAAGGGAATCCACGACTTCCGTAATATCGGAGGCATCCTCTTGGTCGATGCCAACAGCCACCAGATCCGGCACTCCAGCCATATCCATAAACTGATCCACTCCACCAGCAACCGCCATTATATTATTGACACTACTGGAAATGAACATAGTTGCCAGCAGGATAAATGCCAGCAGGATTATATTCATCGACTTTTTTCGCTTCAAATCGCGTTTCAAGATTCTGAGATACATATTCCCACTCCTCTTCCTTTGATGGGTGGATCATATCATGAAAATTATTAAAAAATCCTTAAATGCATCTTCGATAAGCCGAGTTTATTTAGTAACAGAATTCAGCATCCAAGGTATATATGTGTAAAAGTAAGTATAATTCACATTTACATTTTACCAAATAACTTTCATATTTCAATATCTCTATTATCAGCATATCGATGAGACATAGCATCCGTCTACCTGCCAAAACTAGTGTCAAAAGAGAAATGAATATGGACGGACAGGAACTTGTAAAGCAGACATTGGATCAGATTCCGCAGGCAAATACCAACGCAAAGCGGATCGTCGGACTTGTAAAAGAAGGCGGCAGGATCACCGGATATCAGCTTTCCGATAATTCTATTGTGGCGAAACAG
>CANBCW010000090.1 GCA_947367115.1 uncultured Clostridia bacterium | reverse complement strand
GTGCTCAGATCTCGCAGATAAAACGATACCGAGCGGTACCCAATGGCGTAACGATACCTGACCAGCCGAACACGAATTGTCCGCCGGCACTGCCGGCAAACAACAATTTACCTTACTATCATACACCACCGCTGGAAAAATGTAAACATCTGCTTGTTTTACGAAAAATTCAAAATTAGGGGCAGACAAGCGAGCAAAAGTGTGTTATACTATTAAAGGTTATAACCTTTTTGAGATTTTTACAAAGGAGGCGCATCCTTTTGAAATATTGGCGCGGATATTTATTCGCGGCGATCCTCGGAATCATCACCTGGGGGCTGACTCAGCTTGCCGCAAAGTATACCGTTCTCGTGGACATGGTGTATCCCTACCTGACCCGGACTGTCCAGACTTTCCTGTCCGGCTGGACTGGCGGCGTGGACTTCTGCGTGTGGCAGGTGGCGGTGGTGCTGCTGATCGTTATGGTGTTGGCGTCCATCGTGCTGATGATCGTGCTGCGTTGGAACTTTATTCAATGGCTGGGCTGGGTGCTCAGCGGTGTGGTGCTGGTGGCGTTCCTGCACACCGGTATCTATGGCCTGAACTATCATGCCGGCCCTCTGGCAGACGATATTCGTCTGGAAATGACCGCGTACACACTGGAAGAACTGCAGGATGCCACGGAGTATTACCGGGATCTTGCCAACGAACTGGCTGATCAGCTCCCCCGTGACGCACAGGGCGATGTGATCTACTCCTCCTTCGAGGATCTGGCTCAGCAGGCTGGTGATGGCTTTAAGACCCTGACCTATGTGGACTGCTACTCCATCTTTGCAGGCTCCACAGACCCTGTGAAAAAGCTGGGCTGGGCGGATATGTTCACCTCCATGGGTATTACCGGCATGACCATGCCCATTACCGGCGAGGCTGCCGTCAATCCCCAGACCCCCGCCGTTGGTCTGCCCTTTACCATGTGCCATGAGATGTCCCACCGGATGTGCATTGCCGTGGAGCGAGATGCCAATTTTGCCGCGTTCCTGGCCTGCCGAGCCAATTCCAGCATTGAATTCCAGTATTCGGCCTATTTCATGGCCTACCGCTACTGCTACAGCGCCCTGGCCTCCGTCAATGCGACCGAGGCTGCCACCGCCGCGGCTCGTATTGCCGCCGGTGTCAGTGACAATTTTGCCCACGATCTGAACGCCTACTCCCGGTTCTTTGCCGAAAATCAGGATGAAGGTGCCACCAACCTTGCCAACACCGTCAACGACACCTATCTCAAGGTCAGCGGCGACGGTCAGGGCGTGGCCTCCTATGGAGAGGTCTGTGACCTGCTGGTAAACCTTTATATCAAGGAGATCATCCTGCCTGCTCAGCAGGAAGATGCCAAGGCTACCTTTGATCCCTATGATGAAAATCAGGTGGATCTCAGCGGCATCGTCGGTGCTCTGCCGGAAACCCAGCCGGAGGACTGACCATGATGTATGAAACCCTCACCGCCGGGCTGCCCGAATTGGGACTGGAGCTGACCGGGGAAACCTGCCGAACGCTCTGCGCCTTCGGTGAAGCCGTGGTGAAGCAGAACGAGGTTATGAATCTGACCGCCATCACAGAGCCCAGTCAGGTGGCAAAGCTGCATCTGCTGGACAGTCTAAGCGTATTGAAAACCGCGGATCTAAAGGGCAAGCGGCTCATTGATGTGGGCTGCGGCGCGGGCTTCCCCGGTGTGCCGGTGAAGATTGCCTGCCCGGAAGTGAAGCTGACACTGCTGGACTCCCTTGGAAAGCGGATGGCGTGGCTGGAGCAGATCCTGCCGGAATTGGGTGTGGAGGCCGAATGCGTGACCGCCCGGGCAGAGGAATTTGCAACCAAGCGCCGGGAACAGTATGATTTCGCCACCAGCCGGGCTGTGGCACGGCTGAACATTCTGCTGGAGCTGACTGCCCCCTTTGTGAAAGTCGGCGGTGCGGTTCTGGCCATGAAAGGTGCCGCCGCCCGGGACGAGCTGGCGGAAGCCAAAAACGCCATCGCTAAGCTGGGCTTGAAGCTGGAGACTGTGGCCGATTTCCCTGTGGATGGCACGGCTCATTCGGTCATCGTCCTGCGAAAAGTGAAACCCACACCGCCTCAGTACCCCAGGCGGTATGCCAAGATCAAGCAATCCCCACTGTAATACGACTGCCCGGCTGTATGGCCGGGCAGTCTGTTTTTTCAATTTATTAAGAAAGATTGTTGTTTACGAGATTAAATACGCCGGCGGCGCAGCCGATAGTAAAGGAGCGATTGCCCCCGGCAATCGACCTATTTGGATCCGCTGCGCGAAGCGCCACCCTTGGCCCCATCTCTGAGGGTAGCGAAGCGATTCTAAATAAACAATCGCCGGCGGCGATTGCACAACAGACTATGTGTCACGCGAACAGCGTGACTGGGGGAGTGTCCTATCGTACGAACGACACCCCTTCAGTCAAAAATCAGAGATTTTTGCCAGCTCCCCCAGAGGGGGAGCCGAGGCGCCCATAGGGCGCTGTCGCCCCGCAAGGGGCGACACATTTCATCATCTAAACAATAATTTATAGCACCAGCCGATAAAGAGAGCAGGCATGCCGATGGCATGCCTGCTCTGCGATTCACATTACAAACTCTGTCACCAGGTAATAGCCGATGACCACCGCGCCCAAGATAATACGGTAAACGCCGAAGGCGGAGAAGGAACGCTTGCGGACATACTCCATCAGTGCCTTGATGACAACCATGCTGACGATGAAGGACACGACGCACCCGGTGATCAGCACCGCGACTTCCGTACTGGTGGGAACCAGCCCCTCGAACAGATACTTGACCAGCTTCAGGGCGCTGGCACCCAGCATGGTGGGGATGGCCAGGAAGAACGAAAACTCCGCCGCCGCGGGGCGGGACACCCCCAGCAGAATACCGCCCAGAATGGTGGAGCCGGAGCGGGAAGTGCCGGGGATCAGGCTCAGGCACTGGAATGCGCCGATGAGCAGAGCCGTGCGGTAATCGATGGCATGGACATCCGCCACCCGGGGCTCCAGCCCCTTATTCTGCTTTTCCACAAAGATGAAGGCCACGCCGTAAAGGATCAAAGTGACCGCCACCACCACATAATTGTACAGGTGCGCATCCATCCAATCGTCCAGCAGCAGACCCAGAACCGCAGAGGGGATCACTGCCACGACCACCTTGAACCATAGATCCCAGGTTTTTTTCTTCTGGATCTCGCCCTTTTTCGAGGAGAAGGGATTGAGTTTATGGAAGAACAAAACCACCACAGCCAGAATCGCGCCAAGCTGGATAACAACCTGGAACATCTCATAAAATTCCGGGGAAACGTCCAGCTTAATAAATTCGTCCAGCAGAATCAGGTGACCTGTAGAGGAAATGGGCAGCCATTCGGTAATGCCCTCCACGATACCAAACAGGATCGCCTTCAATATCTCGATCAACATATAATACTCCTTTCAAGAGTTGGTCTGCTTAGGAAGTGAAATCGTTGTTTGCCGGCAGTGCCGGCGGACGATACGTGTTCGGCTGGTCAGGTATCGTTACGCCATTGGGTACCGCTCGGTATCGTTTTATCTGCGAGATCTGAGCGCTTTGTTACCGAGTGACCCCCAACGGTGGTAAAGCTTCATCCAGCGTTCGTAACGCATTTGCGGCGGGCCATGCCCGCAAACAACAATTTACCATATCAACGTTCTATACTATACTCCCAAATGGTGATATTTGCAAGCGAAACTTGTTCGTTCACAAATTTGGGTGTAACTCTTTACAAATTGTTCACCAGAAATGACCAATTTGGGCTATAATGAAGGAAAAAGGATACTACGCCATTTTTCAGGAGGTATGACTATGGCTATCTCTGTTCTGATCGTAGAAGACGACCGCAACATCGCTGAGCTTCTGCAGATGTATCTGGAAAAGGAAGGCTACGCCGTCACCGCCGCGTCCGACGGCGGTCAGGGGCTGGTCAAATTCCGCTCCATTCGGCCGGATCTGGTGCTGCTGGACGTGATGATGCCCGTAATGGACGGCTGGACCGTCTGTAAATCCATCCGTGCCGAAAGCCAGACCCCGGTGATCATGCTCACCGCCAAGGGTGAAACGGACGATAAGGTCACCGGCCTGAAGGCCGGTGCCGATGACTATATCACCAAGCCCTTCGAAATGAAGGAAGTGCTGGCTCGCATTGAGGCCGTGCTCCGCCGCGCCAACGGCGTCGCCACCGAGAAAAAGGCAAGACGGCTGGTGTTTGATAAGCTGGTCATCGATATGGACGCTTTCGAGCTGACCGTGGACGGCAAAAAGGTAGATACGCCCCCGAAAGAGATGGAGCTGCTTTTCTATCTGGCCTCTTCTCCCAACCGGGTCTACACCCGCAATCAGCTTCTGGACGAAGTGTGGGGGTTTGACTACTTCGGCGACAGCCGCACCGTGGATGTCCATGTCAAGCGTCTGCGCGAAAAGCTGGAGGGCGTATCCGAAAACTGGAGCCTGAAAACGGTCTGGGGCGTAGGCTATAAATTCGAGGTGCTGTAAGCATGAAAACGACCTACAGCCGTACCTTTCTCACGGCTACCGTGGTACTGCTGTTGGCGCTGCTGATGGTCGGCATTTTTCTGCGGGCACTGCTGGATGACTATTTGACGGACAATGCCTTTGACCGTCTGAAACAGGACGCGCAGGTGATCTCTGATCTGGCAGTGGCCTACTACGCCGAAGACACCGTGTCCAGTATGGATTTTCTGATCAATCTGGACATCGCCGGACAGGTATCCGAAGCTGACGCGGTGATCTGCGACGGCCAAGGACAGATCATCCTCTGCTCTGAGGATCCCCTTGGCTGCGACCATCAGGGACTGGCCGTGGGGCAGGATTATCTGAACAAGGTGCTGTCCACCGGCAGCTCCGCGGATACCGGCGTGATTCAGGGACTGTACGAGGATAACCGGTTCGTCTACGGCATGCCGATCCGATTGTCCGACGGCAAGGTGCTAGGGATCGTCATTGTATCCCAACCGGTGACCGCCACCAAGGCGGTGCTGCACAAGATGACGGATCTTTTCATCCTGCTTTCCGTTCTGGTGGTTCTGGTTTCGGTGCTGATCATCGGCTTTTTTGTCAATAAGCAGAGCAACCCCCTGCGGCACATGGCGAAAACAGCCCGAGCCTTTGGCCACGGAGAGCTGGATGCCCGGGTCGAGATCCACGATGATTACACGCAGGAAGTCAGCGAGCTGGCTCTGGCCTTCAACAATATGGCATCCTCTCTGCAAAAGAGCGAATACCAGCGGCAGGAATTTGTAGCCAATGTATCCCATGAGCTGAAAACCCCCATGACTACCATCGGCGGCTATATCGACGGCATTCTGGACGGTACGATCCCCCCGGAGAAAGCCCGGCACTATATGCAGATCGTGTCCGACGAGACTAAGCGGCTCAGCCGGCTGGTGCGCAGCATGCTGGATATCTCCCAGCTGCAGACGGAAGCCGGTATTCCGGAAGAGAAAAAGACCCGCTTTGATCTGGAAGAGGCCGCAGGTCAGGTGCTGATCACCTTTGAGCAGAAGATCAATTCCAAAGGCGTGGAAGTGGAGGTTGAGATGCCGGAGCATCCGGTATTCACCTTTGCCAATCAGGACTATGTGACCCAGGTGATCTACAATCTGCTGGACAACGCGGTGAAATTCTGTCCCACCGGCGGAACGCTTGGTGTCCGCATCCGGGAAGGCGGCAGCAAAGCCTATATTTCCATTTATAACGACGGTGAGACCATCCCCCCGGAAGAACTTCCGCTGGTATTTGACCGGTTCCATAAGATCGACAAGAGCCGTTCCCAGAACCGGGACGGCTGGGGTCTGGGCTTGTACATCGTCAAGACCATCGTATGCAGCCATGGTGAAAATATCTCCGTGTCCAGCCGTAACGGACGGACGGAATTCACCTTCACCATGCCGCTGGTTATTTAGAAAGATAAAGTGTTGTTTAGTGTGGTAAATGTGTCGCCCCGATGGGGCGCCAGCGCCCTACGGGCGCA
>CANBCW010000089.1 GCA_947367115.1 uncultured Clostridia bacterium | reverse complement strand
GTACCCAATGGCGTAACGATACCTGACCAGCCGAACACGAATTGTCCGCCGGCACTGCCGGCAAACAACAATTTACCGTTCTATGATCAATTTTTCTCAATGGCCTCGAAGACCCGCAGCATTTCGCCCACACTCCAGGCCTGACCAAAGCAGCCCTTGCTCTCCGTGGGGAAATCGCCCTCGTAGATTTCGGGTAACTGACCGGCGCAGCCCTCCCGCAGCATGGGCTCCAGAGCATCCAACTGGCTGCGGACATAGGCGCGAGCCTCGGCAGTACCGCCGTGGGTCTTGAGGTAAGCCAGATAGTACGCACCCATGGGGAATACCCAGGTCGTGCCCTGATGGTAGGCCATATCCCGGCTCACCATATCGCCACCGTAGTTGGGGTGATACTCCGGATCCTCCGGGGACAGGGTGCGCAGACCGCAGGGGGTATACAGGTGACGGCGGACGGTGTTGACGACACTTTCCTCCTGCTCGGGGCTGAGCATGGTAAAGGGCATGGACACCGCCCAAATCTGGTTGCAGCGGAGCTGCTCATCGTTGTAGGTGCCAGAGATCACGTCCTTCAGGTAGCCCTTATCCTCCATATAGAAGGTCTTGACAAAGGACTCCTTGACCTGAGCCGCCAGTGCGCCGTAGGCCGTGCCGTCCAGATTCTGCAGAGCGGCGAACTGCTCCATGATCCGCAGGGCGTTATACCAATAAGCGTTGATCTCCACAGGCTTACCGTGGCGGGGGGTAGGCAGGATATCATTGACCCGGACATCCATCCAGGTCACCTGATCCAGACCGCCGCCGGCACGAATCAGGCCGTCGCTATCCATGCAGATGCAATGGTCAGTGCCCTTTTTGTAATTGGAAACGATACGCTCCAGCACAGGGTAGGCTTCCTCGACAAAGCTGGCATCCTGTGTGCGGGTATAATACTGCCACACCGCGTCGATCAGCAGCAGGGCGGCATCGACGGTGTTATACATGGGCTTGGATTCGCCCTCCGGGAACAGGTTGGGCACCAGGCCGTTCTTTTCATAGGCCAGGAAGGTACGCAGGATGCTCTTAGCATCCTCATACCGGCCGGTGGACAGGCAGCAGCCAGGCAGGCTGATCATGGTATCCCGCCCCCAGTCGCTGAACAGGGGGTAGCCAGCCAGAATGGTCTTGCCATTGGTGGAATCCCGCCGGGCGATGTAGGCATCGGCAGCCAGAACCAACTGACGAGCCAGTTGATCCTTCAGGCCTGCGGCGGACAGCAGCTTCTTCGCTCTGGCGCAGTGTGCCTTCACCAGCTTCTCGCCGGATACCTTCTTGCTGTCCATGCTGAAGGAGATCTCAAATTTCACCGTTTCGCCGGGCTCCACGGTCTGCACCGCATGGCAGACCGCACCGGCCATGCCCTTGTCCGGGCGGCCGTCCTTGGCATCCTCCGGATAGGCCAGCCACTGCCAGACCGGCTTGATCTTCGCAAGCGCCGCGCCGGTGCGGATGTAGAGGGTATAGCCATCGGCGCTGACCGTGCCGCGCTTATAAACCAGCGGCTTCTCCGCCTCCACGATATTCTCCCGGGGCACGAACTTCAGGAAGGGCTTCACATCCAGCTTCACGGCCTTGCCGGAGCGGTTTTCGATCTCGTAAAGCACAACGGTGGTATTCTTCTCCTGCTGCATGACCATGCGGCGCACCACCCGGACGCCGGACACATCATAAGTCCAGCAGGGCAGCATATCTAAGCAAAAGCTGGCAAGATGCTTATAACCATCCTCAGCGGGCGTGCCGTCCGCAAAACCCTGGGAAGACAGGAACAGCTCCCTGTCGCCGATGATCAGCTTCTCCTGCAGCCGGTGCACCATATTGATGCGCACATTGGGAGCCTTGACCGCGGCGACGAGGATGCCCTGATCGCAGCGGGGCACACCGAAGCCAGCCATGACAGACGCATAGCCGCCCAGACCGTTGGTCAGCAGAAAGCCGTTTTCCTGCGATCTTTCCAGACTGCGCAGATCTTGTTTACCATATAAAAATCGCATAATATACTCTCCTGTTGCTTGATATTTTCAAGATTTGAGGGTAAAGCGCATACTTTCCATGTTACGCTATCATAAGTATAGCTTTTTTTCAGGGTTTGTCAATCGCTCCCGCGCAAACCGACAATATTCAGCGTTTATGACAAAACCGCGCTTAGCCCTCCTGCCGCCTCCGCTGTTTTGCTAATATCAAAATTTCCCATTGTGCGAAACCGCCGCGGAAGCTCCGCAGCGGTTTCACCGCAGGCCAATGGCTCTGAGGACTTCTGTAGTTGTCTGGCCTTTGTACTGCCACACCATTTCAGGCAGATCAAAGGGCAGCTCTGTTGTCCCGGTGAGCTTGATCAGCAGATAATTGAGTCGCAGGCGGGCAGCATTGCGCAGGACGGATTCTCGGACGGAGGGTCTGCGTATCTCCCCTGCCCCGGCGATCATCCCCTCCAGATCCGGGAACTGGTTCAGCAGCGCCGCGGCGGTCTTAGGGCCAATCTTGTCCGCGCCCCGGATATGATCCGACGAATCACCGGTGAGGGATTTGAAAGCCGCATACTGTTCCGGCGTGACCCCCAGCTTATCCCAGATGTACGCCCTGTCGCAGAGCACTGTTTTCTCGCCCCGGTAGCGCAGAACGCGGACATTCTCCGAGATCAGTTGGAACAGATCACTGTCCTGGGAGGCGATGGTCACCGCATACGCCCCGCCATAGCGCAGCGCATAGCCCGCCAGCCAGTCATCGGCCTCGCAGTCTGTTGTTTCGGCATGGCAGATCCCCAGCGCGTCCAAAGCAGCGTAAATATCCGGCAGTTGAGAAAAGGGTGTATCCTCCTCCGGCATCCGCGCATAGTCCGGGCGGTTGGCCTTGTATGCTTCATCCAGCTCGGTTCGCGGATTGGTACACTCGCCGTCGAACAGCACCGCCATGTAAGCAGGCTCCGTCATACGGACGATTTTCAGCAGCGCTCCCACGAATCCCAGCGTTCCCTGGATGGCTTTGCCATTGGCACCAGCGATCCGGGCTGGCATACCGTAGAACATTTGAAACAGCAGATTGCTGCCATCGATGAGCAGGATCCTTTCCATCTCATTCCTCCGCGAATTGTCTATATTTTCGTTGCAAGAAAACACGAATTATGGTATAATAAACAAACAACACAATTATTATAGTAGATATACAAATTAAGCGCAAGTATATCGCGTTGGAAAGGCAGTGATTTTTACATGTTTGAAGACGTTCTGCAGGCGATTCGGGAATTTGACACCGTCATCCTCCACCGGCACAACCGCCCGGACGGTGACGCGCTGGGCAGCCAGATTGGCCTGAAGCATTTGATCTTGGATAATTTCCCCGAAAAGACCGTCTATGCCGTGGGTGACGATGCCCGCTTTTTCAGTTTCATGGCGGATTCCGTCATGGACAACGTTGCGGATTCCGCATATGAAGGGGCTCTTGCCATTATTCTGGACAGCGCCTCCCGCCCCCTGATCAGCGACGAGCGTTATTCCCTGGCCGCAAAGACCGTGCGCATCGACCACCACATTTTCTGCGAGCATATCGCGGATATCGAGGTGGTGGACACCAGCTTTGAAAGCTGCTGCGGCATGATCGCGGAATTTGCCCGGGAGAGCGGTCTGAAAATCGGCCCCATCGCCGGACAGTCCCTGTACACCGGCATGGTCACGGACTCCGGCCGGTTCCGCTACGACGGCACCACCGCCCGAACCTTCCGGCTGGCGGCGCTGCTGCTGGAAAGCGGGTTCGACACCAACGAAGTATTCCGCAATCTTTACGCCGATGAATACGCCAACAAGGAACTGAAGGCAAAATTCACCTTAAAGATCCAATTCACCCCCAGCAAGGTGGCCTACATTTACACCGACCGGGAGGAATTCAAGGCTCTGGGCAAGGATACCTTCACCATTTCCCGCGCCATGGTCAACACCATGGCGGACATCAAGGGCGTGGATATCTGGGTCAACTTTACGGAAGCGGACAACGGCGTGCTGTGTGAGCTGCGCTCCAGTCGTTACAATATCAACCCCATCGCTGTAAAGTACGGCGGCGGTGGCCACATGAAAGCCAGCGGTGCCACCGTGCCCGACCGGGAGACCGCCATGGCCATGCTGCGCGATCTTGACGCATTGACAGGAGAAAACGTATGAACAGAGAAGTAAAAGAACAAATTCTGCAAAAGATCAAAGAATATGACCGCATCATGATCTTCCGCCACGTCCGCAACGACGGTGACTGTGTCGGTGCCACCAAGGGTCTGAAGCGGATCATCCAGCTCACTTGGCCGGAGAAGGAGGTTTACCTGATTGACAAGGACACCTCGGCCTATCTGGCCTTCCTCGGCCCGGAGGATGAACCGGTAGAGGACGCGCTGTACGCCGATGCTCTGGGCATCGTGCTGGACACCGCCTCCGAGGCTCGGATCTCCAACAAAAACTACAAGCTGTGCAGGGAGCTGATCAAGATCGACCACCACATTCCCCTGGAGGGCTACGGCTCTATCCAGTGGGTTGAGGAGGATCGTTCCTCTGCCTGTGAGATGGTGGTGGACTTTTACAGCACCTTCCGGGATGAGCTGAAGATCGATTCCGAGGCCGCCACCTACCTCTACACCGGCATGGTCACGGACTCCGGCCGCTTCAAATACGACGGTGTCACCGGTGACACCCTGCGCAACGCCGCCGTATTGCTGGACATCGGCGTGGATACCCAGATGCTTTTCGCCCGGCTGTATCTGGAGGCCTACGGCTACCTGAAGTTCAAGGCTCACATTTACGACCGGATGCAGATCACGGAAAACGGTGTCGCCTACATCTACATTGACCGGGCCATGCAGGAGGAATTCAGCCTGTCTCTGGAGCAGGCCAGCGCCTGCGTGGGCTGCCTGGACTCCATCCGGGGCAGCATCTGCTGGATGGCCTTCATCGAAAACGGCGACGAAGCCGGTTCCATTCGTGTCCGGCTGCGTTCTCGATTCGTCCACATCAATTCCGTTGCAGAAAAATATCGGGGCGGCGGCCACGCCTGCGCCAGCGGCGCCACAGTCTATTCCCAGGAGGAAGTGCAGTCTCTGCTGGCGGATGCCGACGCGCTGGTGAAAGAATACAAGGAAACCCACGAGGATTGGTTATGAATATTTTGATCACAAACGATGACAGCGTCACCGCCAGCCAGCTTTTGCCCCTGATCCGCTGGTGTCAAAAGCTGGGCGATGTGACCACTGTCGTCCCCATGGTAGAGCAGAGCGGCAAGAGCCACGGCATTGAGATCCACAAGCCCTTTGCCTACAGGCAGGTGGAGCTGGCTCCCGGTGTGACGGTGACGGCTGTGGACTCCACCCCCGCCGACTGTGTGCGGTTCGCGGTGCTGGGTCTGAAAAAGCAGTATGATTTGGTAATCTCCGGCATCAACCGTGGTTTCAACATTGGCGCAGACGTGATGTATTCCGGCACCGTGGCGGCAGTAATCGAAGCCGCTGTGCTGGGTCTGCCTGCCATCGCGCTATCCACCTGTCCGGAATATTACGAGCAGGCGGTGGCGCATCTGGATGAAGTCTTTGATTTCATCCAAAGCGAAAAACTGCTGGATCTGCACGGCATCTACAACATCAACATCCCGCCCCAGCCTAAGGGCATCCGTTTTGCCCATCAAGGCGGCCCCTACTACTCTGACGATTTTCTGCTGGACGGCAACGGCATGTGCCGCCCCCTTGGCAAATGCGTTTATGAGGATTCCCATGACCTTTCTCTGGATACCGACGCAGTCATGGGCGGGTACATCACCATCATGCCCCTGACTGTCAACATGACGGATATGGATGTTTATGAAAAGCTGAAGTCCATGAACGAAATTTGACAAAAGCGCCCATGCTTTCCGCATGGGCGCTTTTCCGAACATCAAAGTAGTACGATAAATTGGTGTTTGAAGTGGTGGGGGAATGGCGGCGGCCTACGGCCGCCGAGCGCCGCTATGCGGCGCAAAAGGCTTCTCCTTGAGGAGAAGCTGTCAAAAATCTCTGATTTTTGACTGATGTGGTGTGCGGTAAAAGGTTCTGATA
>CANBCW010000088.1 GCA_947367115.1 uncultured Clostridia bacterium | reverse complement strand
CGCCATTGGGTACCGCTCGGTATCGTTTTATCTGCGAGATCTGAGCGCTTCGTTACCGAGTGACCCCCAACGGTGGTGAAGTTTCATCCAGCGTTCGTAACGCATTTGCAGCGGGCCATGCCCGCAAACAACAATTTATCTTACCGTTCAAGACGGAAATGGTGAAATATTCTTTGCGTCGTTTCAAACGCAAACAAAACTTTAACATTTGCGTGGTATAGTATAGCAAAAATACCGACAGTGGAGGGATGATCATGTTTCAGATCTTGGTTGTAGAGGATGATAAGGACTTGAACCGCACCGTGTGCGCCTTTTTGAACAACAGCGGCTATCAGGCTACTGGCTGTCTGGATGCCACGGAGGCTTATGATGCCATGTACGGCACCATGTTTGACCTCATTGTTTCGGACATTATGATGCCCGGCATCGATGGGTTTGAATTTGCCAAGACAGTCCGCTCCCTGAATGAAAATATCCCTATCCTGTTCATGACTGCCCGGGATGATTTTGCCGCCAAGCAGCGGGGCTACCGCATCGGCGTGGACGATTACATGGTCAAGCCCATCGATCTGGATGAGCTGTTTCTGCGAATCGGCGCGCTGCTGCGCCGAGCGAAGATTGCGTCCAGCCGCAAGCTGGAGGTGGGGGGCTTTATCATGGATGCCGACGAGCACACCGCGTCCCTGAACGGTGAGGAGATTAGTCTGACCAACCGGGAGTTTAACATTCTCTATAAACTGCTGAGCTATCCCAAGAAGACCTTTACCCGCCAGCAGCTCATGGACGAATTCTGGGATGCGGATACGGATACGGCACCTCGGGCGGTGGATGTATATATGACGAAGCTGCGGGGAAAGCTGGCAGACTGTGAAGCTTTTGAGATCAAGACCGTTCACGGTTTGGGTTATAAGGTGGTAATCAAATGAAAAAGCCCACATTCAAGCAGATATTGCGGGCAGTCAATCATTATGTGGTGTTTTTTCTGCTGGCTGCCTTTGTGGTTACCTGCTGCATGACGCTGTTTGTGTCCACACTGTCCACAACCATGGACATCACCTTTACAGAGGAGAACATTGCCGACGCGGCAAAGCTGACCTTTGGCAATGTGGTGCTGCTGGTGCTGCTGTTTACAGTTTTCGACCTTGTGCGCAGGAAGCTGACGGTGGATCGTCCGGTGAAGAAGATCACAGCCGCTGCAGAAAAGATCATGCAGGGGGATTTTTCCGTGCGTATCGCGCCTTTAAAAAGCACAATGGGCATGGAAGGCTTCAACCAGATCATCGCTGCCGTCAACAAAATGGCGGAGGAGCTGTCCGGAACGGAAACCTTGCGTACGGATTTTATCGCCAATGTGTCCCATGAGCTGAAGACACCTCTGGCGGTCATGGGCAACTATGCCACCATGCTGCAGCAGCCGGGGCTGACGGAGGCTGAGAAAGAGGAATACGCCAAGGCCATCAGCACCGCCTCCCGGCGGCTGGCCAGGCTGATTACCAACATTCTGAAACTGAATAAGCTGGAAAATCAGCAGATCTTCCCGGCGGCCGAGGAATATGATCTGGGCGAGCAGCTGTGCCAATCCCTGCTGCAATTTGAGGATGCCTGGGAGCGGAAGAACCTGAACATCGAAACGGATATTGAGGATGATGTACGGATTCGTTCCGACGCGGAGCTTTTAGGTTTAGTGTGGAGCAATCTGATCTCCAACGCCGTGAAATTTACGCCCGAGGGCGGCACCATTGGTGTCAGCCTGAAGGTGGAGGGAGATTGGGCGGCGGTCTCTGTCACGGATACGGGCTGCGGAATCAAGCCGGAGACCGGCATGCACATTTTTGAGAAATTCTATCAGGGGGATACCTCCCACGCAACCCAGGGTAATGGACTTGGTCTGGCGCTGGTGAAACGAGTGGTGGATATCCTGAACGGCGAGATCGGTGTGGAAAGCGTTTTCGGGCAGGGCAGCACCTTCACCGTAAAGATTCGGAGGAACTGATATGGATTGGAAGAAGATAGGGAAGAAATTGCTGTTTCCACCAATTTGGGTGATGGTGCTGTTAACACTGTTCACCGCGGTGACGGTGCCGTATGTCCTGATTAAAAATTTAAGTATGTCTGTGCTGGCTTACGCGGTGTATGTGGTGGCGTTTTATACGGTGGTCGTGGTGACGGTATTTTGCGTCATGGTGCTGCCGAAGCGGTATCAGCAGATCAAGCAGAAGATCTATGACAACCCGCTGGGCAACCGTTATATGACCGACCGGGCGTTCCGCACGAAGGTATCCCTGTATACGTCTTTGGGGGTCAATTTGCTGTATGTGGGTATCAACCTGCTGTCTTACTGGATGAACCGGTCTTGGTGGTTTGTTGTGCTGGCGTGCTATTATGTGATTTTATCCCTCATGCGTTTCCTGCTGGTGGGATATGTCCGTCGGAATGAGATCGGAAGCAGTGTCCTCGGGGAGTGGAAACGCGCCCGAATGTGCGCGTTTATTCTGTTGCTGGTGAATCTATCCTTAAGCGGTGCGGTGCTGATGATCCTGTACCAGAACCGGGGCTATACGTATAACGGCATCCTGATCTACGTCATGGCGGCCTATACCTTCTATATTACTGTCCACGCCATTGTGGATATGGTCAAATACCGCAAGCTGGGCAGCCCGGTTCTGTCTACGGCGAAGACCGTGTCCCTTTCAGCGGCCTTGGTCTCCATGCTGAACCTGGAGACGGCCATGTTTGCCCAGTTTGGCGCGGAAATGCCAGTCGGGGATCAGCGGATCATGATTGCCGCCACCGGCGGTGGAATCAGCGTCGTGGTGGTGACATTGTCGATTCTGCTGATAGTAAAAGCAACGAAAGAAATAAGGAGCTGCAGTCATGGAACACAGAGATGAAACCTTTCACTTCACATATTCTGCCGCACAGCAGGCAGAGGTGGAGAAGATTCGTAAAAAATATGTCTGCGAAGAGGAGAATAAACTGGAGCAGCTGCGCCGGCTGGATCGTTCTGTTTATAAAAAAGGAAAGGTCTGGTCTATCGTTCTGGGAACCATCGGCGCGCTGGTCATGGGCACCGGCATGAGCCTTGCTATGACAGAATTGGGCGCGCGCATCGGCGATCTGGGCATGCTGGTGGGCATCATCGTTGGTGTTGTGGGCATGGTGCTGGTGGCGCTGGCTTATCCGGTTTACAATTACACCGTCAAAAAAGAGCGGGAGCGTATTGCACCCGAGATCCTGCGCCTGACGGATGAACTGATGCGATAACGAACACCGCCGCTCTTATGAGCGGCGGTGTGTCGATTATGGGAAATACGTTTCTATGAATGACTTTGCCCTGCATCCCAGACAAAAGGTTACCTCACCGGCCTGAAGCTCCACGGCGGGGCGGTCTTTGTGGCGGGCATCCTGAAGCGTGAGTTCCTGTCGGCTCAGCACATAGCAGCCAAGATCTCTGCTGGGATCAAAAAATCCGTAGTGCAGGTTTGCGGTGATACGAAGCTCATTCCCCGCAGCAAAGATGCACACATCATGCCGGTCAAAGCGCCTGTCGCTGGAGCGGTAGCACTTGGTTACCAGAAAAGGCTCCTGAAATCCGTAATATTCCCGCAGCGCGGCGCAGGCGTGGGTCAAGGTCTGCCGCGTGAGCTCCTTTTCTGTTTTGCTGTGCTTTGCCCACAGGGGCATTGCGGCGCAAGAAGCAATGATGGCGCTGAGGATCAGGGCAATCAAGCCCAGGAATACTTTGCACACGGCGGCAAGAACTTCGCCGAAAACAGTATTCTCTTCAGGCCATAGCAGGTGAATCAGAATGACCAGCCCGGCAAAGCAGACAAGAAACAGCAGCGAAAACACTGCGGTACCCAATTTGCGCATACGCTCTGCCTTGCGGTGCTGCTGCCGAGCCTGATCGGACAGATCACCGTACTGGCGTTTCATGGCTTCAAGATCATCCCATGAGCCGTCGTATTTGAAGTAGCGCATGATCAGATCTCCCTCTCAAGACACACGATCGACTCCACATGGGCGCAGCGGGGGAACAGGTCTGCCGCCATGGCATTTTTGAGGACGTAGCCCCGCTCCTTCAGCAGCGCCACGTCCCGCGCCAGGGTGGCGGGGTCGCAGGATACGTAGACGATGCGCCGGGGGGCGAAGCGGCTCAGAGCTTCAATGGTATCAGCGTTCAGACCCTTTCGGGGCGGATCCACCACAACAACGTCTGCACGGATGCCCTGCGCCTCCAGTGCCAGAGCGGCTTCGCCTGCATCGCCGCAGAAAAATTCCGCATTGTCGATGCCGTTCCGCTTGGCGTTTTCCCTGGCGTCCTCCACGGCCTGCGGTACGACCTCCACGCCAATGACACGCCCCGCGGCGCTGGCCATGGCCAGCGTGATGGTACCGACACCGCAGTAGAGGTCGAGAACGGTGTCCTCCTTCGTGATGCCTGCCTGTTCAATAGCGGCTCGGTACAGCCGCTGAGCCTGGTGGTGGTTGACCTGATAGAAGGATCGGGGGGACAGGCGGAAGCTAAGGCCACAGAGGGTATCTTCAATGGTTCCCGGGCCGTAAAGGGTGATGAATTCATCGCCCAGGATCGTATTGCCCTTTTTTGTGTTCACGCTGAGGACTAAGGTGGTAAAGCCCGGCACTTTTGTCAGCGCCTCGGCCAATTCCTGGTCATGGGGCAGTCTGCGCCCATTGACCGCCAGGCACACCAGCACCTGCCCGGACTGTGCGCCACGCCGGACGTAGATGTGCCGCACCAGCCCGGCGTGGGCGGTTTCGTCATAGGCCGGGATGCGGAAACGGTTCATGTGCGCAATGACGATATCCTTCACCTGATCCATTTCGGCGGGCAGAATCAGGCAGCGCTCATTTTCCACGACGCTGTGGCTCCCTGCTTTGAAAAAACCGGCGTAAGCTCTGCCTTTCTGGCTGGATACCGGATACTGTGCCTTGTTGCGGTAGCCGTAGCAGGTGGGGGCGTCTAAGATCGGGACATTTTCCAGCGTTTCGCCGCCGATGCGGTTGAGGCAGGAGCGGACACGCTCCGCTTTCAGCCGAGTCTCTTCCTCGTAGTCCATGTGCCAGAAGTCACAGCCGCCGCAGACCTTCGCTACGGGACATTTCCGGTTGACCCGGTGGGGGGACCGTTCCAGAATTTCAACGATCTTTCCTGCCGCCCATGTTTTCTGCGCCTTTTCGATGCGTACGCTGACCCGCTCGCCGAAGACCGCGTTGGGGATGAATACGGCGCAGCCTTCAATTTTGGCGATGCCCTGCCCTTCGGCGGTGTAGTCGCTGATCACGGCATCGTAGATTTGATTTTTTATTAGCATGATCGTCCTCCATCAAGGGGATGGAAAAATAAATTGTTGTTTGCGAGAACAAAGAAACACTGTCATCCTGAGCGGAGCGAAGCGGAGTCGAAGGATCTACGCACCGATTTTACCTGAAATGTCAACGAAATGCGTAGATTCCTCGACTCGCTGTCGCTCGCTCGGAATGACATATCTTTTACTGCATTCGATACTTCAAACACTAATTTATCCTTCCGTCACAGCTTCATTTCCATCATGATATTGCGGGGGCGCAGGCCGGCGTTTTCATAAAAGCGCATGGCACCGTCGTTGCCGCACCAGACGTTCAGAGTGATAAACTGGCAGCCCTGCTCTTTCGCGTAAGCGGTCACATGGCGGTACAGCGCCCCGGCGATGCCCTGCCCCCGGCGGTTTTCATCCACGCACAGGTCATCAATATACAGCTCTTTGCGCCGGGTGGATACGCCGCTGCCGCCGTAGTCCTTGTGGACGCAGAAGCAGTAGCCTGCCACAAAGCTGCCCTGAACTGCCACAAAAATGGGACGGCCGGTATCCTTCAGAAGCTCCTTGAGGGCGTTTTCGTCATATTTCAGTGTCCCGGCGGGGAAAATGTCCGGCCTGATCTCATGGTGTACCTGACCAACCTGCAGCAGCAGTGCCAGCATGCCGGGAATGTCCCGCTCAGCCGCAAGACGAATGTCCATAGCGTGTTCCTCCGATTTGATTGATAAGATAAATTGTTGTTTAGGGGTTTTGCCAATGGCGGCGGCCTACGGCCGCCGAGCGCCGCCATGCGGCGCAAAATAGC
>CANBCW010000087.1 GCA_947367115.1 uncultured Clostridia bacterium | reverse complement strand
CCCAATGGCGTAACGATACCTGACCAGCCCAACACGAATCGTCCGCCGGCACTGCCGGCAAACAACAATTTACCTTACATTCCTCAAGCAACGCCCCGGAGCCGCAAACGCGGCTCCGGGGCGATCTTATTCACTTGCGATGACTCTTGCGCCCTGAAACTCGATATGCAGGGGCAGCATCTGCCAGTTGGCTGTGGTAAGCGCATCCAGCTTTTGCGCCAGCTTTTCCTCCAACCGTTCATCCTGCGTGATGCACAGCAGTGTCGGCCCTGCGCCGCTGAGACAGAAGGCCGCACCAGTGGTGCGCACCAGACTTTCGATCTTCTCATAATCCGGAATCAAGGACTTGCGGTATTTCTGGTGGAGCCGATCCTGCATGGCATTGCGCAGCAGCTTTTCATCCCCCAGCTCCAGCGCTTTCAGCACCAGCGCGCCGTGGGAAATGTTATAAATGGCATCCCCCCGGCTGACCTGCTCCGGCAGCACTGCACGAGCCTTGGTGGTGGGGAGGTCAAAATCCGGCACCAGAGCCAGAAACTCCCAATCGGGGTGGAGCGGGAAGTTGACGCAGACCGGCAAGCCATTGTCCACCATGGAAGCAGTCAACCCGCCGTAGAAAGCAGGTGCCAGGTTATCCGGATGGCCTTCCATGGCGTTGGTGATATTCAGCAGACCTTGGGTGGACAGCTTGTTGCCCCGCAGCGCATTGGCGCCCATGGCACCCGCTACCAGCAGCGCGGCAGAGGAGCCCAGACCCCGGCACACCGGAATATGCGCGTCAATGTGGATCTTCACGCCCCGCAGCTCCTCGCTCATGGTGGCAAGGGCAGCGCAGTAGGCAACATAAGCCAGATTGTCCGGGCCGGTGAATGCCTCGTCACAGCCGGTGATCTCCAGCCCCGCATCCGTTTCCTCGAAGGTCACGTCAGTATACAAGCTCAGAGCGCAGCCGAAGGCATCAAAGCCGGGGCCAAGATTGGCCGTGGTGGCAGGGACGCGGATGGTTACTCGTTTCATGGTAAACTCCTTTTTGTAGGGGAGGGTCTTGACCCTCCCAAATATGGTATCCATATTACAAGTCAGGGAGGGTCAAGACCCTCCCCTACTGTTTTTGTGCTTATAGTCCCAACACAAAGTCCAGCATTTCCGTCTTTTCGATCACGCCGGTGTGGCGCTCAGCCTTGGTGCGCAGGCTCGCCAGATTTTTGGGGATAGCCACACCGGTCGCGGCATTGAGCTGCTCCATCTGGTCAAAGCCGTCGCCCGCAGGCACTTCACCGATGGCCGTCAGCACCGCCTCCGGGAATTTATAGGGGGACGCGGTGGACAGCACCACCATGGCACGGTCATCGCCGGTCTGGTTTACATAATTTTCGGCAGCCATCCAGCCCGCGGCAGTGTGGGGATCGCAGACGTAGTGGTACTTCTGCCAGACCTTGCCCATGACCGTATTGGCTCCGGCATCGTCACAGAAGTCCGCCCAGAACTGCTCCTGAATGGCAGACAGCAGGTCAGCAGGCACGGTGTAGGAGCCGTTTTCGCTGAGCTGCTTCATCAGCCCCGCCACCAGTTCGGTGTCACCGCTGAGCAGATACAGCAGCCGCTCCAGATTGGAGGACACCAGAATGTCCATAGAGGGAGAGGTGGTCTTATACAGGGGACGCATCCGGTCGTATGTACCGGTGCGGATAAAATCAGTCAGCACATTGTTGGCGTTGGAGGCGCAGATCAGGCGGCCAACAGGCAGCCCCAGCTTCTTGGCAAGGTAGCCCGCCAGAATATCACCGAAATTGCCGGTGGGAACGGAGAAGTTGACCTCGTCCCCCATTTTGATCTCGCCCGCATCCAGCAGATCCCGGTATGCCTTGAAATAGTACATGATCTGGGGAGCCAGACGGCCGATGTTGATGGAGTTGGCTGAGGACAGCCGGTTGGGCAATTCCTTATCCCGGCAGGCAGCAAAGATCTGCTTAACACCGGTCTGGGCATCGTCAAAGTTGCCCTTAACGGCACAGACCGTCACATTATTGCCTTCCTGGGTCACCATCTGTGCCCGCTGAACCTGAGAAACACCGCCATCGGGGTAGAAGACGCAGATCTTGATACCGTCCACATCCTTGAAGCCCTCCAGTGCCGCCTTGCCAGTGTCGCCGGAGGTGGCGGTCAGGATCAGGATATCCTCCTTCACGCCCTTGGCACTGCGGGCGGCGGTCAGAAGCTGGGGCAGCATGCACAGAGCCACATCCTTAAAAGCGGACGTGGGGCCGTGGAACAGCTCCAACACATGAAAATCGCCCACAGGAACGGTGGGTGTCAGCTCCTCCGTAGCAAACTTACCAGTATAGGCTCTGCGCACCAGCTCCTGCATATTGGGGATATCCGGTAGCAAAGCGGACAGGATATCCACCGCCATATCCATGGCGCTGCCCTCCAGGCACTTTTTCCAATCGAATTTAGGCAGCGCCTGGGGAACGTACAGGCCGCCGTCAGCTGCCAAGCCCTCCAGCACCGCATGGGCGCTGTCCGCGCGCAGGGATGCGCTGCGTGTAGAATGATAGATCACGTTTTATCCTCCTGAACTTGCCCCATCCTCTGCCAAACCGCACAAAATCGGGCTGTTTTTCTATTGATTCCTTGTTTTTTTGATGCTATTGCATTTTCAGCAGGTATATGATATACTGTTTCCGTCAAAAAAGCAAGTGTTTTCAGCATGAATGCAAATGTTTGCGAGGACAACTCATTTACATAGATATCGGAGGAGAGAACATGAAAATCGGTCTGCTTGGTTTTGGCGTTGTCGGCAGAGGTGTGTACGACATCACCGCAGATATGGATGATATTCAGGTAGCAAAGGTCATTTGTCTGGAGGATATTACCCTGCCCGACGCAGAGGTAACCAAGGACTTCCGGAGCATCCTGACAGACGACTCCATCGACACCGTCGTCGAAGCTATGGGCGGTCTGCACCCCGCTTACGAATTTGTCCGTGCCGCCATTGAAGCCGGCAAGAACATCGTCACCTCCAACAAAGCGCTGGTATGTACCTATTACGACGAACTGATCCCTCTGGCTGAAAAGATGGGCGTTCAGTTCCGCTGCACCGCCGCTGTCGGCGGCGGCATCGGCTGGCTCAGTGAGCTGGAGCGTTCCCGCCGTGTCCAGCCCATCGAGCGTGTGGGCGGCATCATGAACGGCACCTGCAACTACATCCTCGACTCCATGACCCGCCTGGGTCTGGGCTATGATGAAGCCTTGAAGCAGGCGCAGGCTCTGGGCTACGCGGAAGCCAAGCCCGCCACGGATGTGGAAGGCATCGATACCTGGCACAAGGTCATCCTTTCCTCCAACATCGCCTTCGGCGTGAGTTTGGACTCCACGACCGTCCCCGTAGCCGGCATCAGCAAAATCACCGCCGAGGATGTGACCACCTTCACGGAGCACGGCTACACCTGCAAGCTGATCTCCACCGGCAAGAGCAGCGACGGCAAGTACAGCGCCTATGTCCAGCCCACGCTGGTCACCGTCGGTCAGCCTGAGGCTGCCGTTCCCTCCAACTACAACCTAATCACGCTGGTCGGCAAGTACTCCGGCCGCATGAGTTTCTTCGGCCAGGGCGCAGGCCGCTATCCCACCGCATATAATGTGGTGCAGGACTGCGCGGATCTGTTGCACGGCAAGGGCTTCTACTGCGCCTACGGTGAGAAGGTCGCCGCCGTCAATGACGATCTGCTGACCTACTACGTCCGCGGCGATCTGGATGCCTGGCTGGAGGATAACACTTCCGAACGCTGGGGCAGTGCGGTCATTACCAAGCCTGTTTCCGTCAGCGCCATGCACAATTGGCTGAAAGAGCACCCCGATGCCTTCATTGCGGCCTTTGCCGAGAATACACTGTAACGAAATACACTCTGCCTGTAGGGGAGGGTCTTGACCCTCCCGCCAGACAGATCGACCGTTATATAAAGGGAGGGTCAAGCCCCTCCCCTACTGAATTATTTCTACAAGAGAGGTTCACACTCATGCTGAAAGTAACAAAGTTCGGCGGTTCTTCCATGGCCGACGCAGGCCAGTACCGCAAGATCAAAGAAATCGTCAATTCTGACCGGGGCCGCCGTGTGGTGGTCGTCTCCGCCGCTGGTAAGCGCTGCAAAGACGATCACAAGATCACAGACCTGCTGTACCTGTGCCATGCCCACACCCAGTACGGCGTGGACTGCGACCGCATTTTTGAAATGATCACCTCCCGCTACATTGAGATTCGGGATGAGCTGGATCTGAAGCTGGATCTGGAGACTGAGTTCGCCGAGCTGAAGAAGCGGCTGGATGCCAAAGCCATCTCTCAGGATGAGCTGGTCAGCCGGGGTGAGTATTTCTCCGCCAAGCTGATGGCTGCCTTCCTGGGCTTCCAGTTTGTCGATGCCGTGGACTGGATCAAGTTCAAGTTCGACGGCACCGTGGATCAGGAAGCTACCTACGCCGCTCTAAAGAAGGTGCTGAAGGGCAAGGGTGTCGTCACCCCCGGCTTCTACGGCCTGATGCCCGACGGCAACATCCGCACCTTCACCCGCGGCGGCAGCGATATCACCGGTGCTCTGGCCGCTGCCGCTCTGGACGCAGATGTTTACGAGAACTGGACCGATGTTTCCGGCATCCTCATGGCTGACCCCCGGATTGTGGACGATCCCATGGTCATCCCCGAGGTCACCTACGATGAGCTGCGGGAGCTGAGCTACTCCGGCGCGCAGGTGCTCCATGAGGGCACCATCTTCCCCGTCCGGGAGAAGAACATTCCCCTGAACATCCGCAATACCAACGCCCCCAACGATCCCGGCACCATGATCCGGGAGCGTTTCAGCGGCGATAATGATCCCGACCGCTTCATCACCGGCATCACCGGCAAGAAGGATTTCACCATCCTGCACCTGTCCAAGCGCGGCATGAGCAATGAGGTCGGCGTTCTGCGTAAGATCCTGACGGTTCTGGAGCGCCACGGTGTGTCCGTGGACTACGCTCCCAACGGCATCGACAGCGTGTCCGTCGTCATGCCCAGCGCCGCCATCGCCCCCTGCCTGTACACCGTTCTGGGCGAGATCCAGCAGGAAGTGAAGCCTGACACGCTGGATGTTTACGACCAGATCGCCGTAGTCGCTGCCGTTGGCCGGAAGATGGCCTTCCGCCCCGGTATTTCCGGTAAGATCTTCGCCGCTCTGGGTCAAGCGGATATCAACATCCGCATGATCAACCAGGGTCCCGATGAGCTGAATATCATCTTCGGCGTCGACAACAAGGACTTCGCCCACGCCATCCGCGTGCTGTATAACAGCTTTGTAAAGTAAGAGGAGGAAAACAACATGAAAACCTATACCGTTGCGATCCTGGGTGCCACCGGCGCGGTGGGCCAGGAAATGATGAAGATTCTGGAAGAGCGCAACTTCCCTGTTGGTAAGCTCATCCCCTTGGCCAGTGCCCGCAGCGCAGGCAAGACCATGAAGTTCAAGGGCGAGGATGTTGTGATCCGGGAAGCCTGCGACACCGCCTTTGAGGGCGTGGACATCGTTCTGGGCGCTGCCGAGAATGACATTGCCGAGAAGTTCGCCCCTGCCATCGTCAAGGCCGGTGCTGTGTTCGTGGATAACTCCTCCGCGTTCCGTCTGAATCCCAATGTGCCCCTGATCGTGCCTGAAGTCAACCCCGAGGATGTCAAGAACCACAAGGGTATCATCTCCAACCCCAACTGCTCCACCATCATCACCGTTACCGCTGTCAACGCTCTGAATTCCATCGCCCCCATCAAGGCCATGACCGCTTCTACTTATCAGGCTGTCTCCGGTGCCGGTGCCAACGGCCCCATCGAGCTGATGAACGAGGTCGAAGCGCTGCGCCAGGGCAAGACCTACGAGCCCAAGGTGTTCTCTCACCAGATCGCCTACAACCTGATCCCCCAGATCGGCAGTGAGCAATATGAGGGCTACACCAGCGAGGAAATGAAGATGCAGAACGAGGGCCGCAAGATCATGCACCTGCCCCAGCTGAATGTTTCCTGCACCTGCGTGCGCGTGCCTGTTGTGCGCAGCCACTCCATCTCCGTCACCTGTGCGTTCGACAGCCCCGTGACTGTGGAGCAGGCTCGGGAGGTCATTGCTAAGGCTCCCGGCTGTAAGCTGGTGGACGATCTGAAGAACAAGCAGTACCCCATGCCTCTGGACACCTCCAATCAGGATATCGTGTTCGTGGGTCGTATCCGTCCCGACCTGACCAACCCCAACGCCATCTGCCTGTGGTGCTGCGGCGACCAGGTTCGTAAGGGTGCCGCCACCAACGCCATCCAGATTGCGGAGCTGCTGGTAAAGTAATATTTTGATCCCGGAATCACACCGATTCCGGGATCTTTTTACCTGCCGCCGGGTAAGATAAATTGTTGTTTAGCGGGCATGGCCCGCCGCAAATGCGTTACGAACGCTGGATGAAACTTTACCACCATTGG
>CANBCW010000086.1 GCA_947367115.1 uncultured Clostridia bacterium | reverse complement strand
CACGTCGCGTGTTTATATTGTGCGATTGCCACTGGCAATCGCTTGATTCAAAATTCGCTACGCTCTGCAACACGCTCCTCGCAATGACAGCGTATCTTAACACCAATTTCCCTTCCTATCTCCTCCGCTCCACCGCGCAGGCGGTAAAGCCCTTCCCCCGCTCCGTCATCACCGTAGACACAAAGTAGCGCATATCATCCATGGCATGATCATGCTCCTTCTTCACCCGATCCTTCGTCCCGGAAGACAGATCCCACACATACTCATCCATCTCCCGCAGGCAGTCGGCGCACCCCTCACAGATCACAATGCGCCCCTCCTTCAGCGCATCGGAAGTCAGCCGGATGCCGGACAGCACATCATTGTCCGCCTTTTTCACCCGCCACCCCCGACGGCGAAGCACCTCGATGAAGCTGGCCGCCGAGGGGTCCACGATCACCGCCGTAATGTGCCGTTCCCCTGCCAGCTTTCCGAGCTCATTGGCATATTCCTCATCGGTCATCTGCCGCATTGCCGTCCGGGAGCTGAAATAGAACTCCTTCACTCGATACCAGACTCCGCCGCATTTGCCCCAAAGCCCCATGGATGTAGGGTTCACTGTTCCGTAGTCGCAGGAAATGTACCACTGCTCAAATGGCCCCTCCGGCACTGCTCCGACCATCTCCGGCTCAAAGAAGTCGTATACCCGGCCTTCCGCCTGCGCCCACTGTCCCAGAATAAACCGCCGGTAGAATACACCGGTATACAGCCGCCTGTACCGTTCCCGGATGGCCTCCGTCAGAGAGGGATTGTCCTCCATGGTAAAATGCAGCCGAAGACATTTCCTTTGCTCCGCATCCTGTATCCAGGTCTTGTAGAACCAGTGACTAGGGCCCGCCGGATTGCAGTTGAACCACAGTCGGCTTCCGGCAACGCTGCACCGGGCGCAGGCCTGCTCCACGAACGACTGCGGCATCAGCGCCACCTCATCCAGCAGGATCCCGGCAAACGTAATACCTTGAATCAGGCTCGCTGAGCTTTCATCCCGCCCGCCGAAGATGTAGAATTGGTTCCGATGTCCCCGGAAGGTCACTGTTACCACATTTTCTGTCCGCCTTTCCTGCCACACTGCCCCCAGCCCCTCCAACCGCGGCAATATCTCCGACAGGACGTTGCGGCGCAGGGACGCAATGGTCTTGCCGCAGACACCGAAGCGTTTTCCATCAAAGCAGGTCATTCCCCACAGAAAAAACGACAGCCCCATAGCAAGCGTCTTCCCCGACCGCACCGCCCCATCGCAAACGATGGCCTCGAACCCGGAATGTGCGTCCCCCGGCATCCACCAGGTCAGCACCTTGCGCTGCTTTGGGGAGAACCGCTCATACCCCATCCGATTCCTCCCCGCCTCCCTGCAGCGCTTTCAGAAAGGACTCCATGTCCCCCTCATCCTGCCCCGCTGCCTGCGACAGCTGTTCCAAAGCCCGCAGCCGGTCAATGAGCTTGATCTCCACCGTCCCCTTGTCGTTGCGCTTGACCTCAGACAGAAGGCTTAGGTCAAGCTTGTCCACAGTCGGCTCGTCCTCCAGCACCAGCCGTACGCAGTCATTGGCCTTTCCGAAGGCCAGCTCTGCCATTCGCCGCACCACATCCTGCCGCCGGATCTTCCCGGAACGGATGCGCTTTTTCAAGGATTCCTCCTTCATAGCTCCCCTCCCTTTCAACCAGTGCCGGAAAATAAAAAGAAGTTGCACCCAAAGGTGCAACTCCAAAAATCAAAAGCTAAATTGGTGTTTACGCGCCCACCGTAGGGGCCGATGACCACATCGGCCCTGCGGTAAAATGTCGCAAATATGCACCAACAATGGGCAAAAAGCGCCTTCGGCGAGGGCCGATGTGGTCATCGGCCCCTACGGGCACGTTTGTTTATTAAACCCATAAGCAACAATTTATCTTCCCCCGCAAGCAAAAAACCAGGGTGTGCCGCGGCACACCCTGGTTGACTTAATCTACCAACTTCTGTGATACTTTTGCTGTTCTGCAAAATATTCCTCTAATCCCGACACCTCAATGGCTGGCACCATGGTCTTGGCGTACTGGACGGATCCATCCGCGCTCTCCTCGATCTTTTTATAGAAGGTGTAGAACGGCACGCCATAATCGTCAAACACATACTCCAGACTGACATGATCATAGTCAGAAAAATCCACTTCTGCCTGCTGTGCCATACACAGGGGGCAGTTATGCGTTGAAAATACACATCCCTGTTTCAGCAGGTATTCCGCCTCATCCAGCGACAGCATCCTGCACTTAGCATAGACTTCATACCACGGCTGCTGCTGTTTGGAATACTTCATCTCTCGGCATACCACCGTATCGGATCCTAGGCCGTTGTCCAGTATAGAATAATTCAGGCAAAGCATATCGCCGCCACAGTAGCGTGGTGGATATTCATCATACTGTTTCAGCATCTCATCATGGATCTGATTGGCGGAATACAGATAGATCTTCATTCCATAAATAGCGCTACCAGCACTCGAATAGTCCCTCATAATTTTGTATGCTGACAGATCCATCCCAAAAATATGCTCCAAGTACGGAATTACCGCAGACAGTGATTGCATGATTTCCTCGTCGGTCTGGGTATTTTTCGCATAAAGCATCTCGCCGTTAATCTCCAGCGGCGTATTGTTATCATTTTCCCAGTTAACGTATGTATCGGCCGCCCTGCTGGCAGCGTATATCCGTTTCCCCTCAATGATCGTCAATGCGGTATAAGCATATTCTGTGTGTTCAATGGTGGGCATGGGTATATCGATCCCACACATTTCTTCGATTACAGGAAACACATCCTCTAGAACCGTCCGCAGTTCCGCTTCGCTGGGTTTCACATCGTAGGTCCACTGATAGACATTGATATTTTTCGCATCCGGTATCTCAGGTGCCGTAAAGAGCGCTTCATTTGGGAAACCCACTTTCTCATACACTTTGGTGCCCCCATATGTCCCCGAAAAAAGATCACCGATCTGCTCCGCGGAAAGCAGTGCGTTCTCGTATTCCGGCGCCATAATACGCAGGGGATCCGTCACTTCGGGCGGCACCGTCACCGGCGGCGGATCCGTTACGGATGGGGGTACCGTCACCAATGGTGGATTGGATGTGTCGGGTGGATCAGTCATCACTGTAGAATCTCCCATTACGATAGGATCATCACCCAAGGTTGGATCCTTTATCCGGAAATGCAGGAGACCCCCCATCACTAATCCAACGCACGCAGCAATCGCCGCCAGTTGAGCCCACGGAACACCCTTTTTCTCCCCCTCCATCGAATCTGCCGCGCTTTCCAGCAGCTCGTCATCCACGTATTCCATGGCATCCATCAATTTTTCTTCTCTCATACCCGATATCCCTCCTTTTCCAGCGCAGCACGGAGCTTTTTCCGCATCCGGCACAGAATACTGCGGACATGGTTTTCGGTCAACCCCTGCTTGTTCGCCATCTCTGATACGGAATACACATAGTAATACCGGCACAGAAACAGATCCCGGTCACGCTTGGGCTGTTCCAGCAGAAAGCGGTTGATGCATTCTCCCAACTCCCGCAGTTCATATTGGGCTTCCACATCCGCATGATCCGCAAGGCAGTCCCCCAATTCCTCCAGTGCCAGCAATACTTCCCCACTGCCGCGCTTTGTGCGGTTCGCCGCCCGATATCTGTCCAGCGCCAAATTTCTGGTGATCCGCCCGAAAAAGGCTCGCAGGCATCCCGGAAGCTGTGGTGGCATGACCTTCCAGCTTTGCCACCAGGTATCGTTGACGCATTCCTCGGCACTCTCCCGGCTGTTCAGAACATTCCATGCGATCGTGTGGCAGTAGCTTCCATACTTTTTATTGCTTTCCGCAATCGCCTGCTCATTACGCTCATAATACAGGTCGATGATCCCCTGATCCTCCATAGATGCCTCCCCCTTTCACCAGTATAGACGACAAAATATAGGAAACCGTAACACACTTTTCAGAAAAATTCAAGGGCGTGCCGCGGCACGCCCTTGTCCTAAACATTCCTTTACTTCTTAACCTGGTTCAGCGCCTGGTTCAGCTTCAGCTTCATTTCCATAGAAATCGCGTCACCGGCCATCTTCAAACCGTCGGCCAGCCGCATATTGCGCATGAAGCCCATCATTTCCTCACTCATTTGCCCCATGGAAGCCATCATGGCGTTGCCGCTCATGAAGCCCTGCATCAAGCCGCCCAGAATCTTGGCGGTTTCGGGGTTATCCATCAGCGCGCCCATCTTGTCCTTGATGGAGTAGGCATCCTTGGGATACTTGAAGGCCTTCTTCATCTCCACCAGCTTGGGATCGTCAAACCAGTTGGCACCCTGATTGCCATCAGGCAGATCATAGGAATAGTCATGCTCCGCAACGCCGCAGAGGGTGATGGTGTTGCCCTTGACCTCGCCGCTGTAAGCGGTCACGGTGTTCTCGCCGTCGTTCAGCGCCACATTCTCGAAGGTGATCATGTGATCCACTGCCTGCTTGGTGGCGACATCCACACCGTTGACCACCAGCGTGACCTGGTCGCAGTTGGTGTAAATGATCACATTGCGCTCCTCGGGGGCTCGGTTGACGAAACGGCCGCCGGAGACCCAGACCATAGGCTCGGGATTCCACCATGCCTTGTAAACATAGAAGGCATCCTTCTTGATCTTGCGGTCGTAGGTGATCAGACCCTTATTGTTCCGGCCGATGATACCGCCCTCATTGCGGGCATCGGCAGCAAAGTCGAAGCAGTTCCACTGATGGGTGGCCCACAGGTAGGGACGAGCCGCGAAGGTCTTGAGCATCTCCTGATGATAGTGGTTGGCATATTCCTCGGTGTAGTCGTGGTTCTCAGGCTCCGCAGAGTGCCACAGCAGGATGTTCTCCGCGCCGTACTCGGAGACACCCAGACACTTGTCGGGATGCATGGCATGGAACTTGTCCAGCCAGGGGCCGTTGTCCTCCACCTCACCGCCGTACCAGCCGAAGTAGTGGTTATAGGACACCACATCGGTGATATAGTTGTGCTCAGAATCCATGGGGGTCATGGAGACCTGAGCCATGGTGGTCAAACGGCTGGGATCCATGGCCTTAGCCAGCTCGTTCAGATCCCGCAGGTTCTGACGCAGATCCTCCCGATCCGCGCCGATCAGGATCTCGTTGGAGATGCCCCAGAAGCAAATAGCGGGGTGGTTGTAGTTCTGCGCCACCAGCTCCGTCATCTGGGAAATGGTGTTGTTATAGGCCTCCTCGGTGGGGATGAACTGAGAAATGAAGGGGATCTCAGCCCACAGCACGAAGCCGGTCTTGTCGCACAGATCATAGAAATACTGATCGTGCTGATAATGAGCCAGTCTGATGGTGTTGGCGCCCAGCTCCTTGATCAGAGCGATATCCTCCTCATGGTCGGCCTTGGAGATGGCCCAGCCCTTGTCCAGACGATCCTGATGGCGGGCAACGCCGTGCAGGGGCACGTTCTTTCCGTTGAGCCAGAAGCCGGTATTGGGGCAGACATGGAAGGAGCGGTAGCCGTAATTCACCACCACGGTATCCAGCACTTCCTCACCGCTGACGATGGCAGCCTCACAGGTATACAGGTAAGGATCTTCCATGCCGTTCCACAGATGGGGCTCCTTCACATCGATCAGCACATGCGCGTGGTCTGCAGCCTCTGTTTCGGCACAGCCCACCACATTTCCCCCGGCATCCTTCAGCGCCACCTTGATGACGCAGTCGTCGGCATTGACAGGGAACAGATCTACACGGGTCTTGCCTACATTGTGGGGGGTGACGAACACACCGCAGGTGCCGTCCATCAGCAGATCAAAGTGGGCATCCGCCACCTCGATAAAGTTCACATCCCGGTACAGGCCGCCGTAGAAGGTAAAGTCGGCATTCTGGGGATAGATATCGCTCTTTGCGTTGGTGACCACAACGGTCAGCTTGTTGCCCTCGGGCAGCATGGCAGCTGTCAGATCATAACGGAAGGTAGAGAAACCACCCTTGTGCGTGCCCAATTCTCTACCATTGCAGTAAACGGTGGCCACATGGTTGGCGCCCTGGAATTCGATGTACTGCTTTTTCCCCGCGGTGGGGTTGGGCAGATCGATCTCATAGGTGCCAATGCCGCGCCAGTAGTCATTGCCGCCGTCCTGTCCGTCCAGAGCGTTCCAGGTGTGGGGCAGTGCAACCTGCGCAAAATCGCAGCCCTGCTTGGCAAAGCGGGCCTGAGTCAGAAGTGTTGTGATACGCATTAAATTTCTCCTTTCAAATGCCGCAAATTCAGTTGTACTTGCTATAATGTAACTATATCATATTGCCTAAATTAGTCAAGGATATATTTAAAAATTTAGATATTTTTAACAAATCCAACACGGTGCCCAAGCGCACAGCAGATTGTTGTTTGGGAGTATGATGTCCTTTTCTTGGTTCGGCACGAAAAGGACGAAAAGAAGCCGACTTAAGAGGCGCTGAGTGTCGCGCTCCCGCGCGCCAAAGACGCGAGAATCTCCCGTCGCGCACTCGGTTAGAAAAGCGGAAGAATACACGCGGCAGGGCGAAAATCGGAACATTTTCGCCTTAGCCTCGGGGCTTCGTCTTGGATGTCGGTTCGCGGGAGGGGTTCTTAGGGG
>CANBCW010000085.1 GCA_947367115.1 uncultured Clostridia bacterium | reverse complement strand
TATTGCCGCACAAAAAAGAAGTATGTCATTGCGAGCCAGTGCGCACACTGGCATGGCAATCCCCTGGTTCTTCCGGTATTTTCGGTGGTAATCGTAACATTTGCGCATCGCCGTGGGGGATTGCCACGGCGATGCGCTCCTCGCAATGACAGCGTTTCTTAGTGCCCTAAACACCAATTTATCGTCCTAAATCGATTGGAGAAACTTTCGAACCGCACGGCGGTTTTTCAGAACAATGGTCTCAGCGTGGGTGGCTTCGTTGAGCAGCTTATAATTACCCTCCCGCTTGTTTTTATTAAAATTCCAGATCCATTTGAGAAATTCAAAGTCCACACGCTCCGGACAGCCTTCGCCCATGTCCGGGCGGACAGTACCGTAGGTGGTCAGGATCCGCTTTAACACACCCCGCAGACAGGCAAAGCGGCCGAAATCCAGATAGATCACGGTATCACAGCGGCTGATGCGTTCCGGCAGGGTGCGGTTGAAGTTACCGTCCATGATCCACTTTTCCTTTTCCATTTCCCGGCGGAGCAGCGCATCAAACTCATCCGTAGGCATTTCTACCCACCCCGGCTTCCAGAACAGCTTGTCCAGATGCACCACCGGGATGTTCAGCTTTTCCCCCAACTGTCGAGCCAGCGTGCTTTTTCCCGCGCCGCCGCAGCCGATAATAATAATCCGTTCCATATTCCCTCCTTTTGTGCGTGTAAATTGTTGTTTGCGGGCATGGCCCGCCGCAAATGCGTTACGAACACTGGATGAAACTTTACCACCGTTGGGGGTCACTCGGTAACGAAGCACTCAGCTCTCGCAGATAAAACGATACCTGACCAGCTGAACACGAATCGTCCACCGGCACTGCCGGTAAACAACAATTTATCTTTCTACATTTTCGGCTGAAAAACAGGTCTGCGTTTTGCAGACCTGTTCTTTGACTATTTAATACGCGACGCCCCAGTAGATCATCTTGTCCGCAGGCTTGCCGCAGCAGGCGCAGGTGTCACCCAGATGTTCCTGCGCGAAGGGAATGCAGCGGGAAGACATTCCGGCCACTTCCTTCATCTTCAGCTCGCACTCCAGCTCGCCGCACCACATGGTCTTGATGTAGCCGCCGTTGCGCTCCTGCAGCTCCTTAGCCTCCTCGACGGAGTGGGCTTCATAGATATGCTCGTCCAGGTTTTTCTTTGCCCGATCAAACATTCCCTGATGAACCAGCTGCAACTGCTCAGCCACTGCAGTCTCCAGATCCTCCAGCTTTACAACGACCTTCTCACGATCGGTACGGCGAACCAGCACACACTGGCCGTTCTCCAGATCCCGGGGGCCGCACTCCACACGCAGGGGTACACCCTTCATCTCATACTCGGCGCACTTCCAGCCCATAGAATTATCGCTGTCATCCACCTTAACGCGGAAACCGGCATCCACCAGGCGGTTCTTCAGCTCCGCGGCGGCTTCCAGAACGCCGGGCTTATGCTGAGCCACAGGCAGGATCACCACCTGAATGGGAGCCACCTTGGGGGGCAGCACCAGACCGTTATTGTCGCCGTGGGTCATGATGATGCCGCCGATGAGCCGGGTGGATACACCCCAGGAGGTTTCGTGGGGATTGGTCTTCTGGTTCGTCTTATCGGTGAACTCGATGCCGAAGGCCTTGGCAAAGCCGTCACCGAAATAATGGGAGGTACCGGCCTGCAGGGCCTTGCGGTCATGCATCATGCACTCGATGGTATAGGTCGCCTCAGCGCCGTTGAACTTCTCCTTCTCGGTCTTCTGTCCACGCGTAACAGGCATAGCCAGAACGTCCTCGCAGAAGTCGGCGTAGACATTCAGCATGGTCTCCGTAAAAGCCTTGGCTTCCTCAGCGGTGGCATGGATGGTGTGACCCTCCTGCCACAAAAATTCTCGGTGGCGCAGGAACGGACGAGACGTCTTCTCCCAGCGGATGACACTGCACCACTGGTTGTACTTCATAGGCAGATCCCGGTGGGACTGCAGAACATTGGCCCAATGATCGCAGAACAGTGTCTCGGAGGTGGGACGGATGGCGTAGCGCTCCTCCAGCTTGTCATTGCCACCGTGGGTGACCCAGGCACACTCCGGTGCAAAGCCCTCAACATGATCCTTTTCCTTTTGCAGCAGCGATTCCGGAATCAGCATAGGCATGTACACATTCTCAACGCCCTGCTTCTTAAACTCAGCATCCAGAATATGCTGGATATTTTCCCAGATAGCATAGCCATAGGGACGGTAAATGAACACGCCCTTGATGGAGGAGTAATCGATGAGCTGTGCCTTCTTGCACACATCGGTAAACCACTGGGCAAAGTCTACCTCCATATCGGTGATCTGTTCGACCTTCTTATCTTTAGCCATTGTATATCATCCTCTCAGGTTTTTCCTTTTTCGATACATTATATTGTAGCATATATGTCAAGGGGTTGGAAAGATGGTTCGATAAATTGTTGCTTACGGAATTGTAGGTGTTACAATGATGTGTAACACCTACAAAATTCGGGACAGTCTTTTTTAAAAAGCCGTTGTAATTCTCCGGGAAATTTGCTATACTGACGAGAGATATCAAAGAACGGAGGTTTTTCCATGAAATCCATCCGCGAAATTTACAAGATCGGCAAAGGCCCCTCCTCCTCACATACCATGGGTCCGGAGCGAGCAGCCAAGCTGTTCAAAGAAAAATATCCCCTGGCTGACGAATTTCGGGTGATTCTTTACGGCTCTCTCAGCAAAACCGGCGTAGGCCACGGCACTGACCGGGTGGTGCGGGAGGTTCTGTCTCCCCTACCCACTGAGATCGTGTTCTCCGACGAGGTGCTGGAACACTCTCATCCCAACACCATGGATCTCATTGCCCTGCAGGGCGGTGCCGAGATCGGCAGACTCCGGGTAGAATCCATCGGCGGCGGGGACATTCGCATCCCCGGCATGCAAGATGCCGAAAGCGAAGAGGTTTACATTGAGCATTCCTTTGCGGAGATCGCCGATTTCTGCAAATGGCGCTATATCAACACGCTGTCCGAATATGTGGAGCTGAACGAAGGGCCGGAGATCTGGGACTTCCTGATGGAAGTCTGGCAGGTCATGAAGCAGTCCATTGCTGACGGCTTGGCAGCGGAGGGCACGCTCCCCGGCGGCTTAAACGTTCAGCGTAAGGCCAAATATCTGCTGGAGCGGGATATCCCCGTCCGCGCCCCTGCCCTGCTGGAGTTCCGGATGATCGCCGCCTACGCCTATGCCGTGGCGGAACAGAACGCGGACAACGGCACCATCGTCACCGCCCCCACCTGCGGTGCCTGCGGTGTCCTGCCCGCAGTGCTGAAATATGTGCAGGACACCAGAGGGTTAAGCGACCAGGAGATCTGCCGGGGACTTGCCACCGCTGGCATCATCGGCAATCTGACCAAGCGCAACGCCTCCATTTCCGGTGCGGAATGTGGCTGTCAGGCCGAGATTGGCACCGCCTGCTCCATGGCGGCTGCAGCTCTGGCGGAGCTGTACAAACAGGATCTGGATCAGGTGGAATACGCCGCCGAGGTGGCTATGGAGCATCATCTGGGTCTGACCTGCGATCCCATCTGTGGTCTGGTGCAGATCCCATGCATCGAGCGCAACGCCGTTGCCGCCATGCGAGCTATGAATGCCTGCAACCTGAGCTATTTCCTCACAGGCTCCCGGAATATCAGCTACGATATGGTCTGCCGAGCCATGCACGAAACCGGTGTAAATCTGAACCACCGCTTCCGTGAGACCAGCGAGGGCGGCTTGGCCAAGCTGTACGACCGAAGAAAGCGCAAATAAACCGTCCGGTGACCCGGGGGATTGCCACGTCGCGCAAGCGCTCCTCGCAATGACAGGAACTTTTTAAATAACCGAAAGGATGAAATACACACTATGAAACTCGGCATTGTGGGACTGCCCAATGTAGGCAAGTCCACCCTCTTCAACGCCATCACCAACGCAGGTGTTCCGGCTGACAACTATGCATTCTGCACCATTGACCCCAACGTGGGTGTGGTGTCCGTCCCCGATGAACGGCTGGATTGGCTGGCAGATTTCTACAAGCCCAAAAAGCACACCCCCGCGGTCATCGAATTCGTGGACATCGCGGGACTCGTTAAAGGCGCGTCCAAGGGTGAAGGTCTGGGCAATAAATTTCTCAGTAACATTCGCACCACGGATGCTATCGTCCATGTGGTGCGCTGCTTTGAGGACAGCAACGTGACCCACGTGGAGGGCAGCACAGATCCCCTGCGGGATATCGATATCATCAACCTGGAACTGGTGATGGCAGACATCGAAATGGTGGAGCGCCGCATCGACAAGTGCCAGAAGGCCGCCAAGGGCGGTGACAAGAAGTATCTGGGCGAGGCTCAGCTGCTGACCGGTCTGCTGGAGCATCTGAATGAGGGAAAGCTGGCCCGAACATATACCGATGATGCTGAAGAACTGGCGATCATCGGTCAGTCTGATCTATTGACCCTGAAAAAGACCATTTATGTAGCAAATCTGGCCGAATCCGAAATCAACGAGCCGGAAAACAACCGTCATTATATGGCGGTTAAGGCTTTAGCCGCCGAAGAAGGCAGTGAATTGCTGCCCATCTGTGCCAAACTGGAGGCAGACATTGCCGAGCTGGACGATCCGGATGAGAAAGCCATGTTCATGGAAGAGCTGGGTGTGGCCGAAAGCGGCCTGGATCGGCTGATCAAGAGCAGCTACGCATTGCTGGGTCTGATCTCCTTCCTGACCGCGGGCTCCGATGAATGTCGGGCGTGGACCATTAAGAGGGGTACAAAGGCTCCCCAGGCCGCCGGCAAGATCCACACCGATTTTGAGCGGGGCTTCATCCGGGCTGAGGTCATTGCCTTTGAGGACCTGAAAGCCTGCGGCACCATGGCAAACGCCAAGGCCAAGGGTCTGGTTCGCAGTGAGGGCAAGGAATATATCATGAAGGATGGCGACATCGTCAACTTCCTGTTCAATGTGTAAAAAAGCGGATTAGAACGAACAAAAAATTTTAAACAGCGCTATATCGTCGATATTTTATTTGCTCAACGAACAGCACATTTTTATATCGTCGATCATCAAACCTTTTCAGCCATAGAAATGTAAAAGAAATGACCTCGAAGCGGCAACATGAGTTGCTTGTTTCGAGGTCATTTTTCATGTACAATAGTTTACTTGCTTTCTACATTGCGAACACATCGTACCTTGCTCAATTCTCTCTTTTGCCGACGCATACCACACTTTTCCACAATTAGAGCACTTCCACCAGAGTTTTTGGGTTGAAGACTTGTATATCCCATCTGGCGTTTGTTTTCTATTTTTTGCAGGGTGAAACTCCGCTGCAATTTCCGGATAGCATGTCGACAAGTCATTAAATCCCATCCACACTTTGGGGTTCGAGGATAGATAAGGGCATCCAGATTGATGCCTGTCGTTGGTTCCAACACCGGTTCTGATATTCACTGGTGCCTGCCACTCAAAACAGAACTCCTTTCCCGTTTCGGGGTCCGTATACGGAAATTGCCACCAGACCGACATTGGGGTGCCATATACTACATCTTTGGGCGTCAGTCCTTTATTCTTTGTGGGATGCCATTGCGCTGCTATTACCGGGAATCGAGTCTCAAGATCATTGTACCCTACCCAAACTTTATCATTCCCAACAAACGGGCACCCCTCTCCCAAGAGTGTACGATTATTTACCTTCGCTTCCCACACAAAATCAAAATGCTTGCCCGTAATCGGATCATCATAAGGATATAGCCAGAAGAATTCCTTGTTACTTGCATAGCTAACCTCACTCGGCAAAACCCCACAGTTTTTAGTCGGATGCCATTGTTTTGCTATCTCTGGGTATCGGCTCTCAAGATCGTTGAATCCCGGCCACACAGCTTTACCGGTTAAGAACGGACAGCCACTATTGGTAATTCTTGCATTTGGAGAAGCACGCCATTCAAAATTGAAATGCTTGCCCGTAATCGGATCATCGTAGGGATATAGCCACCAGACATCTTCATGTCGATTGCACGCAATCTCTGTGGGCTTCAAATTCTCATTCTTGATGGGATGCCATTGCTTCGCTAATTCTGGATGCTTAGTCGCAAAATCGTTGAATCCCGGCCATACCTTATTCCCTGTAAAATACGGGCATTGAGCCCCATTCACACGATCTCTAATCCACGCCTCCCACTCAAAGTCAAAGTGTTTCCCTGTTTCAGGATCATCGTATGGTAAATACCAAAATACCTTTTTGTTTTTTCCACAGGTTACATCTGTAGGTTTCAAATCCCCATTTTTCGTAGGGTGCCATTGCTTCGCTAACTCCGGATAATTTGAAGCAAGATCATTAAACCCAGGCCATACAGCTTTTCCAGATAAATACGGACACGCTTCACCTTTTGCGCAGATTCGCTCCAGGGGAGATGCCTGCCATACGAAGTCAAAATGCTTACCCGTTTTAGGATCATCATACGGAAGAAGCCACCAATAATCGTTTCTATCACTTGCAAAAATCATATCCGGTGTCACATCTCCATTCAGCTGCAGATGCCATTGCGAAGCCAATTGGGGATATTTTTCAGCAAATCTTTTTGGCAAATTGCAATAGCAAGTTGCAATAGTTTTGACAAGTGACGATCCTTGCAGGGGCGGTTTGTTCTTTCGGA
>CANBCW010000084.1 GCA_947367115.1 uncultured Clostridia bacterium | reverse complement strand
CCACCGTTGGGGGTCACTCGGTAACGAAGCGCTCAGATTTCGCAGATAAAACGATACCGAGCGGTACCCAATGGCGTAACGATACCTGACCAGCCTAACACGAATCGTCCGCCGGCACTGCCGGCAAACAACAATTTACCGCATGGCTGTATTTCGTTCATAAATTTGTCGCTTTTTGTTTTCAATTCCGTTATGGCATGTTCAAAACCTGCCGGTATCTTAATAACAGAAAGGTTGCGGAAGCCGTGAGCCGCTTCCTTTCACCTCCGTAGATCCTCTTTTCTACCTCTCTTCTTTCCAAAACCCTTTCGCAAGGAAGCGCGCCGCTGAAATTTCAGCGGCGCGTTTTCTTTTTGCCTACAAAAGAGGTGTAAAACCTACGTTTTTTTGTGCAAAACAAGCCTTGAATCCACCGGTAAAAACGGTATAATAAGAGCTGTTTGATTGAATGGAAAAGAGGATGCTTTTATGGAATTTTTATTGGCCATCGGTGTGGCCATGTTTGCAGGTCTCCTGCTTTCCCGGTTGACTTCCAAGCTCAATCTGCCGGACGTGACCAGCTATCTGGTGGCAGGATTGCTGGTTGGCCCTCTGGTTTTGGGACGGCTGGGCGTACCCGGTCTGGGCTTCCAGTCCTTTGAATTTGTGGAGGAAATGGGTCTTGTATGCGACGCGGCGCTGGGCTTCATCGCCTTTTCCATCGGCAGTGAGTTCCGCATCAGCGCACTGCGCAAGACCGGCCGGCAGGCTACGGTCATTGCCATTTTTCAGGCGCTGACCGCCACGGTCTTTGTGGATGTGGCTCTGATCGGACTGCATTTCGTTTTGGGTGACAAGCTGCCTGTGTCCACCTGCCTGATTTTGGGTGCCATCGCTACGGCTACTGCCCCCGCGGCAACCCTGATGGTGGTCAATCAGTATAAGGCCAAGGGCCCTCTGACGGATATCCTGCTGCCCATCGTCGCTTTGGATGATGCCGTTGGCCTGATCGTGTTCGCGGTGTCCAAGGGTGTTGCGAAGGCACTGATCGGCGGTTCTCTTAGCTTGGTATCGGTGCTGGTCAATCCCCTGATCGAGATTGTGGCATCCTTGCTGCTGGGCGCGGCGCTGGGCTGGGTGTTCAGCCTGGTTGAAAAGTATTTCAACTCCAACTCCAAGCGGCTGAGCCTGGCGGTGGCCTTTGTGGCTCTGTGCGCAGGCCTGTCCAAGCTGCATTTTGAGTTTGGCGAGCTGCGGATCGGCTTTTCTTCTCTGCTGGTATGCATGATGTGCGGAACCATCTTCTGCAATCTGTGCGATTTTTCCGAGGAAATCATGCACAAGACCGAGCGCTGGACCGGCCCGGTATACGTGCTGTTCTTTGTGATCTCCGGTGCGGAGCTGGATTTGAGAGTGTTTGCGGATCTGGCGGTGGTGGGCATCGGTCTGATGTATATTGCTGCCCGCTCTGCCGGTAAGATCTGCGGTGCCTCTGTCAGCGCCCGGTTTATGAAGTGCGAGAAAAGCATTTGCAAATACCTGGGCATCACGCTGCTGCCTCAGGCGGGTGTCGCACTGGGTATGTCCGTCACCGTGGCGGCGGAGTTCGGCACGGAAGGCGCCATGATGCGCAATATCGTGCTGTTCTCCGTATTGGTCTATGAGCTGGTTGGCCCGATGCTGACAAAGATGGCGCTGACCGCTGCCGGCGATATCCGGCCCAAGCCCACAGTGGACCGGCATGATCTGCAATCTTGACATTTCTTTTGTATCCGGTATAATTGTGGTAGATAAAAGGAAAAGGAGCGCGATTTTTCCATGTACTATACCATGAATGTGGCGGGACTTCAGAGAAACCTGCCGATCTGCCCTGTCAATGAGAACCTGTACATTGCCGGTTTCGTCATTTTCGGCGATCCGGAGCTGACCGTGGCCTGCGCCCGGGAACTGCTGAAGCAGGCTCCCGCATATGACTATATCATCACCGCCGAGGCGAAGGGCATTCCGCTGGCTCACGAGATGGCTCGTCAGGCAGGAGATGCCAAGTACATCCTGGCTCGGAAGGGACCCAAGCTGTACATGCGGGATATTTTCAGCGTGACGGTCAATTCCATCACCACGGCGAAGGAGCAGAAGCTGTATCTGGACGGCGCGGATGCCGCGCTGATGAAGGGTAAGAAGATCCTCATTGTGGACGATGTGATCTCCACCGGTGAGAGCCTGAAGGCGCTGGAAGCTCTGGTAGAGCAGGCTGGCGGCGAGATCTGCGGCCGTATGGCCATCCTGGCTGAAGGCGACGCGCAGGATCGGCCTGACCTGATCTATCTGGAAAAGCTGCCTTTGTTTAACCCTGATGGAACTGTAATGGAATAAAACGTACCGGGCATGCGATAAAAAACGCATGCCCGGTTTACATTTTGGGAAAAACGTGGTATGATACAAGGTAATCATGATCGTATGGAGTTGATTCCATTTTGAATTTCGACAGTACTTATGTAAAAATCGACCTGGACACCATTGCCGCCAATTTTGACGCTGTTCGTCAGAAGGCTGGGGTGCCGGTGATGGCAGTGGTCAAGGCCGATGCTTATGGGCATGGTGCCATTCAGGTGGCACGGCTTTTGCAGGATAAATGTGCGTTTTTTGGCGTGTCGTCTATGCTGGAAGCGCTGGAGCTGCGGCAGGCGGGACTGACGGCACCAATCCTGATCTTGGGCCGGACACCGGTCTCCGCTTTCCCTTACGCGGTGCGGGAAAATGTGCGCCCGACAATCTTCCATTATGACGATGCCATTGCCTTGTCTGAGGAGGCGATGCGGCAGGGGAAAACCGCGCCGTTCCACTTCGCGGTGGATACGGGCATGAGCCGGATCGGTTTTCAGCCGACGGAGGAAGCGGCGGATATCTGCGCCGCCATCGTCAAGCTCCCCGGTATTACCGCGGAGGGAATCTTCAGCCACTTCGCCACAGCGGACTGTGCCGACCTTTCGGCTGCCCAGGAGCAGGCGAAGAAGTTCGATGGGTTCTGCGCCATGCTGGAAGCACGCGATGTCAAGATCCCGATTCGCCATCTGGATAACTCTGCCGGACTGATGAACTTCCCCAATCATTACGATATGGTTCGCTCCGGCATCGTGACCTACGGCATGTACCCCAGCACAGAGGTGGCACCGGAGCTGCTGCCTCTGCACCCGGCGCTGCAATGGCTCAGCCGGGTGACCCATGTCAAGGAGCTGCCTGCGGGTCGCGCGATCAGCTATGGCGGCACCTTTGTTACCAGCCGCCCAACGACGGTCGCAACCGTTCCCGTGGGCTATGCCGATGGCTACCGCCGCAGCCTGTCCGGGAAATTCTATGTACTGATCCACGGTAAAAAGGCTCCCATATTAGGCCGCGTCTGTATGGATCAGCTCATGGTGGATGTGACGGATATTCCGGATGTAAAGCTGGATGATACGGTGACGCTGGTTGGCCATGACGGTGGCGAGGAGATCACCATGGAAGCCATCGCTGCCGCGGCGGACAGCTTCAACTATGAATTTGTCTGCGGTATCAGCCGCAGAGTTCCCCGAATTTACTGCCGGGGCGGCAGGGAAGTGCGTTCTGTACACTATCTGCTGGATACCTGAGAGGAGAGAAAGATATGCCGGAAAACAATGAACGTTCCTATCCCCCTCGCCGGCGCAGAAGACGGCGTGTCAACTATACCGCCATCATTTTTTGGCTGGTAGTTGTGCTGCTTGTGGTAGGTTTTATTGCCGTGATGCTGCACATGACAAGCAAAGGCCCCGGTGATGAAACGACCGGGCCTGTTACGGAGCCCAGTACGGAAGCCACCGTTCCTTCCTCGGAGGTCACTGAGCCATCGACGGCTCCAACGAATCCGCCTGTGACACAGACAGGCAGCGCCACGATTGGAGCCACCGGCGATATGCTGATGCATATGCCCTGCATCAACCCGGCTGAGGTAGGGGACGGCACCTACGATTTTACCCCCTATTTCACCCATTTTGAGGAATATGTCCGGGCGGTGGATTATGCCGTCGCCAATCTGGAGACGACTCTGGCTGGTCTGGACGCAGGCTATCCATACCATGGCTTCCCCAACTTCAACTGCCCGGATGGCATCGTTACCAGCCTGCAGGATGTGGGCTTCGATATGCTGCTGACTGCCAACAACCATACCTACGACACCCAGACCACCGGCTTCTTCCGTACCCAGCAGGTGATCCGGGAGCATGGCTTGGATCACATCGGCACGGCTGAAAGTGAAGAAGATGACAACTATCTTATCAAGGAGATCGACGGTATCCGGATCGGCATGATCTGCTACACCTATTCCAATCTGAATGGGGATAAGGTAGCATTGAACGGCGGTGCTGCGCTGCCGGATCATGTATCGCCTCTGATCAACACTTTCCTGCCTTCGGATGTACAGGGCTTCTCCGATGATCTGGAGGAGGATATCGGCAACATGAGGGCCGACGGCGCGGAAGCCATCGTACTCTATATCCACTGGGGCGTGGAGTTTCAGCTCAAGCAGAACTATGAACAGAAGGCCTTGGCACAGGCGGCCTGTGATCTGGGCGTGGATGTGATCGTGGGAGGGCATCCCCATGTGATTCAGCCCATGGATCTGCTGACCAGCACCACGGACGAGGCGCATAAGACCATCTGCCTGTACTCCACCGGCAATGCGCTGTCCAACCAGCGGCTGGGCAATCTCTCCTCGGTCAAGACAGCGCACACGGAGGATGGCATTTTCTTCAGCTTCTCCTTTGCCAAGTATTCCGATGGTACAGTTCGGGTCGAGAACGTAGAGCTGCTGCCACTGTGGATCAATATGTACACCAGCAGCCAGACCGGCAAGCGTGTGTATGATATCCTGCCTCTTGATAAGGACGTGGAGGACTGGAAGACCCAACTGGATCTGACGGACAGTACGCTTGCCAAGGCGGAAGACTCCTACGAGCGCACCATGGAAATCGTTGGCGAGGGTCTGCAGAAGGTGCAGGAGTACCTCAGCAGCCTGCCCGCAGTCGAATAAAAAGCAACCCGGAGCCGTAAACCTCGGCTCCGGGTTTTTGATTGGTGATGGATGCGGTAAGATAAATTGTTGTTTGCGGGCATGGCCCGCAAACAACAATTTATCTTACTGCACAGTCGAAAAGCGGGGTGGGATCGCACTTGCCAAATCTGGCGGCTGTGGTATAATAGAACTGGAGATGACCGAAATGAAAAAAATGCTGTTTATTATGAACCCCTATGCCGGTCAGCGGCGAGCCAACCGCTATCTGACGGACATTTTAACCATATTCAACCGGGCAGGCTGCGACGTGACCGTTTATATGACCGACGGCCCCGGCGACGGAGCCCGGATGGTGGAGGAACGAGCCGCGGAAATGGATCTGATCGCCTGCTGCGGCGGCGACGGCACGTTCAATGAGACGGTCACCGGCATGCTCCGGGCGGGAGTGGATGTACCGCTGGGGTATATCCCCGCAGGCTCTACCAACGATTTTGCCTCCAGTCTGCGGCTGCCCTCCAATGTGCTGGAGGCCGCCCGGGCTATCGTGGAAGGAACGCCTCGGCGTTATGACGTGGGCAGCTTCGGGCAGCGGTATTTTACCTATGTGGCTTCCTTCGGTGCCTTTACCCGGACGAGCTATGCCACGCCCCAGAATGTCAAAAACGCATTGGGTCACACCGCGTATTTATTGGAGGGGATTCAGGAACTTTCCCAGCTTAAGAATGTCCATGTCCGTCTGGAGTTGGACGAGGATACCGTTGTGGAGGATGACTTCCTCTTCGGTGCCATTAGCAATTCCACCTCTGTGGGCGGCCTGCTGACGCTGGATCCCAAGCAGGTGGATATGGGGGATGGAAAATTTGAGCTTCTGCTGGTGCGCGCGCCTCAGGACTTGGCAGAATTGTCTGAATGTATTCGCGCGTTGCGGACTCAGAAATATAACTGCCGGATGATCACGTTCCTCTCCGCATCCCGGGTTCGGATCACGGCCAGCGCCGATATGGACTGGACGCTGGACGGCGAGCGGGAACCGGGACATGAATGGGTGGAGGCGAACAATCTCCACCACGCAATCCAATTGATACAGAGAGGGTAGAAGATGTTCAATACAACGCTGTGTTATGTTACCCGGGGCAGTGACGTGCTGATGCTCCATCGGGTGAAAAAGAAAAACGACATCAATAAGGATAAATGGATCGGAATCGGCGGCAAGTTTGAAGGGGAGGAGAGCCCCGACGAATGCCTGCTGCGGGAAGCGAAGGAGGAGACCGGCCTGACCCTGACCTCCTGGCGCTGCCGGGGCGTGGTGACCTTCCTGTGCGACGGTGTGGAAGGGGAGTTCATGTACCTGTTTACCGCGGATGGCTTTGAGGGGGAATTGAAGGACTGCGACGAAGGGGAGCTTCGGTGGGTCAGCCGGGATTTCCTGAACAGCCTGCCTATGTGGGAGGGGGATCATATCTTCCTGGATCTTTTGTGGAAGGATGCACCCTTCTTCCTTCTGAAGCTGCACTACCAAAATGATAAACTGGTGGAGGCCGTGCTCAACGGAAAAACGATTGTCAGGTAAATTGTTGTTTAGTGTGGTAAATGTGTCGCCCCGATGGGGCGACAGCGCCCTATGGGCGCAATACCTTCCCCCGAGGGGAAGGTGGCCCGGCGAATGCCGGGTCGGAAGAGGAATGGCGACA
>CANBCW010000083.1 GCA_947367115.1 uncultured Clostridia bacterium | reverse complement strand
GCGGTACCCAATGGCGTAACGATACCTGACCAGCCCAACACGTATCGTCCGCCGGCACTGCCGGCAAACAACAATTTACCTTTTCGGCAAACGCAAATTCCTCGAAAAAGGGGCAAAAAGTTGTTGACCTGATTGCGTTTTTCGGTTATAATACACTAGCATGACCAATTATGGTCAGTTACTATGTGTTGCTGCGGTCAAATCCTGACTGTCGAGCATATGAAAATTACCTGACAGGAGGTGTACACATGAAGCGTACCTATCAGCCCAGCCGTCGTCATCGTTCCAAGGTTCACGGTTTCCGGAAGAGAATGGCTACTTCCAACGGCCGCAAGGTTCTTGCCCGCCGCCGTGCAAAGGGCCGCAAGGTTCTGTCCGCCTGAGCGCCGACGCGAGGGTAAAATCGCAGCGTAAAGCGCTTATAGCGAAACGGGAGCTAAGTGCGGGGCGAATGCATTCGCCCCGCTCCCTTTTTAGTGACGCTGATTTGTAAAATGCGTCAGGAGAGGAAATGCCATGAAATTTTCCAGTTCATTAAAGCTCAACCACATTTTCCGCAGGCTTTATCACACAAACGGACAGGCCAACGGTTACCTGGTGCTCTACGCCCGAAAAAACCGGACGGATGGCAACCGGGTGGGCATCACCGTCAGCAAAAAGCTGGGGAAAGCCCACATCCGCAACCGGATCCGCCGCAGGCTCCGGGAGGTCTACCGTCTGAATGAGGAAAAGTTCCAGCCCGGCTGGGATATTGTTGTGGTGGCGCGCAGCCGTTCTCTCGGCGCAAAATTTGATGTGCTTACGGAAAACTACCTGTCCCTTGCCAAAAAAGCAGGGATTTTAAAGGAATCCGACGCATGAAAAAGATATTTCTGGCTCTGATCCGCTTTTACCAGCGCGCTATTTCGCCACTGTCCCCGCCACGCTGCCGATTTATGCCCACCTGTTCCCAGTATGCCTACGAGGCAATCACCAAATACGGGGCTCTGAAGGGTGGATGGCTCGCCCTGCGCCGGCTGCTTCGGTGCAATCCCTTTTATAAGGGTGATTTCTATGACCCCGTCCCATGACTTCCACAAGGAGATTTGTCAATGGAAAAAATCATTACCGTTCCTTTTGCCTGGCTTCTTTCCTTCCTGTATGATCTGACCGGAAACTACGGTTTCGCCATGATCATCTTCGCTGTTCTGGTTCAGCTCGTGCTGCTGCCCATTACCGCCAAGAGCAAGAAGAGCATGATGAAGATGTCCCGGCTTCAGCCCCGGATCCTGGAGATCCAGCAAAAATACGCAAATGACCAGGCCAAGCAGCAGGAGGCCATTCAAGCCCTTCAGAAAGAAGAAGGCGCTTCCATGGGCTGCGGCGGCTGCCTGTGGAGCTTTGTACCCCTGTTGATTTTGTGGCCCCTGCTGGCCATGATCCGTGACCCCATCGTTTACCTGATGGGCGAATCGGCAGAGGTTGCACAGCAGATCGTCGAAGTAATCAAAACCAATGCCCCCAACCTGTTCAGCAACAGCTATTACGATCAGGTCGTGGCCGCTCAGGCCATCCCTCAGTTTGCCGAACAAATCAAGGCTGCTATTCCCGGCATCAGCGCGGAAACGCTGGCCGGTATCAACTTCAGTTTCCTGGGTCTGAACCTGGGTTCCATTCCCCAATTTAATATTTTCGGTTCCGAATGGATTTGGAACTGGTCGCACATCGGCCTGTTCCTGATCCCTGTGATCAGCGCCGGCAGCCAGCTGCTGCAGACACTGTTCTCCCAGAAGATGAACAATTCCGTCATCACCAACGAAAAGGGTCTGCAGGACAAGGAAGCCGCTGAGAAATCCCAGTCCAACCAGTCCATGAAAATGATGATGTGGATGATGCCCATTATGTCTTTGTGGATCGGCTTCACTGTTCCCGCCAGCCTGTCTGTGTACTGGTTCGTCGGCGGTGTTGTCCGTACCGTCGAGGACGTTCTCCTGACCCGCCACTACCGCAAGGTCTATGACGTGGAGGATGCCGAGCGTCTGAAGCGCTATCAGGCTCAGCTGGACGCCGAGGCCGAGAAGGAGCGCATCCGTGCCGAAAAGCGGGCCGCAAACCCCGAAGGCATCACCGAAAACACCAGTAAGAAGAAGCTGCAGCAGAAGCAGCGTGCCGAGGAGCAGGCTTCCAAAGCCACCGCTGCCAAGGAATACGCCGCCAGAAAGGGTGCTGTGATTGAAGAAGAGAGCAATGACACTACCCTGTCCGGCATCAAAGACCGCCCCTACTGCAAGGGCCGTGCCTATGATCCCAACCGCTACAGCACAGAGTCTACGGAGGAATAATCTAAAATGGAAAAGACCATTGTAACCACCGGCAAGTCCATCGATCTGGCCATCGAGGCTGCCTTAACCCAGCTGGGTCTGGATCGTGACAGTGTTTCTGTCATGGTTCTCCAGCAGGCCAAGCCCGGTTTCCTGGGCTTCGGCGCTCAGCCCGCCAAGGTGCAGGTGACCTATGAGGCACCCGATCCGACCCCCGCTCCCGCCGCGCCCAAGAGCGCTCTGGGCAGCGCGTCCCGCTCCAGCAAGCCCAAGGCCGCCGCGCCTGTGAAGAAGCCCAAGCCTGTCAAGGCTGAACCCAAGGCGGAAGCGCCCAAGCCCGCCCCCAAGGCAGAAGCGCCCAAGGCTGAAAAGCCCGCCGCGCCCAAGCAGGAGCGGAAGCCCCGCCCTGAGCGCAAGCCCGAGCCTGCTAAGGCTCCCAAGGAGCCCAAGGTTTATGTTCCCGCCGCGGCCGGCTCCGTGGAGGAGAAGATCGAAGTGTTCCTCAAGGGTCTGCTGGAGAACATGAATTCTCAGGCCGTTCCTCATGCCGCCAAGGGTGAGGACAATACTTACCATGTCGAGCTGGTGGGTGAGGATCTGGGTTACCTGATCGGCCGCCGCGGCGATACGCTGGATGCCATCCAGCATCTGTGTAACTACGCCATCAACCGGGATGTGGAGGGTCATATCCGCATCAACGTGGACGCTGAGGACTACCGTGCCAAGCGGGAGGACAGCCTGCGCAAGTATGCCCGGAAAAAGGCGTATCAGGTGCTGAAGGCTCGCCGCCGCACCACGCTGGAGCCCATGAACGCCTATGAGCGTCATGTGATCCACGCCACTCTGCAGGAGATGGATAACATCACCACCTACTCTACCGGCACCGAGCCGAACCGCCGTGTCGTCATCGAGTACGTCCGCTAATCAAAAAGGAAGGGCTTCTGTACACGCCTTGTACAGAAGCCCTTTTGTTTTATAGAATCAGTGTCCACCCTCGCCGTAGGACAGGATCTCGCCAGTCATGCCGTGAATCAGGTATTCATAGCTGGTGCCGTTGATGGTGATGTGGATGCTGTAGCAGGCCACGCCCTCATCATTGGTGGTGACATGGGTGTGGATGTCGGAGACCTCACTTTCCGACACGCCCGCATGCTCCATGACGATTTTTTCCGCCTCGTCGCCTGTGAGCGCCTTGCTCGAACCGCAGCCCGCGAAAACAGACAGGAGCATGGCCAGCAGAGCCAGAACGATCACAAACCGTTTTGCCATTGGTAATCCCCCTTTTCGATTTTCTTAATCATACCATAAAAATCAGGCGGGAGCAAGCCCCCGCCCTGCATATTTCTTTGTAGGGGCGACCATCGTCGCCCGCGGACGTGCGATGCACGCCCCTACGATAGCTTACTTAAAATACCGCTCCAGCAGACCCTGTAATGCTTTACCATGTCGGGCTTCGTCCCGGGCCATTTCATGCACGGTGTCGTGGATGGCGTCCAGGCCGTTCTTCTTGGCGCAGATGGCCAGGTCGGTCTTGCCCTGAGTAGCGCCGAACTCGCAGTCCACACGCCAAGCCAGATTTTCCTTGGTGGAGGCCTTCATGTTGGGCTCCAGAGTGCTGCCCAGCAGCTCGGCAAACTTGGCGGCGTGCTCGGCCTCCTCGTAGGCGGCCTTCTCCCAGTACAGGCCGATCTCCGGATAGCCCTCCCGGTGGGCGATGCGCGCCATGCAAAGATACATACCGACCTCGCTGCACTCACCCTCAAAGTTGGCCTTGAGCTGCTCCAGAATATAAGCCTTATCCTCAGCGGAAATGTCGGGATTATTGGCAACAGTGGACTCGTAAATGCCGAACTCATGCTCAGCGGCCAGCTTCATCTCGCCCTTCTGCTCGACGAACTTGGAAGCGGGAACCTTGCAAACGGGGCAGCGGAAATCCGCGGCCAGCTCCTCGGCGGTGTGAACATAGCCACAAACACTGCAAACAAACTTCTTCATAATTTTTTCCTCCAAATAATTGTTTTTTAATTTGATTTTAATTTGATTTTTAAGAATTTCGGGATGAACAGCACCGGTTGCATACGCCGGTGAAGGCGAGGTGGCAGACTTCGACCAGTCCGCCGGTTTGTGCAGCCGCCTGACTGCACAGGGATTGCGGTACCGCCATCTGGGGCAGATCCGTCACGCTGTCACAGTGGGTGCAGATAAAGTGAACATGGGGATCGGTGTTGCCATCGAACCGCTCCACGCCGTTTACCGTGCCCAGGCTGGCAATCAGCCCCTGCTGCTTGAACAGCGCCAGGTTCCGATACACTGTACCCAGCGAAATGTCCGGATATTCCGGTTTCACCTGGGCGTATACCCAGTCAGCGGAGGGGTGGACATCTGTGGAGCGCAGGCAGGAAAGAATGGCGTTGCGCTTGCGGAATTGCTTTGTTGTCTGCTCCATAGGCACCTCCTATTCGCGAATGATTATCATTTACAACGAGATAATACCATATCGCTTTGTATTTGTCAATAGGAATTATTCTCATTTTCTTTTATTTTGATAAATTGTTGTTTACGCGCACTAAGATACGCTGTCATTGCGAGGAGCGAAGCGACGTGGCAATCCCCCACGGCGGTGTGCAAATGTTACGATAACCACCAAAAATGCCGGAAGAACCGGGGGATTGCCACGCCAGTCTGCGGACTGGCTCGCAATGACATGCTTCTTTTTTCGTGCGTCAAAGAACCGCAAACAACAATTTATCTTACGAACACGTTACACAAAAAGAACTGCCGCTTTCGCGGCAGTTCTGATTCATTCACTTTTTTCATCCTTCTCCGCGTGGAGAGCCACAAAATATTTATCCAGATATGCCTTATGGGCAGCGGTAACAATGACCGTGCGCAGCATATTCTTGGTATCCGTCCGGTCGTTGCCCACCAGTTTCAGCTCTTCCTTCAGCCCAAAAACATAAAACAGCACGTTCTCAAGCTCCAGCCGGAAGTATTCATACGCCTTCTGGGACGTGTAAGCATCCTTCTGCAGCTGGATCAGCAGCCGGATATCCTCCATGGACAGCACGGTCTTCGCCACAGCTATGAAGATCAGATAGGCGATCTGCTCCCGGTTGTACTGCTTCTTCACCGGGTTGGAGATCAGCCCCTTTTTCACATAATTGCTGATCATGGAGCCGGTCAGGGCGAAATCACCGAGACAGGCCAGATATTCGGAGATATATTTCGAGGTCTGCTCCAGATACAATCCCACATTCGGAATCTCTTCATACCGGGGCAGGGCAAAATTGCGGATGGAATCCATGATCTCATCCTTCATATTCTGATTCATGATGTTCCTCCTTGGTGGTATTTCAGCTATTGTACAGCAAAACCGCTGAAACGTCAAGAAAAACTGACCATAAGTTTTTCAAAAACTCTTGACGAAACACGGTTAAGAGGTTACAATAACGTATATCAAGTTATTAAAAAACCGATGCGTTGTTAAGGGAGATTTTATGAATTACAAGCTCGTCGCCGATTCTTCGGCCAATGTTTTTTCCATGTCCGGTGTGGCATACGCCAGTGTGCCCATGAAGATCATCACCACCCAGGCGGAATATGTGGATGACCCCAATCTGGATATTGCCGCCATGGTCGATACCATCAAGGTGACCAAGGGCAAGTCGGGCACCTCCTGCCCCAATGTTCACGACTGGCTCCAGGCCTTCAGCGGCGGGGATCGGATCTTTGCCGTGACCATCACCAGCAACCTCTCCGGCAGTCACGCCTCTGCCACTCAGGCCGCTGCGGATTATGAAGCCGCCAACCCCGGGGCGAAGGTCTGCGTCATCGACAGCCTTTCCGCCGGCCCGGAACTGGGTCTGATTCTGGATAAGCTGCAGCAGTGGATCGCTGAGGGTCGGGCGTATGAGCAGATGGTGGAGGATATCCAGGCTTATCAGAGCCATACCCATCTGGCTTTCTCCCTGGAGTCTCTGACCAACCTGGCTCGAAACGGCCGGGTGAACCCCGCGGTGGCAAAAATCGCAGGTGTTCTGGGGATCCGGGTCATGGGCGTGGCGTCAGAGGTCGGCACCCTGGAGCCTCTGCACAAATGCCGGGGCGAGAAGAAGGCCATTGAGACCATCGCTGACGAGATGCGCAAGCGCGGCTATAACGGCGGCCGGGTGAAGATCGCCCACTGCTTCAATGAAAACGCCGCCCAGACGCTGAAGGCGATGATTCTGACCGGCTGGCCGGAGGCCGATGTGACCGTCGAGCCATGCACCGCCCTGTGCAGCTTCTACGCCGAACGCGGCGGTATGCTGGTGGGCTTTGAGGATCAGAACGCCATGTGAGATAAATTATTGTTTGCGGGCATGGCCCGCCGCAAATGCGTTACGAACGCTGGATGAAACTTTACCACCGTTGGGGGTCACTCGGT